>DASPQG010000036.1:0-12486 GCA_035625085.1 Thermoplasmata archaeon
GTGAAGGCGATCCGCTCCGAGGACGCGATGCAGTCCACGGTCGCGACGAGCCCCACCTACGCCCGCCGGCTCCGGGAGCTTCCCCCGCGGATCCGGAAGATCCGCGACGCGATCCGGACCCGCAACCCCCGCCGCCTGTTCCCGCTCATCATGGAGGAGTGCGATAGTTTCCGCGACGTCTGCGAGACGACCCGGCCCTCCCTCGACTACCTCACGACGACCTCGCGCGCTCTCCTCGCCGAGGTCCGCTCGATGAACCGGGAAGCCGGACGCCCGCTCGCCGGCTACACCCACGACGCGGGAGCGCACCTCCACGTGTTCACCCTCGCGAAGGACGTCCCGAGGGTACGCCGGCGCCTCCGGAAGCTCCCCGGGGTGGAGCGGACCGAAGTGCTCCACCCGGGTCCCGGGGGCCGACGGGTCGCGTAGGAAGGTCGAGGGGGCGATCGACGCCCCGAGCCTACACCTCTTACTTCCCTAGAGGACGTGCCGGTCGAATTCGGGAGGCGGTAGCGTCAGCCCGAGCGAGGGGACGAGGCTCGTGACCTCGTCGATGTAGCGGCGCCGGGCCTCCTCGTTCGTCCAGCGCTTCAAGCCGTACTCGATCGCCCGGCGGCTCGTCTCGGAGTTCGAGTGGCCGAACATGTCGAGGGCGCGCGGGTACCACTTCTCGACCGCCGCCTGCGCCTCCTCCTTCGAGCCCGAGTAGCTCGGGCCGTCCTGGACCATCCGGCGGAGGACGCTCGCCCCGAAATTGAGGTGGAGCTGCTCCTCGCTGAGCATGAGCGGCATCGCGCGGGCGAGCGGACCGTACGAGCACTCCTGGAACGCGCGGAGCTGGTAGACGCCCACCCGGTCGACGAAGCAGGTGAACGCCCCGACGTCGCTCCAGCGGTCGAACTTCATGTTGAAGGCGTCCAGCTTGTGCTCGCCCTCCTTCTTCGTGAGGAGCTCGTCGATGAGACGCTGGCCCTCCTCCCCGAAGTCGCGGAGGATCCGGCACGCCTGGAGGCCGTGACGCGCCTCGTCGGCGATGATCCGCGACTCGATCCAGCGGTCCTCGAGGGTCGGGGCCCGATCGAGCCACGGCCGGTGCTGCTGGATGGAGGCGAACTCGGTGTCCGCCTGAACGACGAGGAGCTTCACGATGAGCTTCCGCATGTCCGGCGGGACCTCCTCGGCGGTCTCGTACTTCCGGACCCCCGCGGACGACCCCCAGAGGATCTCCCGGACCGGCTCGATCGTGCCCCCCTCCTGGATGCTCTTCGCGCTGGGGGCTCCCTTCGCGTGCGACTCAGGGGCGGTCATGGGCTCGGGTGCCGTTCCTAGAAGTTCAACGTCCCTTAAAGGTGGGCTTTCGCTTTTCGACGAATGCGCTCAGCCCCTCTTTCGCGTCCTCGGTCACGAAGAGGCGGTTCTGGAGCTCCCGCTCGAGGGCGAGGCCCGCGGTGAGGGGCATCTCCATCCCCTCGAGGACCGAGCGCTTGATGAGGCTCACCGCGCGCGCCGGACCCTTCGCGAGCGCGCTCGCGTACGTCTGGACATCTTTCTCGAACGTCTCCTTCGGGAAGACGTAGTTCACGAGACCGATGGCGAGCGCCTCGTCGGGGGTGAGGAGTTTCCCGGTGATCATCATGTCGAGCGCCCGGGACTGCCCGATGAGGCGGGGCAGCCGCTGAGTGCCTCCCGTGCCCGGAAGGACGCCGAGCGTGACCTCGGGGAGCCCGATCTTTCCCGAATCCTTCGCCATCATCCGAAGGTCGGTGGATAGCGCGATTTCGAGCCCGCCGCCGACGCAGTGGCCGTTGATCGCCGCGATGACGATCTTGGGGGTCGATGCGAACTTGTCGAGCGTCTCCTGGCAGTGGAGGCAGAACATCGCCTTGAAGTCCGGCTGGCTCTGTTTCAGCATCTCGATGTCCGCCCCGGCGCTGAAGAAGCCGGGCACCGAGCTCGTCAGCACCAGAACGCGGGCGTCGTCGTTGAACCGGAACTCCTCGATCGCCTGGTCCATCTCCTGCATCATGGCGAGGTCGTAGGTGTTCGCCTTCGGCTTGTTGATCTGAATGTACCCTACGTGGTCGTCGAGTCGGGTCTGGATGAACTTCCCCTGCATGCTCGCTTGCCGCCCCCGGCCTTGGTAGCGGGGGCCAGTCCCGAAGGCGGATAACGGCGACGCTTGGCCCGGACGGGGTCGGTCAGCGCTTGCGGCCACCCTTCGGGCGGCGCTCCTCGACCCGACCGTCCGGGTACCCGACGACGACCACGCTCGCGAGACCGGCGAAGATACCGACCTCAATCACACCGGTATGGTGGCGGATCGTCTCCGCGGCGGACGCCGGGGCGCGGATCGGCTCGCGAGGGGATAGGTCGAGGATCTCGTTGCCGTTGTCGGTGACGAACGGTCGGCCGTCGCTGCCGACTCGAAGGCGCACCCGGTAGCCGTCCTCGACGAGGTCCCGCTCGAGCACCGGACGGGCGTACGGCACGACCTCGACCGGGATCGAAGCGCGCTCGCCGAGGGCGCCGACGAGCTTCGAGGGGTCGACGAGGATCACGACCGTGGCCGACCGGCAGGCGAGGAGCTTCTCCCGAAGGAGCGCACCACCCCCGCCCTTGGTCATGTCGAGCGTGGGAGAGACCTCGTCCGCGCCGTCGAGCATCAGCTCGAAGTGGTCATCGCCCCGGAGGGGTCGGACGGGGATGTGGAGCTCCCGGGCGAGCGCCTCGGTCGCCTGAGAGCTCGCGACGCAGTCGAACTTGCCGTCCGGGAACCGCTCCGCGATCGCCCGGACCGCCTGGGCCGCGGTCGATCCGGTGCCGAGCGCGAGCCGCTGGCCCGGCTTCACGTAGCGCTCGACGGCGGATCGGGCCGCAACGGCCTTCGCCCGCTCTTGGTCCTCGGGCACGCCCCCCGGAATCCGCGCCCCTATTCAACCCCGCGCCGCCACGGGCCCATAGTGATAAGCGGCGGGGGCCCTCCCGGCTTCGGATGGTTCCTTCCCCCGCGAGCGACCGAACGCCCGTGGTCGTGTCGGTCGGGGGCTCCGTCCTGCTCACGGGCCAGGGAGACACCGAGTACCTGGAGCACCTCGCCGATCTCTTCCGTCGGCTCGGCGCCCAACGCCCGTTGGTGGTCACCGTGGGCGGGGGTCGGACCGCCCGCGAGTACATCCAGCTGGGGCGAGCCCTTGGCCTCACCGAATTCGAGCTCGACGAGGTCGGCATCGAGGTCACTCGGCTTCACGCTCGGCTGCTCGCCGCCCGGGTCGGCCCTCCGGCCCCGGCGCACCCCCCGACGACGGTCCCCGCAGTGGTCGAGCAGCTGAGGACCGGGTCTCCCGTGATCCTCGGAGGGACCGAGCCGGGGCACACGACCGACGGGGTGGCGGCGCTCGTTGCGGTGCGGATCCGCGCCGCGCGGGTGGTGAACGCCACGGACGTGGACGGGGTCTACGACCAGGACCCCAGGACCCATCCGAACGCCCGCCGGATCGAGCGGCTGAGCTGGCCCGAATTCCGGGCGATGGTCCACTCCGGCACGTCCGGCGAGGCGGGTCAGAACTTCCTGTTCGATCGTCTCGGCGTCGACGCGCTCGCGCGGGCCAAGATTCCGCTGCTGATCGTCCCGGGCCGTGACCTTTCGAACCTCGAGGCGGCGATCACGGGCCGGCCGTGTCGGGGCAGCCGGATCGGCGAGACCGGTTCCGAGAAAACGCCTTAGTAGCCCTCACGGGTCGGTCGGCCATGGTGCACCGCGTCGTCTTCCTCGGCCCCCCGGGCGCCGGCAAGGGAACTCAAGCCGCCCGTATCGCACGCGAGCTGGGGGTCCCTCATCTCTCGACCGGTGACCTCCTCCGGGCGGCGGTCGCGGCGAAGACCCCGCTGGGGTTGGCCGCGGAAGGTCACATTCGCTCGGGCGGCCTGGTCCCGGACCCTCTCGTCCTACGGATCCTCCACGAACGGCTCGACCAGCCGGACGCCAAGGTCGGGTACCTGCTCGACGGGTTCCCCCGCAACCTCGCCCAAGCCGAGGAGCTCGGAAAGTTCTCGCAGGTCGAACGGGTCATCTCCCTCGAGATCTCGCCGGACCTTCTCGTGCAGCGCCTGTCGGAGCGGTGGATCTGCCCGAGGTGCCAGTCGGTCTACAACCTCTCGTCGAAACCGCCCAAGGTCCCCGGCAAGTGCGACCAAGATGGCGTCCCGATCGTGCAGCGCCCGGACGACCGACCGGAGGCGGTCACCCAGCGGCTCAAGGTGTATGCCGAGCAGACGGCCCCGCTCCTCGAGTACTACCGAGAGCGTCACCTCCTTCGCTCGGTGGACGCGAGCGGGACCCCGGACGAGGTCACGGCACGGATCCGGCGCGCGCTGGCCTGACGGCCCGGTGGCCACCCGGCCCGGTCTCACTTCACGATCCGGAGGACCTCTCCGCGGACCCACGAGCCGTGGTCCCGGAAGAGCCGGACCCCTTCGAGGGGACCGAGAGGCTCCCCCCACGTGCGCGCCTCCCGGGGACGGGCAGCCGCGGCACCAAACTCGATGATCCCTCCGTGCGAGATCAGGAGGAGGCGGCCGCCCTCCGGCAACCGGTCGAGCTCGCGGGCCATCAGCTCGGCCTGGCGATGGGCGTACTCGGCCATCGCGTGGCTCCGCGCAACGCCCCGCACGTAGTCGGCGAACATGTGATCGCCCAGGGTATCGACCGCGAGCCCCGCGTCGTCCGGCATCTCGGCGAGTTCCGCAATCGTCGCATCGACGGAGAACCCAAGCGCCTCCGCCGTCTCGACCGCCCGCTTCTTCGGGGAGGTCACGACCCGTTCGAACGGGCCGATCGTCCCCGCGACGCGACGGGCAAGCGCGACGCCCGCCGGGCTCAGGTGGGGGTCGGACGGCGCACGGAGGCTGTGGCGGCGGTGCTCGAGGACCCGCATGGGGTGCCGGCGGTCGGAGGGGCCACAGAGAGTTTATAGGTCATGCACCGCTCCTTCCCGCGTCCCGGCTTAGCTCAGTGGTAGAGCGGGGGACTGTAGGTGAGACTGCCGGACCTCCGGCGGCCCCCGTGGATATCCTCAGGTCGCCTGTTCGAGTCAGGCAGCCGGGACCTGAGGATCGCTCGGTCGCAGGGGACGCTCGAACCACGCGACGTCCCAGTAGCGGCCGAACTTGCGCCCGACGCGGTGGAACGTCCCCACGTGGTGGAAGTCAAACCGCTCGTGGAGCCGCACCGAGGCCGGGTTGGGGAGCGTGACCCCTGCCACGATCCGCTCGATGTCCTCGTCCCGGATCGACGCGAAGAGCGAGCTGTAGAGGCGGCTCCCGATCCCGCGCCCCACGTAGTCGGGCCGGCAGTAGACGGACGCTTCGACCGTCGTGGCGTACGCGGCCCGGGGGCGGAACGGGCTGGTCGTGGCCCAGCCGATGACCCGACTCACGGGGTCGGTGGCGACCACGAGCCGGTGCCGGCCCCCCGAACGATGCTCCTCGAGCCACGAGCGTCGACCGTCGGGGGTGGCGCGCTCGATCTCGAAGGTCACCGGCGTCCTCTCGATGTAGTGATTGTAGACCTCAACGATCCCCTCGAGGTCCTCGTCCCGCGCCGGGCGCACCCGGACGTCCGTGCCGGCGGTCACCCCACCGGGAACCCGACGCTCGAGATGAAGGGGTAGGCGCGGAATCTGGGCAAACGATGCTTCGATGGCCCCCGCTGTGTTTGTTCGTCGTGTGAAGGGAGGCTGCTTCTTTCGGTTGACCAGCCTGACGGATGGGTCTCCGGAGTGCCGGCCCCTCGCCCCCAGTATGGAATACCGGTAAGGAGCCCGGAAGAGTTCTTGCGCCGATGCGAATCCGGGGTCCACGATGGCGAGCGGGGAGAACCCGTACGAGCGACCGGAGTTCGTTGCTCGATATGTGCGCTCGCGTCCGAAGCCCCCGTCGGACCTCCTCACGCTTCTTTGCCAACTGTGCGGCAGAGAGACCCCCGACCTCGTCGTGGATCTTGGCTCCGGAACCGGCTACTCAACGGTCGCATGGAGCCGTAGAGCGCGCCGGGTCGTCGGGATCGAGTCGAATCCGGTGATGCTCCGTCGGGCCCGCCGGGCCCTCCATGTGGAGTATCGCTTGGCCTCCGCCGACCGTACCGGGCTCCCGAGCGGCAGCGCGGACGTGGTGACGTGCTCCCAGTCGTTTCACTGGATGAACCCCGCGACTACGATCCCCGAGATCGCCCGGATCCTCCGACGGGGCGGGGTCTTCGCGGCGTACGACTACGCGCTTCCACCCCTGATCGACCCGCAGCTCGATCCGTCGTTCGTCGAGCTCATGCGGTGGGCGCATCTTCCGACTCAGCCGAAGGAGAAGGCTCGGCATCCCGCGAGCCTCGCTCAGAGCCGTCGGTTTCGCTGGGTCGGGGAGATCTCCCTTCACCACTCCGATGTTGGGGACCTCCAACGGGCGCTGGACCTTCCGCTGAGCATCGCCCACGTCGCGGCGCGACTCGACGAAGGGGCCGAGAGCCCGGAGAGAGTGTGGAGGCGGTTCCGGGCGGTCGCGGAGCGGACGTTCGGCACGGGGCGCCGTCGGTTCTGGTGGACGTACGACGTGAACCTCGCCGTGAAATAGCGGGCGTTCCCGGAGCGAATGCGGTTGTCGGGATTCGAACCCGAGTAGGTAGCTTGGGAAGCTACCGTCCTAACCACTAGACCACAACCGCGCGGCCGTCCCCGGAGAGTCGGGTCCTCATACGCTTTGTGCGGCGGCGGTCACAGGAGGAGGCCGACCGACTCGGACGGGATGGTTGGGGCCGTCGCGAGAAGGTCATCGTTCGAGACGAGACGTTCGGCGACCTTGCTCGCCATCCCGGCGCGCTGCAGGATCTTGCGGGTGCGGGCAAGATCGTTCGTCGAGAGGGCCACGAGCGTCTGGTTCCCCTCGCGGGCGACGAGAATCGCGACACTCTGGATGTTCAGGCCCTCGTGCCCGAGGGTCTCGAGGACCCTCAGGAACGTCCCCGCCCGGTCCTCGAGCCGCACGGCAATCATCTCGCGGACCTCCACCCCGTAGCCGGCCGATCGGAGGAGCGTCGTCGCCCGGTCCGGGTCGCTCACGATGAGGCGGACCCGGCCCTTTCCGGCCGCCGAGTCGACGCTGATGGCGGCGAGGTTCACTTTCTCCTGAGCGAGCGCCCGGGCGACCCGGGCCAGCGCGCCCGGCCGGTTCGGGAGCGTGAAGGTGATCTCGCGCAGGGCCATCCCGCGGGCAGAGGAGCAGGGGGCTAAAGGGTCAGCGCTGGACCGGATTCTTTCCCATCTCCGCCGCGCACATATTTATACCCGAACCGGGCCTAATTCACGCTGCTCGGAGTCTGCGCTCTGGGCTGCGGTCCATCTGATGGGGGGAGCGGCAGTTCGCCGGTCGGCGCGTCGGTTTCGCCGGGCCCGGCGCCTACGCTCGCAGCGACGGGGGGTCGTCGCCGTCGTCGGCACCCTGCTCGCCCTGCTGGTCTTCTTCGCGCTGTTCGGGATCTTCTTGACCCAGTACGTGCCCCTCTGGATGACCGACAACGAATCGTCGTTCACCTCCGCGGCCGCCGCTTCGTTCGCCCAGTTCAAGTCGGACGTGGACACCCAGTACGTCCTTGGGGTCCCCCCGACGCTCGGCGCCCCGTTCACGATCAGCTCGCAGGGGATTCCCCTGCTCGCCCAGCCGACGGAGGGGATCCTCAACTTCCTTCCCTCGACCTGCCCCGCCGGATTCTACCAGAAGGGCACTTCGGGGGCGACCTCGTCGAACTACGGCCAGCCCGTGAACCCGGCCTACTGCATCTTCGAGAACCAGACGATCAAGCCCGGGTTCGGCGGCTCCGGCCTGCTCACGTTCGAGGTGACGACGGGCCTTCTCACGATGCAGCTCCCGAACCGGTACTACGCGGCCCAGACGTTCATCTACGAAGCCGATGGGGTGATCCAGGTGCAGGGCGGGCCGTTCCAGATCATGGCGTATGCGCCCCCCTTCAACATCACCAGTTTCGCCGGCAACACGACGGTCTCCTCGAGCTTCCTGCAGTTGTACGGCAACGCGACGACGGTGGTCGGACAGGGTGCGGAAGAGGTCTACAGCCACCTCCGGTACGCCCAGCAGGTCACCTACAACGGCTACAACACGACCTCGCGCGTCCTTCGGGCGTTCAATTACACGTTCGAGATCGGGACGATGTACCCGTGCGCCTGGTACCGGTTCCTATCGGGCCAGCTGAACGTGAGCGGGGTCCCGTCGGCCCAGTACTCGCTGACGACGAGTCCGGGGACCTACAGCTGCAACAATCCCTCGGGTACGACGACGGTGCTCACCCTGTCGCTGAAGGCGGTTAACTACCTGTCCCTCTTCTATGCCGGCACGCAGGTTTCGGTCGGCATCGGGAGTTCGTGAGGAGAGCGATGGCGGCGGGATCGTTCCGAGTGAAAATCCCCCGAGCGCCACCGGCGGGCGCCGAGCCCTCTCCGCTCGCCCCGGCCGCGCCGTCGAAGGGCGAGGAAGAGGGGCTTCCCGGCACGTTCATCACGGCGATGCCCGGGCTCCTCGAGCCGACGATGAAGGAGCTCGAGGTGAGCGCCGTCAACCCTCCGTACTCGTACTCCCGGGTCACCTACAACGACCGGAACAAGGAGTATCTCTACGAGGTGATCGAGCCGCAGCTCTCGGCCCACGAGAAGCAGCTCGTCGAGCACCTCAAGCAGACGCTGAACCGTATCCTCGGCGCCGACGTCGGGGGGATGAGCCCGGCCGATAAGCGGGCGTATCTCCGCGAGGAGGCCCGAGAATACTTCCGGAGCCGCGGGATCACGCTCTCTCCGATCTCGATGGAGCGGATCATCTACTACACGCTCCGGGACTTCGTCGGCTACGGGCCTGTCGACGCGCTGATCCGTGACATCGAGGTCGAGGACATCTCGTGCGATGGCGTCGACGTCCCGCTGTTCATCTTCCACGGGAAGTACGAGAGCGTGAAGACGAACATCGTGTTCGCCGACGAGGACGCGCTCGACTCGTTCATCGTGATGCTTGGGCAACGGTGCAACAAGGCCGTCAGCGTCTCGTCGCCGATCCTCGACGGCACGACCCCCGAAGGCCACCGGGTCCAGGCGACGTACGGGCGCGAGGTGACGACCCGGGGCGCGAGCTTCACGATCCGGCGGTTCAAGGAGCGACCGTTCACCCCGGTCGACCTCGTGGCGATGGGCACGGCGAACGAGGAGATGGTCGCCTACTTCTGGCTCGCCGCGGAGCAGGGCGAGTCGGTCATCGTCTGCGGCGGTCCCGCCGCCGGCAAGACGAGCACGCTCAACGCGATCGCGCTGTTCATCCCTCCGACGGCGAAGGTCGTCTCGATCGAGGACACGCGGGAGGTGAACCTGCCCCACGAGAACTGGATCCCGGGCGCGACGCGCAGCGGGACCGGGGACCGGGGCCTCGACGGCAAGGCGGCCGGGGAGGTCGACATGTTCGACCTCGTGCGGGCCGCGCTCCGGCAGCGGCCGAACTACATCATCGTCGGCGAGGTCCGCGGCAAGGAGACGTACACGATGTTCCAGGCGATGGCGACCGGCCACACCACCTACTCGACCATGCACGCCGACAGCGTGAAGTCGATGGTGAACCGGCTCGAAAACCCGCCGATCAACACGCCGCGAATCCTTCTCTCGGCGCTCAACAACGTCGTGATCCAGATCCAGACCCGGAGCGACAAGGGCGTCGTCCGGCGGCTGAAGCAGGTGCTCGAGATCGTCGGATTCGAGCCCGAGACGAACGAGCTGATCACGAACACCGTCTACGAGTGGGACCCGGCGACGGACAAGTTCGTGTTCAAGGGCCACTCGTTCCTGTTCGACAAGATCATGGAACTCAAGAACTACACCACCGAGGAGATGGACACGGAGTTCCAGCGCCGCACGCAAGTGATCCGGTGGCTCGTGGACAGCAAGACGACCGACTACCGACAGCTGTGGCGGACGATCGCAGAATACTACAAGGACCCGAAGGACGTCATGGCCCGCGTCGAGGCCGCTCAGAAGGCGAAGGCGGCGGAGACCGACGTCGCCCCGAAGGAGGAGTGAGCATGGCTGCGACCCCCACCGCCCGTGCGACCGTCCCGTCCCCCCCCACGAAATCCGGCCAGACCCGGACGGTCCGGCTGAAGCGCGGCGAGCAACCGACCCACTCGAGCATGACCGGCTTCCAGCGGTGGGCCTGGAAGACGTTCCGCGCGCGCGTCC
Source organism: Thermoplasmata archaeon (assembly GCA_035625085.1). Taxonomy (GTDB): domain Archaea; phylum Thermoplasmatota; class Thermoplasmata; order Lutacidiplasmatales; family UBA184; genus Lutacidiplasma. The sequence goes on from DASPQG010000036.1 coordinate 10,272, forward strand.
TCGCCCGCCCTCCGGACCCGACCCTCGACGAGAACCTCGTCAAGGCGCACATCCGGATGCGTTCCGATGAATACACGGCGGTCACGCTCGCGACGACGGTCGTGGTCGGCATCGCGACGGTCATCGCCGGCGTGATTGTCGGCGTCCTGTTCGTCACCTCGGGGGTCGTCCTGCTCGGGCTCCTCATCGGCGTCCTCCTTCCCGTCTTCGGGACGGTCGGGACGTACTTCGTGCTCCAGGGGACCCCCGGGTCGAAGGCCAAGGAACGGGGCCGCAAGATCGACCGGAAGATCTCGCCTGCGATGAGCTTCATCTCGGCGATGAGCTCGGCCGACGTCAACGTCGACCAGATCTTCCGGGAGCTCGGCCGCCAGAAGATCTACGGCGAGGTGGCGGAGGAGGCGGCGTGGATCACCCGCGACACGGAGCTGCTGGGGGTCGACATCCTGACGGCGATCCGCAACGGCGCTCAGCGCACTCCCTCGAAGCGGTTCCAGGACTTCCTGCAGGGCGTCGTGACGACCGCCACGAGCGGCGGCCAGCTGAAGCCGTACTTCCTCCTCAAGGCGGAGCAGTACGAGCGCGAGAACAAGCTCGACCAGCTCCAGCGGGTCGAGACGATGGGACTGCTCGCGGAGACGTTCGTCACGGTCGTGGTCGCGTTCCCGCTCTTCCTCGTGATCATCATCGCGATCTTCGCGGTCATCGGCGGCGGCGGGACGTTCATGATCGACCTTCTCTGGGGGATCGTCGGCGCGATGATCCCGCTCGCCCAGTTCGGGTTCATTTTCTTCATGTATTCGCTCGCGCAGGAGATGGTCTAGGATGGCGACCGAGCTCCCGCCGGCGTCCGTCCGCAAGGTCCGTTCGATCGTCGTGACGCCGGGCGCGCAGGCGGAAGGGCTCTCGCGCGAGATGATCCTCCTCATCGCCGGCGCCGCGGTGGCGGTCGTCTTCTGGGTGATCGGGACCCTCTGCTACGTCGGGACGCTCTCGATCACGCTCGCGCCCGGCGAGGCGACGGGGGCGAACCCCGCGGTCGACTTCTTCGTGCTCGGCACGCTCTGCCTGATCGCGCCGTACGGCTTCGCGGAGACCGCCCGTCTCCGCCGGATCGCGAAGATCGAGGAGCGCCTCCCGGACTTCCTGCGCGACGTCGCCGAGGCGGGTCGCTTCGGGATGACGCTCCCGGACGCGATCGTGGTCGCGAGCACGGGCCGCTACGGCCTCCTCACGGACGAGATCAAGAAGATGGCGAGCCAGATCGAGTGGGGCGTCCCCGTCGCCCACGCGCTCGACCTCTTCGAGCAGCGCGTCCCGACCCCGCTCACCCAGCGGGTCGTCTCGATCGTGACGCGCGCGAACGAGGCGGGCGGGAACGTGGCCGACGTCCTCACGATGGTCGCCCACGACACCCGGGAAGCGCAGCTCGCGCAGCAGTCGCGCCAGATCTCGATGCTCACCTACGTGACGGTGATTTACATCTCGTTCTTCGTCTTCCTCGTCACGATCTACATCATGGCCGCGGTGTTCCTGCCGCAGATGATCACGGCCGGCTGCGGGGTGTCGACCGGTACGCTCTCGAATTCGGGAGCGATCACGCTCGCGTTCCAGTTCGTGCCGGTGCTGTTCCTCGCGTTCATGGTCGCGGTGATCGTCCACGCGGTCGGGGACGGCATCATGGCGGGCGTGCTGTTCAACGGTCGGATCCCCGAAGGGCTCCAGCACGCGACGATCATGCTCGCCGCCGGCTGGCTCATCATGCGGTTCGTCGTACCGCCCCTGGTGCCGCACTGCAGTTGACGGAGGACGAAGGTCGATGGCGCAGGGCGTGAGCGAAGAGAACGAGGTCGCCCCCGACTACGAGACGGGCGCCATCTCGACCCAGCAGCAGCGCCGGAAGCGGTTCTCGCCGTTTTTGAACCTCGGCGCGTCCCTGCGGAAGGGCTCGGCGGAGCCGCGACCGGTGAAGCTCGCCCGGCTCGGCGTCTCGGGCCAGGGCTCGGAACGCGAGATGACCGCGGTGCCGGGGCTCGCCGACCCGGCGCTCAAAGAGCTCGACCTCGCGCCGATCCGTCCCGGCCTGTCCTACGTTCGCATCACGTTCCACAACACCCGCAACGAGTTCCTCTACGAGGTAATCGAGCCCCCGCTCTCCCGCATCGAAAAAGACCTCCTCGAGCGACTGCGCGTGGTGCTCATCGACCAGTTCGAG
>DASPQG010000037.1:0-21754 GCA_035625085.1 Thermoplasmata archaeon
AGGAGGTCGTCCGACGGTATCGGGAGGGCCGCCGATGCCTCGTCGGTCTCGGCGATTACGTCGACCGTCCTCCCGACGATTGCGGTGCGGGTTCGGTCGCGAATGCGCTCTACCTGCTCGAGCTGGTCGCGGAGGACCCGGGGCACGTACTGCTGATCCAGGGCAATCACGAGATCGTGCGGCGGATCCCGGCGGTTCCGCACCACCTGCCGGAGGAAGTGGACGAACTCTGGGGGATCGACTCGACCCGCTACGACCGGCTCGTCGGCCTTCTCGAACGAGGCCCGCTCGCCGTGACGACCACGAACGGGGCCTACCTCGCCCACGCAGGCTTCCCCCGCGGCAAGCTCCCGATCCCGTGGACGGCCGCCTTCACCGACCCCGACGAGGAACGCCTCGCGGAGATCACTTGGGCGGAGTGCGACGCCTCTCGGATTCGACGCGGAGCAGCCCCGGCATGGGGAGAACGCGACCTCGAGGCGTTCTTCCACGCCACCGGCCTCAGCATCATGCTACGAGGGCACGACCCGGACGTCACCGGGCGGCCCCTCTACCACGGGAAGTGTCTCACCCTTCACACATCTCGTGTCTACGAACGGTACGGAGGGGTAATCCTCGCGCGGCTACCTCTCCAGGGGCCGGTCCCGAGCGTCGCCGCGTTGAGGGTTGAGCATCTATCGACCGAGGGGGAGTCGTACCCGGCTCCGGATTGACCGTCGTCGCGAAGGCGCCGCCCGGAGGGACTCACGTCCCACCGAACAGCGACCGTTCGGCCTCTAGGACTTCCTTGGGGCCGGCGGCATCTCGGTACCGATCGAGTCGGATCCGGTTGATCGCTAGGAACTCGTCGGCCCCCGCGAATCCCGCAATCACTTGCTGCGCCTCTGGGCTACGCCCCAAGACGTAGAGCGCGGCACAGAACGCCTCCGCCGTGTTCAGCTGGGCGATGCGACCGTAATGCTGAGGATTGGCCGCGACGAGCAGCGGAAGACGTCGATGGGGGCCGGCGCGGTGGAAGCGGCCCTCTTCGGCCGGGAACGCACCGCGGGAGGAGAGCCGATTCCACGAGCAGTCGACGACGAGGAGACCGCCCAGTTCCGCCGCCTCACGGTCGGACGCGGAGAGCGGGGTAGGCGCGTACGGGTCCAGCACGAGCGGGCCGCGGACGCCCTCTCCCAAGTGCACGGCTCGCTCGACGCGGCCCCAGTGGAGCAGCCGACGGCCCGTGCACGCCTTGGGGTGGTCTTCGCCCGTCAGCTCGACCAGGAGCCGAACGGTCGACCTACGCCGGCGGCTGCGCGTATTCCCGGAAGATCGCATGCATTTCCCGGGTGAGACGGAGCGCCTCGGCCTTGGGTCGTTGCCAGAGGTTGCGGCCGAAGATGATCCCGGTCGCGCCCGCGTCCATCGAAGAGCGGACCTTGAGGAGCAGTTGCTCGTCGCCCACCTTCTCGCCGCCGGACACGAGGACAAGGGACCGGCCCGCGCTCTGCACTACCTTGCGGAACGCCTCCATGGGAGACAAGCGGAGGTTGTTGTACGGCGGCGGGCTGTCGGCGTCCTTTTCCGAGGGCACCGGGTAGTTCAGCTTCACCACATCCGCACCGAGTTCATGGGCCACACGCGCGGCGTAGTCGACGGCGTAAAGGCTCTCCTTGCCGCCTTTCTTGGAGATCGCCTCCCCCCGGGGGTACGCCCAGACGATGAGGGGCATCCCAAGCCGGTGCGACTCCTTCCGGACGTCGAGGAACTGGAGGAAGTCACGGTCCTGGGCCGGGGAACCCACGTAAATGGTGTAGCCCACGGCATCGGCGCCGAGGCGCACGGCATCCTCGACCGTGCCGGTGAGCGGGCTGAACGCCTGGGCGTCGCTCGGGATCGTGGTCTTCCCATTCAGCTTCAGGATGAGCGGAACGTCGCCCGCGTACTCGTGGAAGTACTTCTCCGCGAGACCGATGTGGAGCGCGATGGCGCTGAAATTGCCCTCGCGCGCGAGGTCGTACTGGTACTGCGGATCGAGGGCGTCCGGGTTCGGGAAGAAGTCGATGGGGCCGTGCTCGAGCCCCTGGTCGATCGGGAGGACGAGCATCGTGCCGCCGCCGGGTCCGTGACTGTAGAGGAGCCGCTTCAACCGGGTCATCTTTCCCGGTCCGAGGCCGAGCCGGCTCAGACGGGGGCGGGAGTATCGGTGGAGGGCTGCGGCGCTGGGTGCGGCTCCGGTTGCAGGGGGCCGGGCGGAAGATTCGCTCATCGGGGCACCGGGAGCGCAGAACGGGCCTCCGCGATTTAACGCTTGGTTCGCCCCGGGGGCTTCTCCCGGGGTCGTCGTCCCCGAGCGAAACCCTTTATGGTCGACCCGTGCGTCCTCCCCCTCCTCGGGTGGAGTGAGTCGTCAGGCCCCATGCGTTCCCAGGTCGTCATCGTGGCCACCCTGGTCCTCAATGGGGCCCTGTTCGCGTTCAACCTCGACGTGGCGGTCCTGTCGGGGAGCCGCGCCGTTCTCGCCCAGGCGATCTACAGCGTGACCGACCTCGTCGGCGCGGCCCTGCTTCTCTGGGGGCTGTATGCGTCCCAGCTGCCCGCGGACTACCGTCATCCGTTCGGCCGCGGGAAGGAGCGATTCTACTGGGCCCTCATCTCCATCGTCGTGACCTTCACGATCGCGGGGTTGCTCGCCCTAACCACCGGCTTCGACCAGGTCACGACGCCCGTCGCGGTCTCTCACATCGGCCTCGCCCTGCTGGTCATCGGGGCGACGCTTCTCGTGAGCGCGGCGAGCATCGCCGTGACCCTTCGTGAGGTCCGTCATTCCCGGGAGACGCTCCAGAAGTTCCTCGAGTCCCGCCGGATCGGGCTCAAGTCGGTGTTCTACCAGGACGTGGTCTCGATCGTCGGTTGCCTGGTCGCGTTCTTCGCCCTGATCGTCGTCTACCGGACCGGGAACTACGCCGCCGACGGAGCCGCCGCCATCATCGAGGGGGTGCTCCTGATCATCACCGGGCTCGTGCTGACGGTCGAGAGCCACGGCCTCTTGATCGGGCAGTCGCTGGACCCCGAAGAAGCGCGGACGATCCTCGGCGTCGTCGAACGGGACCCCCGGGTCTCCAAGGTGCGAGCGCTGCAGTCGATGATCCTCGGGCCGGATGACGCGCTCCTCGCCCTGCGGATCAACTTCCACGACGGGCTGACGACCGACCAGATTGAATCGGCGATCGACGAGGTGGCTCACGCCCTCCAGCAGAGCCACCCGATGCTCCGCCACGTGATCATCGAGCCGGAGTCGTAGGCCGGTCCAGCCCCCGACCTCGAAGCTCCGCGACGCGCGCCGCCGTCAAGGCAGCCATGCCGACCGCGAGGGAGCCGAAGAACAGGTAAAGGCCGGTTGCTCCCAACCGGGAGTAGAGCTGGGAGGAGGCGAACAGCCCCACGAGCATCCCCGCGGAGATGGTCATCGAGTAAATCGCCATCGATGTCGCCCGCCCGACCTGGTGAGAGAGGTCGGTGAGCGCGGCGAGGGCCGCGGGACCGTAGATGAGCGCGAGGAGAATGCCTACGCCCGCGCCCGCGAGCAGCGGAACCGCGGGCCCAAACGCCACGATGAGCGAAGCGAAGAGCATCACCAGCACGAACCCGGTCGCACCGACACTCATCATGCGGATCCGGCCGAACCGGTCGGCGAACCGCCCGAAGAGCGGCTGGGTCACCACCAGCACGAGCCCGGCCGCCCCAATGATCGTCGCGAACTCCCACTTGGGGATTCCGAGTCCGCTCGAGGCCGGGCTGAAGAAGAAGAGCGCGGTGCCGATCAGCATGTAGATCACGAGCCAAGGCAGGGTGACGAGGAGGACGCTCCGTCGGAACGTCGCGGAGAGGACCTCCCGCATCGCGAAGCCCGTACTCCCACGGTGGACGGGATTACCCCGCAGCAACAGGGCCGCGAATCCGAGCCCCCCCGCCAAGATGGCGGCGCCCGCCAGGAACGCCCCCCCGAGCGCCCCATTAGCAACCGACGCCTCGATTCCGAACCCGCAGGCGTACCCGGCAATCCATCCCGAGAGGTTCATGGCGTCGAACCGCCCCATCTCGAACCCTCGTTCGGTGATGCCGGAAGAGTCCGCCACAATCCCGAGGCTCGAAGCGAGGATGGCCCCGCTCGCGACGCCGTAGCCGAGGTTCGCCACTCCTAGAAAGAGGGGATCCCGTGTCAGGGCGATGAGGACGAAGATGAGCGAGGCTGCCCCGATTCCGCTGAACAGGACGGGGAATCGGCCGTAGCGGTCGGCTGCCGCGCCGGAGAACAGTACGGTAGAGAACTCCCCGACCGGAGAGAGCGCTGCGATCGCGCCCGCCGTCCCGACCACCTGCTGGGGGGATCCACCCGATGTTCCAGCGATGTAGTAGTACAGGACCGCGACGGTGATCCCGAAGGCGAACCGAACGAAGAAGGTCGCCGTGAAGACCGCGAGGAGCGGGCGTCCCTCGTGGTGAGGACCAGGGACGGACGGCTCCGCCACGGTTCCCCGTCAGCCGGAGGCCGGGGCGCGCTCGATGAGCTCGATCCAGACGTCGTTCGGGTCGAGCACGAACGCGATCCGGGACGAGCCTCCCGAGAGGCGGTACGGCTCCTTCGCGATCCGCACGTTCTTGGTCCGCAGGCGCATCAGCGTTCGGTCGAGGTCATCCACCTCGAACGCGAGGTGGTCGAGCTGCTCCCCCGCTTCGAACGTCTCCTTCCCTTCCCAGTGGGTGAGCTCGATGCGCGCACCCGAGGTCGGGTCATGCACGAACGCGATCTCGGCGTGATTCTCGGGGATCGTTCGCCGTCGTTCGAACTGGAGGCCCAGCATCTCCGTGTAGAACGCCAGGCTCTCGTCCATGTGCCGAACTGTGATGGACGTGTGGAGGAACTTCATGCGCCGTCCGAGCGCGGGAGCGACTTCCCGTACAAAAAGGTCGGCGCCGACTAGGGGTGTCCGTAGACGACCCGCAACGGCGCCGTCCCGGGGATCCACCCCGGCTCGATGCGGACGAACCCCACGCGCTCGAACTGGACCACGCTGCCCGGGGTGGCCGTCGCGAGTGTCGACTCACCGAGTCCCCGGCTGTGGTCGCCTTCCGTCCCGAGGAGGTCGACCGGGACCGCGCCGTCCACCCCGACCCATTGGAGGCGGGGAAGCTTACGGTTCTCGCGGCTGGTGAAGACGGCCCGCACCCGATCCGTGGAGGGCAGGACCTCCCCTTCGAGCCGCACGTTGACCAAGTCCTTCAAGCGAATCTCTTGTGCCGCGTGGGCCGTGAGGTCGCGACGAGCGAGGAAGAAAGAGGGACCCGCGGCCACCGACCGCTCACCCAGTTCCGGGCGATCCGGATGGTTCGGGAGCGTCACGTGGGCGAGATCGAACGGATATCCCTCCACGTCGACCCGTACCGGGTCGGCCACGAAGGCGCGGCGCATGGTCGTCGCATCGATCCGCTTGCGGTTCTCGGCGTAGAGGGTCTCCGCCGGCACCTCGATGTCGGCGAGCGACATCCCGAACGAGAGGATGAAATCTCGAAGCGCCTCCATCGAGATCCCACGCCGGACGAGTGAGCGCAGCGACCAAGTGCGGGGATCGGCGACCCCGTCAAAGAGTCCGGACTTGACCTCCTTGTACGACTTGCTCTTGGAGACCTTGGCCTCGCGGAGCCGCAGGATTCCCCAGTGAAGGAACGCGGGTCCCGGGATCCCCAGCAGGTCCCAGATGTAACTCTGCATCCGGTCCTCCATCACCAGGTCCTTGCCGCGGAGGATGTGCGTCATACCGAGCTCAATGTCATCGACCGCCCAGGAGAACTCGAGCATCGGCCAGACGTGGTACTTCCGGCCGACCCGGGGATGGTCGATGTCGCTGATGCGCATCAGGACCCGGTCCCGGAACGCCGGGTCGGGGTCCGCCATGTCGGTCTTGAGCCGGAGGACGGCCTCGCCCGGACCATAGGCGTTCCCCAGCATCTTTTCCCACTCTTCGAGCGCCTCGGACACCGTCTGAGACCGCTCGGGACAAGCGATGCCGGCCGCCCGGTTCTTTCCGAGCAGTTCTTGGGGACACCGGCAGACGTAGGCCGCCCCCTTCTCGATGACCCGGCGAGCCCATGGGTAGAACAGCGGAATCCGATCGGATTTGTAGTGGACCTCGTCCGGCCGAACCCCGGCGAGCTCGCAGTCGCCGAGGATCAGGTCGAAGAACTCGGTCTCGATTCGTTTGGTCTCCGACCCGGCCGTGTCGTCGAAGACGAGGAGGAGCTTCCCGTGATACCGTTCCCGGTACAGCTGGTTCACGAAGAGCATGCGGGAGTTGCCGATGTGGAGGACCCCGCTCGGGAACGGCGCCAGCCTCAGCACCACCTTTCCCATCTCGGCACCCGGAAGGTCGGGGAATCCCGGGGCCTCACTTCGGGCGGCCTTGGGGGGAACAGCTTCCGCGCCTCCGAGCTCCGCGAGGCGGTCCTCTAGCTCCGCGATCGGAAGGCCACGGAGTTCCGCCACCGTTTCCGAGACAAGCGACCGGACGGCGTCCGCCTGCGACCGTAGTGAGGGATCGCTCGCCATGAGTCGGGAGAGGACGGGCCCGGACTGGGCCTCGCCGTCATGGGCGAGAGCGTTTTCGAGCACCGCGCGGCGCGCGCGGGTTGCGATCTCCGCGGAAAGGGTCACGGACTCGGCGACCCCTCGTCGGATTAAAGGGGTTCGCGGGGAGGAGCCGTCTCCCGAGAAGCCCGATCCTGGCTTGGGCGGGCCATCGCCTCCGCCACGGCTTCGGCGAGCGTGATCTCTCCCTGCAGGACGCGGTGGGCGCTCGAGCGGGAGATCGTCAACCGCCCTCCGCTTCCCTCGCGGCTCAACCGCTGCAGGTTCGCGATTTCGCCCGGGGTCACGGTGAGCGGAAGGCGTTCCCGGACCGGGCGCCCCCGGACGTGCGCGATTGTGCGGGCGGCGGCGGCGTCCCGCGGCCGACGGCGACCGCGCGGCGTGGTCCCCTGTTCGTCGACTAACTCGACCGATCGGTGGTGCTCGAGGAGAGCGTTGACCATTCGATTTCGCGCGATGGGGTCGCCCCGTCCCACGCGGAAGAGCACCGGCCGCGAGGGGAACCGGTGGCGCAGGTGGCTCGCGAAAGCCCCCGCGGACTCCGGCGACTCCAGTACCCCTTCGGCCAGGACGGTCGACCCTGCCAGGATCGAAAACCCTGGCCGGGGCCCCGGATCGAGGCCCACGACGATCGCCTCGGTGGCATCGGCGGACTCAAGCGCGTGTCGGATCGCCGCGGCGAGACTTCGGCGGTCAGCGGTTTCCGCCACAGCCAACACGTTCGAGTGCGAGATCGACGGCGCCTCGGAGGTGGAAGTGAGCACGACCGCGACCTGATCCGGAATTCGTTCGCCGGGAAGAAGACTGATCGTCGGTACCCGCCGCTCTCGCAAGAACCCCGCGAGCTCGTGATAGAGCCCGGGGTCCTGAGTCACGAGAGCGACCGACCGGTGTCTCACTGAACCCCTGACGGTGATATACGCCATTAACCTTGCCCCCGAGCGTGACGGTCTGCCTCCATTGCGGCGAACTCGCGAGCGAGGGAGCGCTGTTCTGCGCGAAGTGCGGGTACACCCTCCCCCAGGTCGACACCACGACCAGTGGCGCGACGACCGCGGCGGCCCCGGTCGCTTCGTCGCCAGTCCCGGCCGGCGGCGCAGCCCCTCCTCCCCCTCCCCCGCCCGCCGGGGCGGCGCCGGTCGGAGCTCCCTGGATCTACGCCCCCTCCGGGTATGCCGTACTCGCCCCGCCAGTGCCCGGTGCCGTGGGACCGATGCCCCCACCCCCGGCGGGGAAGTACTGCATCCGCTGTCGGGCCGTCATCAGCCGTGTGGCGGTCTATTGCCCGGTATGCCAGCAACCTCAGTCGTAAAGCGGTCCGGACGGCGAGGTCGCCGGACTGCCGTGATGGTCCGGATCGCCCGCCGTCGGGTCTCCGACCTGTTCTCGCTCGCCGAACGTGAGGCCGCCGGCGGCCACCTCGAGCTCGCGGACCGGTATGTGACGCTTGCGCGCCGCATTGGAATGCGCTACAACGTCCGGCTCTCGGGCGAGTATCGGGACCTCTATTGCCGGTCGTGCTCTGCATTCTGGATCGAGGGCCGTACGGTAAGGACTCGCCTGCGGTCCGGCCATCGAGTTCGAACGTGCCTCCGGTGCGGTCGCCAACGCAGAACCCCATCGGTCGGTAAGCCTTGGGCCGCGTCCACGCCGGCCGAACCCGGCCGTCGTGCCTCTCCGCGCGACGAGGGAGCCCTCGCGATGCCGATCGCCGAGGAGAGCGACTTGGCGGACGAGGAAACGGAACAGGAATAAGGGTGTCCGTCTCCTCGCGTCGATAGCGCCGGGGTGGCCGAGCGGCCAAAGGCGGCAGACTCAAGATCTGCTCTCGCAGGAGTTCCCAGGTTCGAATCCTGGCCCCGGCACTAATGGTAGTCGTGCCCGAGGGACTGCGGGCCGCGCGATCGACGGACCTGGTACAGAATCCGTTCAGCGTGACGACCGGCCCTCGGCCTGTCGCATGAACTCACGGACGAGCCGCATGTATGCCGGGCGCTCCTCCCAGAAGCTCACGTGCGAGCTGCGGGGGAAGATGTGGAGCCGAGAGCCCGGGATCCGATGGTGAATTCGCTCGCCCACGGCGGGCGTGACCTCGTCATAGCGCCCATGGATGAGGAGCGTTGGGACGGAGATGGAGGAAAGATCCCGGCTGAAGTTGATGTCCTTGATGTTCCCGACGATGGTGAACTCGTTCGGCCCGTTCATCGTGCCGTAAACGGGACGGCTGATACGCGCGAGGGCCATCTGGACGTCCTCCGGCCAAGGCCACAACCGGCAGAGGTGGCGGCGGTAGAACTGCATCACCGCCGCCTCGTACTCGGGGTGCTGGAACTCCCCCCGCCGCTCGAACTTGCGAAGGGTGGCCTGCGTCCGCTTGGGAAGGGCGCGGACGAGGCGCCGCATCTCTCGGGTGGCGAAGGGAACGTCCGTCAATCCCCCCGTCGAAATGAGGCTGGTCAGGTGCTGGGAGTGACGGGTCGCGTAGGCGAGCACGAGGAGGCCACCGTAGCTCGAGCCCATGAGATGGATGCGGTCGACACCGAGGGACTGTCGAACCTTCTCGAGGACGACGAGGTCATGCTCGAGCGTGAACAGTTCGTGGCCATCGGGAAGGTCCGACCGCCCGCAGCCCAGCGCGTCATAGAAGACCACACGATAGCCCGCCCGGACTAGGTCGGAGAGCGGGAGAAGGTAGTCGTGGGTCGCGCCGGGTCCACCGTGCGCGCACACCAAGGTGCGATTCTTGTTCCGGCCCCCGAAGGTTCGGGTGTAGATCTTGTATCCCTCAACGTCGAGAAACCGAGAGTCGGAGGGGCCCCACATGGCGAGCCCACTGAAAGCGGTCTAATGAGGTTGCAGTCGGGCTAGCGGGCTGAGGTGGAGTAGGGAACGCGCCAGAAATGTCATCCGACCGCGGGTTGCGCCGTCCCGGTGCGACCCCACCCGGGTCCGGAAAGGCTATCTCTCATTCGTTCTCCCAAGTTCCATGGTCGAGTGGTCGTCTCGGCCGGCGCTCGCCGTCGCTATAGTCGCGTTTCTGGTACTGGGCTCGCTCGGACTGGTCGCCGGAATCTCCGGCCCAGTGCGTCCGGCGCCCGACGAACCGTGGGCCAGTGGGTCGGTCGGCTCGCAAGGGCCGACGCTCTCGAAGGTTGGGTCCGCGTCCACGCCAATGTCTTCGGCCCCGACCGGCCACAACGCCAACGCCTTGCCCGTTGAGAGACACACTTCCCCACGAGAGAACCCCACCGCGAGGGCGCATCTCCCGGACTCGAGGCGCGCGGCTCCCAACCAGCCCGGGCCGATCCAGCCGTTCTACACTCAAGCTCCTGCACCGATGGGAGTGGCGGACATCGGGATCCGGAACGAGTCCGGAGTGCTCGTTCCGTACGAGCTCAACACCACGAGCGTTGCGGGGACGGTCAACATCACGAACCTTCAGTCTATCTACGTCGATGGGGATGGTCCCGACACCTACGGAATCCAGCTGAATTCGGTCGTGGCCGGGGTCACGATCTTCGGGAACTCCTCTTACGAATTCTGGGCTCAGAACTACGCCATTTACACGATCGGCACTCGTCAGCTCACCTTCGGAGACGAAGTGTGGAACAACTCGAATCCGGCCGGCACTTTCCCCCAGAACAGCATCTACGCCGGCTCGAACGGGACGTTCCTCGCGTTCCCGCCCCCGGCGATATGGCAAGGATACGGACCGACAGTCACGGTCGGCTACCCGTTCACCCTCACTCTCTATTCGAACACGACGGTAATCGCCGACCGGCCGGCGCTGTACTTCAACTACACGTTGTCCAACGGCACGTCCCGGCTGTCGGCGTCGTATGACGACTTGATCTTCAACTCGACAGTCGGCACTCCGACCCAGGCGGCCCCGATTCCGTACTATCAGGCCGACGGGTATCAGTACGACCCGGCCGGCGCCACCAACGACATGGAGATTGATATTCTCGGGAACGACAACGGCGACACGACCTGCTTCACGGCCGCCGACGCGACCATCTCGTTGCAATACTGGAACGCGACGGCGGGGAGGATGGAGGAAGTTCCGTCGGCCTTCAATGCCGGCCAGGAAACGGGCGAGACCTCGACCGGTCTCGCGGTCTACTCCAGCGGCGGTCCGAACCCAATCGCCATCGTCCGACCGGGACCGTCGTTCGTCGGAGGCCTCTGGAACTACTCCGGCCAGAGCGGAGCGGTCGCCGACACCGTCACGGTGCACCCGGTCGGCGAGTATTCGTTCCTGTTCATCAACACCGGAAGTTCGGTCAACCCGAGTCAAGCTCAGTGGGTTCCGACTTCTACGACGGGAGCAGGAACAACCACCTTCTATCTACCGGCCGGCGGCACGTACTCCCTTGAGTACATGATGAACGAATACGACCCGTTCATCCAGGTCGTAACCGCCAGCGGTTCGGTCACCCTACCGTCGGTTCGCCTCACCTACGACCCGACCGTCGGGATCTACACGCCGCTGTTCGCATTCACCAACGGAGAGCTCGCCTCAATCTCCTCGGCGGGAGCCGGAACGGTGGGGAATCCGTACGTTTTGATCAACAACCAATACGGTTCCTTGGCCCCCCAGTTCGCGACGTGGAACGATTGGGAATTCCCCCAATTCCCGGGTCTCCTCATCGCGGGAACCACGGCCTACGTTCAGATCACGCCCCCCTCGTTCGAGATCAACCTGCCGTCGTGGGACTTCGCGGCCCCGTCTGCCGCGTCGCTCGGCCTTCCGCTCACGAACAACCTACAGCTCCAGTTCTACGACGCGTCCAATATTGAGCTGGTCCGCGCGGCCGGGGTCCTAGGCTGGTTCGCGTCGGCGCTCTCGACCATGGCCGAGAGCTCCGTGATGTTCTGGAATTGCACGGACTCCCTAGTCCTATCCAACACGTTCGACGACCAGGGGGCCGCCCTGCTCTTCTATGGCGGGACGAACAACGTGGTATGGGGCAATACCTTCGTCACGACGCCGATCGTCGCCGTCAACCCGCTCTCCGTGGATGGAGCCGGCGGGTGGGACACCGGCATCAACGAGAGCGAGTCGGGCGACCTCGTCTACAACAACCAGTTCGAGGTAGGGATCCCGGCGATCACGGTCACCTACGACCTGTTCGAGTGTTTGCAGTTCGGTACCTGCCCTCTCGTGACGTACAACGACACGTGGAACGTCACGATGCAGCCTGCCTCGAACTACACGATCGTCGACGGCTGGAACCTGACCGGCAGCATCATCGGGACCTGGTACCAGGGCGGCAACTACTGGTCGAACTACGGGACCGGACTCAACCTTTACGGGTCCCTCCCGTACGACAACACGGGGGACATCACCGTCGGAGGTGACTACGTCCCGCTCATCCCCTTCTCGATTTACCCGGTGACCTTCCGCGAGAACGGACTGAGTGGCGGTCTCGGATGGGGAGTCATCCTTCCGGATGGCACTTGGGTCTCTACGAACGAGCCGAACACCCTCCTCGTCTGGTTTGCGAACGGCACCTACAACCTCTCCCTGTACACTCCGTCCCCCTACTTTGTGCCGGGGTCCAGTGTGTTGTTCGTCGTCGCAGGAGCGCCACTAACGGTCGACGTAGACTACACCGAGTACGGGTTCATCTCCGCGGAGGAACAGGGCCTGCCCCAAGGGCTGCAGTGGTCCGTCACCGTCTCCGGTCCGAACGCTAGCAACGTTATCACCCAAGGACCGAACGTCACCGCTGCCCCCGATTCGTTCCTCTTCTTAGCTCCGCCGGGGAACTACGACGTGTCCGCCCTCGCGGCGGGCTACGATGTCTCTCCGACCTCCCAGCCGGTGTCAGTTTCATCGGGATCCGACTCGATCGCCTCGTTCGATTTCACCGCCCTGCCCGGAACCCTCGATGTGCAGGTCACCCCGGCGACCGCACAGGTCTGGATCGACGGGAGTCTCGAGACCCTCAATGCGTCGGGGGGCCTTTCACTGCCCCTCCCGGTAGGCTTCGCGAGCGTGACGGTGCTAGCCCCGGGGTATCAGCCGTACTTCACCAACATCACCATTGTGAGCAACTTCACCATGCACGTCTACGTCTCTTTGACTCCGATTCCGCTCGGAAAGCTCACCGTCACCGTGAGCCCCCCGAGCGCCACCCTCTACTTTGACTCGGTGAAGGAAACCCTGACCTCCGGTAGCTTCAGCATCGGTTACCTCCCCGCGGGAGTGTACTCGATCGTGGTGTCCGATTCCGGCTACTACACTTACTACAACAACGTCAGCATCAAGGGCGGTGCCAGTGCCTCCCTCTCCGTCGCGCTTGACCCGATTAGCTCGGGGTCGACCTCGTCGGGCAGTACCGCCGGGATAAGCACGACGGGCTGGATCATCATTGCCGCCGTCGCCGCACTTGCAGTGGCGTTCCTCGTCGGGATGATCTATTTCGCACGTCGTCCTCCTCAACGACCGGGACCCCGCGTGGCAGCCCCACTCCCAGCCCAGCCGTGGCAGGAGACTCCTCCTGACCAACCTCCTCCCTCTGATTGAACGGGACGGGGGGCCGGGGATTCGCCCCGTGAGACCCGCTCCCGGTGGCCTACGCCGGCCCTGCACCCAGTAACGGAAGGAGTCGGACCGCGGCCGGCAGGTCGGAGGGCGGGACGTACTCGGAGACCGGACGGCCGGCGACCCGGAGCACCTGCTGGGCGACGGAACGGCAGTAACCGCACGCCTCACAGGTCGTGTGTTCGCAGTCAACGGTGGCGATGTGACGCAGGAAGTCCGGAGGGAAGGCGCGGTTGTCGATGGACATCTCCGCGAGCGGCGAGAAAGCGTCTGCGAGCACCCGGGCCGCGTGGCCCTCGGTCGATCGGCCCGCCCGTCGTAGCGCGGACAGCGGACCCTTCACCTGCACAAGGCTCAGGATGTCGGTGAGATCGCCAGGGTAGCTCCGGGCGGCATACGCCCGCGCGCACCGGACGAGCCATTCGGTGGACCGGTTCCGCCCCGACACCTTGAATCGGTGCACCCCGGCCTCCTCGAAGACCGCGAGGTCTTCCGGCCGCACGAAGATGCCCGAGATCAGCTTCGCGGGGTCGCGGACGTACTCGAGGCCGCACTCCAGAATGGGGTACTCGAACGCCGGGCACGGTGCTCCGGGCTGCGAAGCAAGGGAGCTCGTGTTCAGATGGTGGGCCCGATACGGACACGACGGAAGGCAGCTCTGATTGACGAGAATCTCGACCTCGGCCCCAAGCCGGACGAGCCCCCGGATCAGCCGGAAGTCCCGGTTCGCCTCCTCGAGGATGATCGTCCGCGCACCGAGGCCCAGGTAGTACTCGGCCTGGGTGACCGTCCGGATCCGAGCGAACGTGGAGACGGTGACCGGAATGTCGGGCCACTCGGTCCGGACCGCCTCGATCAGGGCCGGCAGGGCGATGATCAGACCGTCCACCCCGAGGTCGATGAGTTGCCCCACGTCACGGAGGAAACGCTCGACGTAGCCCGGTTCGTACTCCTTCAGTCCGAGGTCGTTGCTGTTGAGCGTAGCGTAGAACTGACGCGCGTGACGATGCACCACTTCGAGGTGGGCGCGGAACCGGTCCGGATCCACGGGCGGGAGGATCTGGGGGGGCCGTCCCCCGCCGGTGAGCTGGACGGGAAAGCCGCCAAAGAACGTAGAGACCGGGAGGTCGGCCGTCTCCTCCACCAATCGGTCGTCGAAGTTGGAGGCGAGTACGATCTCCATGGCCCTCGAAGACCGTGCCACGTATGTGAATCGGTCCCCGCACCGGTGCGGTCGAACCCACTTGCGGCGCGTCGGGTTCGTCCGGTTGCCATGGTGAACCACTCGTCCGTCCCGCCGCCCCTGGCCTCGGTCCGCCGCGATCTCGAGAGAATCGACCGGGCGATCGTCATCCTGGTCGCCGCCCGGCTCGACGCCGCGTGCTCGGCGATCCGGCTCCGTTCTCAGATCGACGGACGGGTCGCCGACCCCTCTCAGGAGGGCCGGGTGATCGCCCGGGCCCGAGTCTGGGCCGAACAGCTCGGAGTCTCGCCGGTGCTCATCGAGGAATTGTTCCGAGCGATCGTGGAGGCAGGAAAGCACCGATACTCCTCACGGACCGTGCCGCTGGCCCCTTCCCGCCGGTCCGCGGGGACTCGGCACGCCCGAGTGCACGTTCCAAGCCCACGGGCTGCCTCCACCTGGGCCCGCTCGAGCCCCTCCTCCCCGGCGTAAGCGGCGCCCGGGAACGTCGTCCCTACCCCGGGCGGGCGCTGATGCCTTCAGAGCAGTCGATCGACAGGAGGCTCAGCCAAGAACCACTGCGCTGCGAGCTTGGTGACGGCCTTCCGTAGCAGTTCGAGGGTGGTCGAGCGGCCGATGCCGAGACGACCCGATAGCTCGGCGAGCGAGGCCTTGCGCGGGTAGTCGAAGTACCCCAACTGAAACGCGGTCCGAAGGGCGCGCTCCTGACGGCCGGTGAGTCCCCACGGGCGTCGGTAGGCCCCCGCTCGGAGCAGCACGGGACGGGGATCGGTGCGCGTCGCCGAGGCGCGGAGAAGGCGGCGGGCATCGCCAATCTCGGGGACCAACACTTTCCAGGTGACCGGTGCTTGCCCCTCCGCTTTGCTCAGGAAAGGGCAGTTAATGCAGAAGTCCCCGAGTTCGAACGCCGCCGAACAACTGGGCGGCATGGGTACCGATATCCGAACCAGAGCGCGGTCCGGGCCAAAGGACGAGACCACCATCTCCCGACTCGACAGGTGGGTGCGGAGGCGACGGAGTATCGGCCCCAAGCCTTCGCCGTCCGTTTGCACCTCGAACAGTCGGAGCAATCGCCGTCGTCCCCGGTCGGCCGGACGGCAGGCAAGCAAGCGGAAGGAGACGCCCATCGAGCGGAACGAGTCCGTGACCCAATCGTCCGTGTTGACCCCGCTCAGGACGATCTCGACCATGGGAAGGGGCCCGGCGGCGTCGGAAGGGTGGCGCGTCGGCGGTCGACTCCCCTGCCTTCGGCGGGACGTCGTGGGCATCCAAGCCCTCCCGTGTGGCACCGGGGGTCGCCTCGTATTTGGCCGTCCCGTCGGCCTCGATTGACGGCATTGTGTCGAAGGATGGGCGCGTGGGGATCAGGAGATCGGCGTCGCGAACGTCGGGACATAGTTCTCGGGCGGCCGGCCGACGATCGGGATCTTCGTTCCACACTTACGACACCGGTTCTCCAAGTCGAGCCGCCAGGATTGGATCGTGAACCCGAAGCGACGCACGACCACGGTCCCACATTTCGGACAGTAGGTGTGCTCGAGCGGGTGTCCCCAGACGTTCCCGAGATAGACGTACTCGAGTCCCTCCGCCTTCGCGAGATGATGCAGCTTCTCGAGGGTCGCGACCGGGGTCTCGGGAAGGTCCTGCATGTGGTAGTCCGGGTGGAACCGGAGGAGGTGGAACGGGGTCGACGGTCCCAGCTCGTCCCGGATGAACCGCGCGAGCTTCTGGAGGGCCTCGACCGAGTCGCCGACCTGAGGGACGATGAGATTCGTGACCTCGACGTGGACCCCCCGCTTCTGAAGGTCGACAGCCGACTCGAAGATCGGGTCCGGCCCCTTGGCCGCAACGTATTTCCGGAGGAATCCCGGCTCGCCGCTCCCCTTGAAGTCCACGCTGACCGCGTCGAGATGGGGTCCGATCTGGGCGACCGCCTCGGGCGTCATGTAGCCGTTGGTGACGAAGTTCGCGAACAGGCCCGCCCGGTGCGCCTCTTGGATTACGTCGAGGGCGTACTCCGCGAAGATTGTCGGCTCGTTGTAGGTGAACGTGACCCCGCTGCACCGATACCGGATCGCCTCGGTCACGGCGGCGTGCGGAGGCAGCGACCGGCCCGAGACCTCGTGCTCCTGAGAGATCTCCGCGTTCTGGCAGTAGGCGCATCGCCAGTTGCATCCCACCGTGCCGATCGAGTAGACGCGGGTTCCCGGATGGAAATGCGAGAGCGGCTTCTTCTCGATCGGGTCGACCTGCACGGCGGACGCCTTACCGTAGCTCAAGAGAACGAGCCCACCTCCGACGTTCTTCCGAACGAAGCAGAATCCGTGCGAGCCCTCGGGGATAATGCAGTAGCGAGCGCACGCCGTGCAACGGACCTTCCGCTCCGGTAGCGCCTCGAAGAGCGTGGCCGGATGCCCGAGCAACGCCGGCATGAACCCCCTAGAATCCTAGGCACTCGGGAACGATAAGGGTGGTCCCGGGCCAGCGGGGGATCCAGCCGAAGGTTCATCTCTCCTGAATCGTGCCGGGGGCTCGATGACGGGGTCCGAGGACCGGGCGGCCCGGACGGCGGCGGCCGACCGCATCGAGCAGGAGATCGACGCCCGCATTGCACCGCCCGCTGACTTCCTGGAACGGGTGGCCCGAGTCCGGACCGAGCTCCTCGAGCGGGTCGGCGAGGCCGCTCGGGCCCGCTCGAGCCCTCTCGTGCGTGCGCTGGTCGCCGGGAGCGCGGCCCGGGGGACGTTCCTTCAGGATCGCCTCGACATCGACCTGTTCCTCCTCTTTCCACCGGACCTCTCCCGGGAACGGCTGCGCGAGGAAGGGCTCGCGCTCGGTCGCGCTGTCCTGTCGGAGCCCGAGACCCGGTACGCGGAGCACCCCTATTTGCGCGGGCTCTTCGAGGGCTTCACGGTCGACGCGGTGCCGGGATTTGCTATCACCGACCCGTCCCACCCGCTCTCTCCCGTCGACCGGACGCCGTTCCACCAGGAGTTCCTCGCGGCGCGCGAAACCCCCGAGGTCGTAGCCCAGGTTCGGCTCGCGAAGAGGTTCTTCCGGTCGCTCGGAGTCTATGGATCGGAGGCGAAGACCGAAGGGTTCTCCGGATACTTGGTCGAGCTTCTCGTGATTCGGTTCGGATCGCTTCGCGCTCTCCTCCAGGCGGCGCGCCTTTGGCGGGTTCCGGTGCAGCTGGCGGAGCGCGGCAAGGAACCCCCCCGCCTTCCGCCGGACGTGGCGCTGGTCCTCGCCGACCCCGTCGACCCGAACCGCAACGTCGCGAGCGCGCTCTCGCGCCGGAACCTCGGTCTGTTCATCCTGGCCGCCGGCGCCTACCTCGACACACCGAGCCTCCGGTTTTTCGAGCCCCGACCGACCGCTCCCCTCTCCCGAGAGGAGGCACTCGCCCGTCTGCGCGTGCGGGGAACGCATGTGACCGTCGTCGCCCTACCGCGTCCCGACCTCGTCGACGACACCCTCTACCCGCAGGTCCGAAAAGCCGCCCGCGCGGTCGCCGACGAGCTCTCCCGCTCCGACTTCGCTGTCCTCGGGGAAGCGAGCGCGGCCGACGCGGGCTCGGTCGTCCTCGTGATCGAGGTCGCCCATCCTCGGAGGCCGCAGGTCCGCCTGCAGGACGGTCCTCCCGCGGGCATCGACCGCACCGGCCATTTCCTTGAGAAGTGGGGGGGAAAGCAGGACGCTGTGCTCCAGGGACCGTACGTCCGGCCCGACGGGAGCCTCGGGGTGGAGACCCACCGGCCCGAGCGGGACGCCGAGGTGGTCCTTCGAACCGTGTTCCCGCGCCTATCGCTGGGAAAAGACCTGACCCCCCGCGAGGCCGAGTCGTTCCGCGTCCTCCCACTGTCCGAGGCCTCCGAAACTCCGGCGCTCGGGGAGGCGCTGCGGGAGCTTCTCGCGAAGCGGCTCCCGTGGCTCGACGACGCGTGAAGGCGGACCTTTAGATCGCGTGGGGCGAGAGGCTCTGGAGGAGGAACCAGAGCGCCAGCCAGCCGAAGAACTCGAGGGCGAGGAGTCCCGCCCAGTCGCCCTTCGTGTAGAGGGAGGAGTTCGAGCGAAGGCGTCCGATGATCGTCGGGCTCAATCCCATGATCACGAGGCCGAGCGGGAAGACGAAGTACCAGTAGATTCCCGAGACCGACAGGATCCACGACAGGATCCCCATCAGGATCGTGATCACCCCGGCGAGCGCGAGGGCGTACGTGAGTTCGTACTCCTTCGTCGCGAACGCGTCCTCGTCGAAGGTGGGGAACTCGAAGGAAGCGGCCTCCTCCTCCTCGAGCTTACGACGGACTTTCTTCGCCATGGTCCCCTACTCCGCGCGTGCGGTCCGGGCTCGCTCGAAGAGCTCCTCGGCCCGGTACGAGCTTCGCACGAGGGGTCCGCACGCCGCGCCGCGGAACCCGAGCGCAATCGCGGTTTCCTCCCATCGGGAGAACTCTTCGGGGGAGACGTACCGGTCAACCGGGCGGTGCTCGTTGCCGGGGCGCAGGTACTGCCCGAGCGTGACGAGGTCGACATCGACGGACCGCAGGTCCCGCAGGGCCGTCTCGAGCTCGGACGCCGTCTCGCCGAGACCCAGCATGATCGAGCTCTTGGTCACTAGGGTCGGGGCACCCCACCGACGGGCCAGACGAAGAACACCGAGGGACCGATCGTAGCCCGCGCGCGGGTCTCGCACCTCGGGGCTGAGCGAACGCACCGTCTCAAGGTTGTGAGCGAGCACGTCCGGGGGCGACTCGAGGAGCGTCCGGAGCGACTCCTCGCGTCCCGCGAGGTCCCCGATGAGGAGCTCCACCCGGGTCCGGGGAGCGGCGACCCGGATCCGACGGACCGTCTCGGCCATCACGTCCGCCCCGCCGTCGTCGAGGTCATCTCGGCAGACCTGGGTGAGCACGACGTAGCGGAGCCCCCACCGCCGAACGGCCTCGGCGACGCGCTCGGGCTCGGTCCGGTCGACCACGCCGCGGGGCCAGTGGGTCGTGACCGCACAGAAGCTGCAGCGACGAGTACAGTCAGTGCCGAGGAGCATCAGGGTCGCCGCGCCGGCGGACCAGCACTCCGAAAGGTTCGGGCACCGGGCCTCGCGACAGACCGTACCGAGACGGAGTTCGTCGAGCATCCCCTTCACCTCGGGATAGACGGCCCCCTGGGGAGGCCGCACCCGGATCCACTCGGGGAGCCGGGACCGCGGAGGGGAAAGAACGGGAAGAGAAGCGCTGGTCACGTCGGTCCGACCCGCCTGAGCGTTTTAGGTTTTGCGCGAACGGCCGCGGCCGACCCGTTCCTCGAGCAAGGTGGTGAGGAGGCTCGCCGGAAGCTCGTCCATCGAGACGGTGTTGGACTCCCCGGAGGCTCCGCTCTCGAGCACCACGAGGCCGTCCCGCTCGAGTTCCTTCAGCGTCCGCCAGAACGTCGTTCGGCTCATCGGAGGAGCTCCCAGCTCCTCGAGGAGCACCGTGTGGTTCGTGCGGAGCTTCTGGCTCGTCGTGGTGGCGCCCCGGCGCTTCAGGGTCCGGGAGAGCGCGAGGAGCACCCCGAGCTCGTGGGTCGACAGCGACTCGAGCTGGGTCTCCGTCATCGTCGGGAGGAGCGAGCCCTTCGCCCGCCGGACGTGTTCGGCGCTGACCGAGTCGGCGCCGGCGTCCTCCGCGGCGTGGGCAGCGCCGGAGAGGATCTCGAGCGCGAAGCGGGCGTCGCCGTTCGGTGCGGCGATGCGCGCGATCTGGTCGAGGACCTCCCGGTCGATGCTGCCGGGGCGCAGCGCGAGCTCCGCGCGCGACGCAAGGATGTCGGTGAGCGCGCTCCGATCGTAGGGGGCGAGGGCGAGCCGGTGCGTCACTCCGAAGCTCGACCGGCTCGCGGAGTCGAGGTAGGGAAGGAGATCCTCCACCGCGATGAGGACAAGGGAGATCGAGCCGAGCTCCACCTCCCGCGACCGCGAGAGCAGATAGACGAGCTTCGTCTCCTGGCGCACGAGACTGGACGCCTCGTCGAGCAGCACCACCAGGTGGGCGGGGTTCTTGCGGATCCCCTGCTCGAACACATCGAGCATCTCCGAGAGAGAGTAGCCCCGGTCGGGGAGGGAGACCTGGACCGTGCGGAGGAGGTCGAGCATCACCGTTCGATCGCTCGCCCTCCTCCAGCAGTTGACATACGCGGCCTTGACGGGGAACCCGCCGAGCCGACCCCCGTGCTCCAGATCGGTGGCGAGCCGTCGCGCGAGCGCGGTCTTCCCGCTTCCGACCCCGCCCGTCAGAAGGAGGTGGTACGGAAGCCCCTTCCCGAGCGCCTCGCGGTACCGGCGCCGAAGGAGCTCGAGCTCCGAATCGCGTCGGACGAGTCGCGCCGGGAGGTACGACGGGTCGAGCGTCTCCTCCCGGACGAGAATCGAGGGCACCGGACTCACCGTTCCAGCGGGGGACCTACGCCGGGCTTATCATCTTCGCCGTCGGCTCGGCCGCCCACGGCGGTGCGGTGCCGGCAGGGGAAGGCCTTCCAGGGCCTGACGAAGGAGCTCGTCCGGAGAGGCCCGTGCATCGAGCCATTTCCAGCGGCGGGATCGCGCGAGGGAGCGGTAGGCCCGGGCGACTCGTTCGAGCGTCCGCTGTCGTTCCAGGGGACCTCGTCGCGCGTTTCGGCTCCCGAGCCGACGGAGCGCTTGGGCCGGTGGCAAATCGAGCAAGAGTACACGGTCGGGCTCTCGGGTCGCCGCCCGTTGCAGCTGAGCGAGTCGTCGCCGATCCCTCGGCGGGAGTGCGCTCCCCTGGTAGGCGATCGTCGAGTAGAACGAGCGATCCTGGATCACGACGTCGTGATTGCGCAGGTCCCGTTCGAGGGCGGGGGCCGCGAGGTGGCGGTCGACCGTGAAGTAGACCGCGCCCGTCCACGGGTCCTCCGCCGCGGCGGCCTGGGCGAGGGCACCGAGGCGCGGATCCGACGGCTCCCGCCGAACAGCAACCGAAAGGCCACGGCGCCGCAGGGACCGGGCGAGCCCCCGCAGCAGGGTCGACTTCCCCACCCCGTCGATCCCCTCCAACACGAGGAAGATCCCCCTGCGCCGGCGCGTCATCTCGCCATCCCCTCCGAGTCGACCTCCGGACGCCAGCCGTACACTCGCTCCACGGACTCCACAAAGGGTACATAGAGCCGCTCCGCGGCCTCGGCAGGCTCCTGCGCGACGAGCGCGGCCGCGCGGCGCGGGATCGTGGCGAGGTCGAGCACCGCTCCGGGCCGCCTCGGATCATCCAGGAAATCCGTCTCGAGAAACCACGGTCCCGGCGACCCGGCCACCTCTCGGACGAGGTCCCTCTTCGCGAGATAGGACGGAACGACGCCACCGCACGCCTCCCGA
>DASPQG010000038.1:0-17172 GCA_035625085.1 Thermoplasmata archaeon
GACCATGGCCCTTTCCCCACCTCGATCCTCCGTTTGCCCCGGCAAGCGGCCAAACGAGGGATTCGACCCAACGCCGATTACTCATCCCCTGCGCTTTCCCTCCTTTTGGCACGGCCCTCGTGACCGTGACCCCGTCGGCGAGCTGGAACAAGAGGGGCCTGGTGGCGGAGTTTCGCCGGGAGCGCCCGCGAGGCGAACACTTTCGCCGAGGATGAAGAGTTCCGCGCGTGAGCGAAAGTGAAGGTTAGTGTAAGAACCGGAACTCGAGTACCGGTGAGGGGATTTTCGTGGACGCGGTGGAGTACTTCGAGTTTGTGAGGGACATCCCGTTCCGAATGCCTCTTTCAGTGGGAGATCCGGACCACAGCTGCTTCCGGAAGGCGGAGGTCCTGAAACCATTGTTGGAGTCGGTGGGTCTCAAGGTCCGATTCGCGCTCAGTCGATTCTCTTGGAACGACCTCAACTTCCCCCAATCTCTGAAGGTGATTCCGCACGAGGACGTGGTTCACGTCTATCTCGAGGTCTATAGCAAGGAACGATCGCGGTGGATGGCCGTGGACCCGACCTGGGACAAGGGATTGGCCTCCCAGCTGCCCGTTTCGGAATGGGACGGAAAGAGCGACACGGCCATTGCGGTGAAGGCAACCGAACGGCTCGAGCCCATTGAGCGCCAAGAAGAGTTGGACAAGTTCTGCGACATTCCAGGGCTACGAAGCTGGCTCGAGCTACCGATGGACTCTCCCTCGAAAGGCAACGGCCGGTTCTACCAGGCTCTGAACGAGTGGGTAGAGAGCGTCCGAGTCTAGGGAGCCCACTGCGGGCGAACTAAACCGTAGAGGAGTTCACACCCCTTGCACTTTCTCCGAGACACGGTTGTCGTGTACGACGGATTGCCCGGGTGCCCGCAGCGAGCGCTGGGCGACCCCGTAAGAAACGGTTCCTGAGGAGCGCTTAATCGCCTCTTCCAGCGTACCCTCCCGGGAATATGGTCGAAGGAACGGACCCATCCCCGGCCGCGAGGCAGGCAATGTTGATCTGCCCTCGATGCGGAGCGCCCTTGCCGCTTCCCGGGTGGGACGGGTTCGTCACCTGCGGGTACTGTGGGGTCCGCTCAGAGGTCTCTAGGCTACACCCAGCCCCACGCGTCCCCGCTCCTCCCGAGGAGACTGGCCCCCCTCTAGAGCCACCTCTCCAACCGACCGAGGGCGACTATCGGTGGGGAGGGTCGAGCACGATCGTCCGAGCCGTAATCGCACTCATCCTGATTGGACTTGCCGTTGCAGCTGTAGTGTTTGCAGGCGGGCAACCTGGGTCGAGTCCCGCCGGCTCCTACGTCGCACACTGTTCTGTCACGATCGAGGCATCCGCCACCTCCGGGCCCGCCCCGTTTACCGCGACGTTCACGGCCGATGTGACTACGCCTCCGGGAGTGAGCACAAGTGAGCCGATGTGGCAGTTTGGCCCCTTCGGCCCGGGGTTTGATCTCAACTACACGTATGGGTCCAGCGTTACCCATACGTGGGACACCAACGGCTCGTATGGGGTCCATGTAACGGTACCCGACAGCACCGGGCAGGGATGCTGGACCACCATGAGCGTCGACGTGACCTGAGCTGGAGCTTTGGCGGAATCGCTCCTCTCCCCCGGTCACCGAGGCAGACCCCTGTCCTCGGCTCCTACGGAAACTCCGGGGGCTCGGCGCTGGGCCCCTCCTTCTCTATAACTGCCCGTGATGCCTCCCGGCCGGTCCACGCGCATGGCCGCTCGCGCTCGAGCCGACTCACCGGAAGCCCGCACGCTCGGGCTGCTCGCCACGCGCCTCGAGCGCCTGCGGGGGAGCCTCCTCGAGCTCGAGCACGCGGTCGACCTCGCCCCGTTCGGTGCCGAACGGGACAGCGCGCGCAACCTCCTGCACTACCTCGCCTTTCGCCGGTTCGACCTTCGCTGGGAGCAGACGCGACTCCCCCACTGGGGGCTCTCGTCGCTCGGCCGCTCGGAGAGCCACGTCCTCTACAACTTGGATGCCGTACTGAGCGGGCTCGACCGAGTGCGGGGCCGCCCGCCCGCGCGACGCCCGGCCCTCGCTGTGCCGGACCCGGAACGCGGCCGGCGGATCCTCGCCCGCAACGCCCGCCGGCTGCTCGGCCCGACCCGACCCGGGCGGGGAGTGCGAATCATGGTGACGATGCCCGCGGAGGCGGCCACCGATTACGGGCTCGTGCGGGAGCTCGTCGAGGGCGGGATGGACTGCGCCCGGATCAATTGCGCCCACGAGTCTCCCCGCGAGTGGTCGCGAATGATCGTACACCTGCGGCGGGCCGAGCGAGCGACCGACCGACACCTGCGGATCCAGATGGACCTCTCGGGCCCGAAGATCCGGACCGGCGCGATCCGTCCGGGCCCGGCGGTCCTCAAAGTGCGGCCGAAGCGCGACCCCATCGGAAGGGTGACCATCCCCGGTTCGGTCTGGCTCGTCCCGTCGAGCGAGACCGCGACCTCAACCCTCGAGGGAGCGGTGGTCACGGTCCCGAGGTCGTGGCTCCTCCGACGAAGTCTTCGGGAGACGGTGGAGTTCCGTGACGCCCGGCGGGCCCGCCGAATCCTGCGCCTAGTCGAGCATGTCCGTGGCCGATACCGCGCGGAAGCGCAGAAGACGTGCTACTTCACGTCGGGCACGCGCCTCGTCGCCACGCTCGAGAACGGCCAGGAGGACGAAACCTCGATCGGCCCCGTCGCCCGGGTCACGCAACGGATCCGCCTTCGCGTCGGCGACCAGATCGTCCTCACCGCCCGCGCCGAGCCGGGCGAGGACGCTCGCGTCGACCCCGATGGCCGCGTGCGGCGGGTGGCGCACATCGCGTGCACCGCGCCCGAGACGTTCCGGTTTGTTCGACGGGACGAACCGATCTGGTTCGACGACGGGCGGATCGGCGGAGTCGTCCGCTCGTCCTCCCCCGAGCGGCTCTTGGTCGAGGTGACGCACGCCCCGGCCGCGGGCGCATGGCTCGGCGCCGACAAGGGGATCAACTACCCCGACTCCACGGTCGACCTGCCCACGTTCGGTCCGAAGGACCTCCAGGACCTCAAGTTCATCGTCCGCCACGCCGACCTCGTCGGCTACTCATTCGTCCATCGGGCGAGCGACATCGCCCTCCTTCGCCGCGAGCTCACGCGGCTCGGCCGGCCGCGCATGGGCGTGGTCCTGAAGATCGAGACCCGGACCGCCTTCGAAGAGCTCCCGGGGATCCTCCTCTCCGCCCTGCGGTATCCTCCGAACGGAGTGATGATCGCGCGGGGCGACCTCGCGGTCGAGGTCGGTTACGAGCGGCTCGCCGAGGTGCAGGAAGAGATCCTTTGGCTGTGCGAGGCCGCGCACCTCCCCGCGATCTGGGCGACCCAGGTCCTCGAGGGCCTCACGAAGACCGGCCTCCCGACGCGAGCGGAGGTGACGGACGCGGCGATGGGGGTCCGGGCGGAATGCGTGATGCTGAACAAGGGTCCGCACGTCGCCGCGGCCGTGCGCGCCCTCGACGGTATCCTCCGTCGGATGCAGTCGCACCAGGCGAAGAAGACGGCGATGCTGCGCCATCTCAATGTGGTCGAGCGGTTCTTCAAAGAGCGCCGAGCCCCGCGGGCCGGCTAGACGGGACCGGTCGGTTCCACGGCGCGGGAGGGCTCCCCGGCGGGGGCACCCTCCGCGGCTCCCGTTTTATAAGAGTCCGCAGACCTCACTTCCAGCGGTCGGATGGCAGCGGAAGGCGTGGTCTGCCCGAAGTGCGGGGCGCTGGTTCCCGACGCGGCCGTGATCTGCCCCGAGTGTCACGCGCTCCTC
The DNA here is from genome assembly GCA_035625085.1 of Thermoplasmata archaeon. Taxonomy (GTDB): domain Archaea; phylum Thermoplasmatota; class Thermoplasmata; order Lutacidiplasmatales; family UBA184; genus Lutacidiplasma. The sequence goes on from DASPQG010000038.1 coordinate 3,833, forward strand.
GAGGAACCGCCCATGGTCGCCCTGGCGGAACCCCCCGCCGAAGCGGCGGCCCCACCCGCCTCGCCGCCCCTTCCCCCCTCACCTTCGCCACCGCTGGACGCGCCCTCGGAGGAGGCTCGGGCCCGTCGGCCTCCGATCGCTCCCGCGCGCCCGGCGCGCAGCCCCCCTTCCCCGAAGGCGAACCCGTTCGCCGCCGAGCTCGGACGTCGCTTGACCCGGCTTCGGCAGTGGTCGGAGGGGGTCCAGGCGCTCGGGCTCGACCTTCCGAGGCTGCCCGAATGGGCCGAGGAGATCGCGCGTTCCGCGCCGAACCCCGAACCGTGGGCGGAGGTCGTCCGCGGGATCGAGCGGATCGCCCAGAAGCGGGTCGTCGACGCGTTCGAGGAGTGGGAGAAGCGGACGAAGGTCCGGCTCACCCGGCTCGAGGCCTACTCGGTCGACAGCCGGCTCGAGCGCGACCAGATCGAGGACGCGCTCCATTCGGCCCGCTCGGGCGACATCGCTCAGGCGCTCTCGTCGTTCCAGCAGGTCGACCGAGTGGTCACGCTCAAGGAGCGGCACCTCGACCAGGCGCGGGAGGAGCTCGAGCGGGTCGTTTCGCTTCTTCACGACATGCAGGCGCTCGGGATCGACCCGCCGCAGGACGTCACCGAGGTGGCGGACGACCTCGAGGGCGAGCTACGGGCCGGGAAGCTCGCTCCCCTGAAGCAACAGATCCGCGCCATCCGTCTCCAGGCGGTCACCCGGCTCAAGGCAGGACTCCCGCAGTACGTTTCCGAGTACGGGGACTACCTTCTGAGCGAGCGGGCGCACGGCGTCGCGACGGAGCTCGAGGCGATGGAGCTCGCGAAGGGCGCCCGGGAGTTCTTCCGGGGACGGCCGGAGGACGGAGTACGCCGACTGCGAGCCCTGCAGCAGCGCCACGGGATGCTTCCGAACCGCCCCACGCGCTCGGCGGCGCGCTCGGCGACCCGTTCGCCGTAGTCCAGCTTCGAGCGCCCTACAGGACCCGCTCGAACAGCGTGACGTCCTTACCCCACTCGTGCTGGTGGAGCGTGCCCACGCGGGCGAACCCGAGCTTGGAGAAGAGCGCGGTCGCCGCGGAAAGCGCGTCCAGCGCATCCACCCAGACCGACCCGGCGTTCGCTTTCTTGGCCCACTCGCTGGCGGCTCCCACGAGGGCGGTCGCCACCCCGTGCCGACGTGTCTCGGGGTCGACCGCGAGATGGACGAGCCGACAGTTCCCGTGGTAGAACTCGCAGCCGACCACCCCGACGAGCCGGCCGTCCTGGCGCGCCGCGAAGTACGTCACGCCGCCCATCCAGCTCGTGAACTCGAGCGCGGTCGGCTGGAGCGCCTTCACGAGCTCGATGGGTACTCCGGAAGGCGCCGGGTCCCAGACCTTCTTGTACAGGGTGCAGATCGCCACAACGTCCTGGTGCGTGACCCGCTCGACGAGGAGCGCCCCCGACGGTTTCTCGGCCGAGGATGCCGTTCGCTCGCTTCCTCGGTCCATTGCCTGCGCTGGTGCCACTCTACGTTCTCCGTCGGGAGCTCGTACGAGAGAAAGGACCGAGCTCGCTCTTGAACATTACCCACGTACGGCACGAATTCCGAGCGCCGGCTCCAGTTTAGGGGGTGTGGCGCGAGGGCGTCCGCGGAAACGGCGTGGTGTCCCGAATATGCTCGCGGCGGAGCATCCAGCGGAGGACCCGCTCGACCCCGAGGCCGAAACCGGCGTGCGGAACGTTGCCGTGGCGTCGGAGGTCGAGATACCACTCGTACTCCTCGACCTTCGCCCCAATCTGGACGATCCGTTCCTTCAGCCGCACGATGTCCGTCTCACGGACCGACGCCCCCACGATCTCGCCGTACCCCTCCGGCCCGAGCAGGTCGGTCGCTTCGACGGTGCGCGGGTCGTCGCGGGTCTGGTACATGTAGAACGCCTTGCGCTCGCGGGGATAGTGCGTCACGAACATCGGCGTCTTGCTCTCGAGGGTGAGCGCCCGTTCCTCGGCGGTGCCGAGGTCGCTTCCGAACTCCACGGGGAACCCGAGCTTCTGAAGTCGCTCGATCGCCTCGGAGTACCGAATCTTGTCGAACGGCGCCCGGATCGCGAGCAGCTCCTCCGGCGGGCGGCCGAGCAGCGTGAGCTCCTTCGATCGGCGCTTCGCGACGGCGTGCAGCACGTCGACCATCATCCGCTCGATGAAGTCGATGAGACCGGCGAAATCGCACCAGGCGAGCTCCACCTCGAGGTTCAGGAACTCGGTGAGGTGCCGGGGGGTGCGGGACTTCTCCGCGCGGAACGACGGTGTGAGCGCGTAGACCCGCTCGTGCGGGAACAGGAGCGCTTCGAGGTAGAGCTGCGCGGTCTGCGAGAGGTAGCCCGGGCGCCCGAAGTAGTCGAACTGGAACGCCTCCGCGCCCCCTTCGGCCGCGTTCCCGGTGAGGATCGGCGGGGTCATCTCGAGCACCTCCTCGCGGTCGAAGAACTCCCGGACGGCGCGCAGGAACTCCGCCTTCACGCGGAAGATCGCGACGCTCTCCTGGGATCGGATCGCGAGATGCCGCTGGTCGAGCAGGAACTCCTCGGTCTGGTCGGCGAAGATCGGGAACGGCTCACCGGCATCGAGCACGTCGACCCGGCTCGCTCGGACCTCGCGGCCGTCGGGGGCGCGCCGGTCCTCGGCGACCGTGCCCTCGACCGCGACGAGCCCCTCGATCTGGGCGTGCTCCGCCGCATCGAACGCCGCGTCCCCCAGAGCGTCCCGCCGGCCGGTGACCTGTACGACGCCCGTCCGGTCGCGCAGGAGGAAGAACAGGATCCCGCCCGAGGAGCGCGTCCGAAGTACCCAGCCTCGAAGGCGAACGGTCGTTCCGAGCGCCTCGGGCGCGAAGACCCGCGAAACCGACAGGAACCCTTCCGGAGCCTCGGTCACGAGTACTCCCTCCACTTGTGGCCGCACTTCGTGCACTCGAAGATCCGGGTCTCGGGCTCGTCCGAGCCGCGCGTCTGACGGAGCACCCAGTACGCCTCGCCGTTCCCGCACTTCGGGCACGTCTCGGCAGCTTTCGGAAGGGTCGAGTGCTTCGTCTCGACCACCGCGACCGAGCCGCGGTCCGTCGCGGTGTGATGCCGCACCTCCACCCCGCGGCCGAGCGGCACGGTCGTTCCGCACGCCGAGCATTTCCAGACCCCGGCCGCCTTGTCCGGGCGCATCAACCGCTTGCAGGAAGGGCAGAACATGGTGCGGAGTCCGAGAGAGCGGAGGGGCGGTATTTGACGCTTCGCCGATAGGCCCTCAGCCGATGACCTGGTCGGGGCCGGCCGCGCTCGAGGGCGGGGCATCCGGCGGCGCGACCGAGAGCGGGATCGGGGAGGCCTTCGCGTTCGGGGCGAGGAGCTTTCGCATGTGCTCCGTCCGTCGCGCGAGGTCCTCCTTCGTCCCGATGTCGTGGCGGACGAAGTAGTCGCCCTTGACGAACTGGAGGGCCGCCTCGACCCGGCTCCCCGCCTCGTGGATCGCGCTTGCCTCCCCGACGAGGGCGATGCCCCGGGAGGAACTCAAGCGCACGGTGCCCGGACCTACCGCATCGACGCTGCCGTAGACGAGGTGGACCCCCGCCGCCTCGATTGCCGGCGCATCGACCGAGACGACGCCCCCCGGACGCGGCCGGTCCCCGTAGCCGGGCGGGACCACGTACTTGACAACGGTCGCACGGAGGCGGAAGCGGATCAGGTTCGGGTCGACCCGGCCGGTCGCGACCCCGTAGAGGAGCGACTCGAAGTTCCCGGGCTCGTAGAGCGTCAGCGCGTTGATCCCCTCGGGGTCCCCGAACCGGGCGTTGAACTCGAGGAGGCGGGGGCCGTCGGCGGTCATCATGAAGCCACCGTAGAGGATCCCGCGGAACGGAAGCCCTTCCGAGCGCAACGCGGCGGCGGTCCTCTCGATGATCCGGATCGACGCGTCCCGGTCGGCCGCCGGGAGGAACGGGAGCAGGTGGTCGCGCTGAGAGTACGACCCCATCCCGCCGGTGTTCCCGCCTTTGTCTCCCTCGAGGGCCCGCTTGAAGTCCTGAACCGCAGGCATCGGGTAGACTCCGGAGTCCGTCACGAACGCCATCTGGCTGAACTCCTCCCCCTCGAGCTTCTCCTCAAGAAGGACGCGCTGACCCTGAACGAGGATCGCCTTCGCGTACGCCGCCCCCTCCTTCGGGTCGATGAAATCCGCGCCCTGGACCCAGACTCCCTTGCCCGCGGTGAGGCCGCACGGCTTCACGACGAACGGGCCGGAAAAGCCGGTGACGGCCGCGTCGACCTCCTCGGGGGCGGTCGGAGCCACGAACCGGGGCTGCCCTCCGACCCCGTGCCGCTCGAGGAGCTCCCGGCAGAACAGCTTCGACGACTCGATCTGGGCGGCCGCGCGGTCCGGGCCGACCGTCGGAACCCCGGCCGCTCGCAGGGCGTCCGCGACGCCGGCGGCGAGCGGGGCCTCCGGGCCGATCACCGCGGCCTCGGCCCGTGCCTCCTTCGCGAATGCCACGACCCGGGCCGGGTCGGTCGGGGAGAGACGTGACGACCGGGTCGCGATCCGCTCGAGACCCGGGTTCGCGTTCGAGCTAGCGACCGAGAGCTCGGAGCCGGCACGGTGGAGTGCGAGGCCGATCGCGTGCTCCCGGGCCCCGCCCCCAACCAGCAGGAACCGCATGGTCGTGCCGCGGAGGAGGCGATGAGCGTTATATGCGCGTCGGCGGGGAAGCTCCGTGGCGCTCGCGGCTCCGTTCGCTTCCGCCACCCTTAAGAAGCGGACGTTGGTGGCCGGGCTCCCGGTGCGTTCGATGGAAGTGCGTGTCATCGAGAAGGAGCATGACCTTCTCCGGGTGGAGTTCCCCAAGGGGGAGGAGACCCTCCTGATCCCGCTCGTCGAGGCGCTCCAGAAGGAGGAGAAGGTCGTCGAGGCGCGCTACTACCTCGGCCACCCCTTCCTCGACCGGCCCACGCTCTACGTGAAGACGAAGGGCGAGAAGCCCCAGCAGGTGCTGAAGCGAGTCCTGAAGGACCTCACCGACCTCTACGGGGACCTGCTCACTGATTTCGAGAAGAAGGCGGACAAGGTCAAGGCCTGACGACCCAACGAACGGAAGAGAGAACCGGGGCGATGCTGAAGGAGTGCGCGCAGCACGGCTACTTCCGGGCCGAACGATGCCCGGTCTGCAGCCAGCCCGGCCGGTTCCTGATGAACGACCGGGAGCTCGACCACCTCGGTCGGATCGTCACCGGCATCCTCCGGCATTTCCCAGACCGCTACCAGCTTCCGATCGATCCCCAGGGATGGGTCCCGCTCCCTCAGATCGTGCGGGCGATCTCGCAGAAGCATCCGGCCTATCACTGGCTCCGGCCTCAGCACCTGATCGCGATTGTGGAGACGGACGCCAAGGGTCGCTACGAGATCCGCGACGACCGGATCCGCGCGACGTACGGCCACACGGTCGACGTCGACCTCGACCTTCCGACGGAGAATATCCCGGACCATCTCTACTACCCGGTGACCACCGAGGAGGCCGCGATCGTTCTCGAGGTCGGGCTCAAGCCGTCGGACCGGAAGAAGGTGCACCTTTCGAAGACCGCCGAGGACGCGCATGCGGCCGGCGCGGTCCGGACCCCCGAGCCCGTGATCCTCGAGGTCGACGCGAAACGCGCGCGCGCCGACGGCATCGTGATCATGAAGGCCGGGAAGACCGTCTTCCTCGTCGACCGGATCCCGCCCGAATACCTTAGCCGGTCGACGGCGGTCGTGGCGCCTCCGGCGGACGCGAGCGCCCCCCCGACGGACGCCGACGCCTGAACCGCGCCGGTCCGCCTACGCGAACCCGTCGTTCGCGACGTTCGCGTTGTAGAGCGTCACGATGTAGACCCCGATCGTGAGGTGGGTTGACGCCGGGTACGGGTTCGAGAAGACGAAGTAGTAGGTGTCGGTGACGTCGGGCGAGTAGACGAGCTGCGCGCTATAGGTCGGGGCCACCGAGTAGAGCGGGGACGGCGTCCCGCCCGCAACGAACGCCGACCACTCGCTCGAGTTGTACACCGCGACCGCGACGTTCACCCCGAGGGGATGGACGGCGGTGAAGTTACCGGTGACGTAGTCCCCGCCCGTGATCTCCCCGGAGATGACGGTGTAGTTCCCCGGGCCGAGCGTGTAGGTCCCACTGGTCGTGAGCGGGTCGCTCACGAGCGTCGGCGGCCCGCTCAGGACGGCGGAAAGGATCGCGTACGCGAGCCCCACCACCACCACGACCACGACGAACACGCGGAACGCCCGCGTGAGACGAATCCACCGTCGAACCTTCGGCGGGGCGGTTTTCGCCTCCGCGGCGGAGAGCGGATGGTCGGCTCCGCAGATCCCGCAGGTCGCGGCTCCTGGCGGGACCGCGACACCACAGAACCGGCAGGAGCCCCACTCGGGTTCCGGTGACGACCTGCTCGCGGCCATGGGTGGGCCGGTCGAGCCGCAAGGCCCCCTTTTGGGGTTTCGTACGAACCGGAGGGGGTCACCCTTTCTTGCGGGCCGCTCCAACGTTCATGAGGACGTTCTTGCGACGGGAGAACGTGTCGAGCGCGCGGAACCCCTGCTCGAAGCCAAGGCCGCTCGACTTCACGCCCGCGAACGGGGTCTGCGGGTACGTGGTGGGCGACTCGTTCACGACCACCATCCCGCTTTCGAGCCGTCGGGCGACCGTGTGCGCGGTCGAGAGGTCTCGGGTCCAGACCGCGGAAAGGAGCCCGTAGGGAGTGTCGTTCGCCATCCGAATCGCCTCCTCCGTGTCGGAGAACGACGCCACCACCAGCACGGGGCCGAAGATCTCCTCGCGGACGGCCCGGGAGCTCGCGGGCACGTCGGCGAGGACCGTCGGGCGGATGAAGTTCCCCGCGGCGAGCGGGGGGGTTTCCACCTTGGAGCCACCGGCCACCACGACACCCCCGCTCTCGCGGGCGTCCCGGACATAGTCGAGGACCCGTGCCGCCTGCTCCTTGGAGATGAGGGGTCCCATCTCGACCCCGTCGGCCGTTCCGGGGCCGAGCTTCAGGCTCTCCGCGATCCCCCGGACCTTCTCGACGAACGGGGCGCGGATGCTCTCGTGCAGCAGCAGGCGGGAGGCGGCCCAGCACATCTGCCCGGCGTTCTGGAAGATCCCGTAGCCGATCCCCTTCGCGGCCCGCTCGAGGTCGGCGTCGGGGAACACGACGACGGGTCCCTTGCCGCCGAGCTCGAGGGTGAGCGGCAGGAACCGACGGGCAGCGAGCTCGGCGATCCGCCGGCCGACGTCCCCGCTTCCCGTGAACGTCACCGAGCTGCAGCGGGGATCGTCGATCAGGGCCTCCCCCACTTCGACGCCGTTCCCGGGCACGACGTTCAGGATCCCGTCGGGGATCCCCGCCTCCTTGGCGAGCCGGGCGAACGCGACTGCCGTGAGGGGCGTGAGGCTGGCCGGCTTCAGCACCACCGCATTCCCGGCGGCGAGTGCCGGGGCGACCGAACGGATGGAAAGGAGCAGCGGGTAGTTCCACGGCGCGATGTGCACGGTGACCCCGAGCGGCTCTCGGAGAGTGTAGTTGAAGCGGGGGCCGGGAACCGCGATCGTCTCGCCTTCGAGCTTGTCGGCCGCTCCCGCGAAATACTCGAGCGTGCGCACGACGTACCCGACGTCGAGGCGGGCCTCGCGGAGCGGCTTTCCGACGTTCAGGGTCTCGAGACGGGCGAACGGCTCGGCCTGGGCTTCGAGCAGGCCCGCGAGCCGATACAGGGCCTTCGCTCGTCGTGCCCCATCGTCGGACGCCCAGTTCGACTCTCGGAACGCCCGGTCGGCGGCCTCCAACGCGTGGTGCGCGTCCTCGCGAGAACCGACGGCCACCTCGGCGAACGGCTCGTTCGTCGCCGGGTCGAGGACCGGGCGGTGTTCCCCCCGTGTCCCCGGGATCTCGTGGCCCTCGATCAGGATCTCGAACTTCGCGTCGACGCGAGCGGCCATGGTCGGCGGCGGCCACGGCCGGTCGACCACTTAGCGATTCGGGGCGACTAGGGACCCATCGGGTAGCCGCGCCCCTTCCATGTCACGGGCTTTCCGAGGAGCCCCCGGCCGAGCGAGGTCGCGAGCAAGACCACGTAGAACCCCACCGCAATCGGGTAGAGGAGACCGTAGACGGCGGGGGAACCAACGGCCCTAGCGAAGACGAAGTGCTTCCCGAACAGCGCTACGTAGAGGAACGCGCCCATACTGGAGAGGGGAAGCGAGCCGACGGCGAGCCCGAGCGGCAGGAGGCCGAGCGGGAGGAGGAACAGGCCCACGAGTCCCGCGATCTGGGCGATCATCCGGGCCGCGGAGAACTCGGTCCCGTGCACGTTCTTGAGGAGGCCCTCGAACATCTCGTGGCGGCTCCGGTACATCCGGGTCTCGGCAAGGCGGGGGGTCCAGGCGACCCGCAGTACCCGGCCGGCGGCCCGGTACCGGCGAGCGATCGCGATGTCCTCGAGCACGATCGACCGGATCGCCTGGTGCCCGCCGAGCTCGTAGTAGACCGAGCGGGGTGTGAGCCAGAACTGCCCGTTCGCCATCGCCGTCTTCGACCGAGGGCGGTTCACGTGGGGGGTTCGGAAGTAGGTGAGGACGATCTGCATGTAGAACGGGAGGACGAGCCGCTCCCAGAAGCTCCGCATCTCGACCTTCGGGGCGATCGTAGCGAGGTCGGCGCGCTCCCGCTGCGCCCACTCGACGACCGTCCGTACGGCCGTCGGGTGGAGGCGCACGTCGGCATCCATGAACAGAATCCACTCGCCGGTCGCCGCCGCGGCCCCGTTCCAGCAGGCCCAGCTCTTGCCCACCCATCCCTCGGGGAGCGGCGGAGGGTTCACACGTCGCACACGGGGAGCTCGAGCGTCAATCACCTCGCCGGTCCGGTCGGTTGACTGGTCCTCGACAACCAAGATCTCGAAATTCGGGTAGTCCTGGGCGAGGAGGCTGTCGAGCGTGGCCGGAAGGTCGAGCTCCTCGTTGCGTGCGGCGATCACCACGCTGACACGAGGTAGGGCCTCGGGAGTGGGAGACGGTGGGGCCGGTTCCAGCCGGAACAGCTGGACGGCGAGCAGCAGCGCGAACCCCTGGTAGAGTAGCACTCCCACCGAGGCGAGCAGAAGGACGACCTCAACCCAGAGGGGGAGCATCGCCCGCCGTAGACGCCCTCTATTAAAGCCGTGGCCGCTGCACGACCGGAGCGCGCGATCGATGGCCACCGTCGAGCACCCGCGGGTCCGGCCCGGCCTCCTTGAGGAGCGGCTCTATCAGACCCGCATCACGGAGGCGGCGATCGAGCGGAACACGCTCGTGGTCCTTCCGACCGGCCTCGGCAAGACCGCCATCGCGCTGCGGGTGATCGCCGAGTTCCTCCGCCGCTACCCGACGGAGTCGGTCCTCCTCCTCGCGCCGACGCGACCCCTCGTCCTCCAGCACGCCGCCAACGTGGCGCGGACGCTCCTTGCGCCCGAGCCCCTCACCTTGACCGGAGCCATCGCGCCCGAGCGGCGGGCGGCGCTCCTGCATCCGCCTCAGGTGGTCGTCGCCACGCCGCAGGTGATCGGCAACGACCTCGCGAGCGGCCAGTTCCCGCTCGACACCTTCTCGCTCATCGTCTTCGACGAGGCGCACCGGGCGGTGGGAGACTACCCGTACGTCGCGATCGCCAAGGCGAACCGCGAAGGGCCCGACGCCCGCGTGCTGGCGATGACCGCTTCGCCCGGCGGCAGCCGGCGGCGCATCCGGGAGGTCTGGGCGAACCTCGGGATCGATCGGTTCGAGTACCGGACCGAGCTGAGCTCCGATGTCGCCCCGTACATCCACGGCATCGGGGTCGAGACCGTCGTGCTCCCGGTACCCGCCGAGGTCCGCCACCTGGCGATCCTCCTCCGAGCGGCCGTTCAGCGCCAGGTGGAGGTCCTTCGGAAGCTCGACCTCCTCCCCCCGGGCGAGGCGACCCGTCGGATCCTCCTCGAGGTCGGGAGCCGACTCCACCGGCAGATCGATGCGGAGCGTGCCCAGTCGGGTTCGGCGTCGGGAATCCTCTGGAAAGCGGTCACCGCCCAAGCCGCCGCGATGAAGGGGTTCCATGCGCTCGAGCTCATCGAGACCCAGGGCGTCGACTCGCTCCGGGAGTACCTCGCCCGTCAGCGCCCCGGACCCGGACGGCGCTGGACCGCCTCGCTGCGGGCCTTCCTCGGCGACCCCGACGTCGAGGAGGTGGCTCGTCGCCTCTCGACACTCACCGTCGAGCATCCGAAACTCGCGAAGACGGTGGCGATCGTCCAGGACGAGTTGCACCGTAATCCGAGCGCCCGGGTGATCGTCTTCTCCCAGTACCGAGACACGGTCGACCGGGTCGTCGAGGAGGTCGAGCGTCTCCACGATCCGGCGGTCCGTCCCGCCCGCTTCGTGGGACAGGCGACCCACGGGAACGACGTGGGGCTCTCCCAGCGGGAGCAGGGGACCGTCCTCGATCGGTTCCGCTCCGGCGAGCGGAACTGCCTCGTCGCGACCTCGGTGGCCGAGGAGGGGCTCGACATCCCCGCGACCGACCTCGTCGTCTTCTACGAGCCGGTGCCCGACGTCATCCGGACCATCCAGCGACGCGGACGAACGGGTCGGGTCCGGACCGGTCGAGCGATCGTGCTCGTGGCGGAGGGTACCCGGGACGTCGGCCTCCACCGCTCCGCGTTCGCCCGGGAGCGGAGGATGCATGACCTCCTGGTCGAGGTCCAAGAAGAGGTCGAGAAGGGCCACCCCATCGGCCCGCCCGAGCCGAAGGGAGTGCAACGGCTCCTCTCCGAGTTCCCGTAGCTCAGCGTCCGGTGCTGCCGAACCCGCCGGCGCGCGAGCGGACGGAGGCGACCTTTCCGGCCCGGAAGACCGCCGGCTCGTCCGAGACGAGGCGGATCTGACCGATCCGGTCGCCGACCTCGATCCGGTACGGACCCTCGAAGAGGTAGGTGAGCGGGACCCGCACCTCCCCCGAGTAGTCACAGTCGATCGTGCCGGGGGCGTTCACCATAAGGACCCCCCGACTGCTGAGTCCACTGCGGGGGCGCACCTCGAGAAACGTGCCGGAGGGACAGCGCATCTTGAGCCCGGTGCGAACGAGCGTGACCTTCCCGCGTGTGAGTTCGATCGCCTCGGCGCTGGCGAGGTCGAAACAGGCCGAACCCTCCGTCGCCCGGGTCGGAAGGGGCACCTCCGGAGCTCCGGGCACTCGCTCCACCCGGACGATGCGCGGACCGCGGGGCACGGCGAGGGGAGTCCGCTCCGCTCTTTACGTTACGGCTCGCGCGCCGGGCTCGGCTCGCTCACTTCACTCTCCGGAACGGTCCCTTCCGTCGCCAGCCAGCGGGCGACGATCCGGCCCTCGGCTCGGCGAAGGATCTTGCCGAGCGCGGGGGCGCTTCGACCCGTCTGCTGGGCGAGTCGGGTGAGCGTGATTCGCCGCGGCACCGCGTAATAGCCCATCACCCAAGCCCGGGCCAGGAGGCGGGACTGGAGAGGCGTGAGCGGCGTCACCCCTTCGTCGGGCAGATAGGGGCGGCCTGAGGCCCGCACGACTCGGTACGGGAACTCCTCCCGGTCGAGACGCTTCAGCACACGACGGAGCGCTCGCTCCTGTCCGTGGAAGGTGGCGATCACCTTCTCCGCGTTAATCCGAAACGGCGCGGTCGGCGAGATCTCGCCCCCGGCGAGGGAGAGGAGACGGCGAAGGCGCTCGGGGTTCTTCTGGCGAACGAGCAGAATGTAGTCGTGAGTCCGGGGCCGGCGCTCGACGAGCTCGAAGCTCTCGAGCCCGTAGATCGCCCGAATCCGTCGGGATTCGCGCTCGAGCTCGGACGCCGTCTTGAGCGGGCCTCTGCGACGGACCCGGAGCAACTGGAGCCGCCAGCCCTGCTCGAGCCGCAGCGTCTCGAGCAGCTCCACCTCCTCGTACTTCTCGAACAGGCCCTCGGGGATCAAGCCGAGGAGCGCGAGGTCCTCGGTACGGACCTCGAGGGTGACCGTCTGCATCGTCGGGTCGACCGGGGGTTCCGATATGAACCTTGACCTCCTCCCCCTCCCTTAATACGCCGGACGGTTCGACGGGCCTCCATGACGTTCCAATCCCTTGGGGAGTTCCTGAGCGCGCTCGAGGCGCGCGGGGACCTCGTCCGGGTGACCCGACCGGTATCCCGGGACCTCGAGATCACGGAGGTCACGCAGCGGGTACTGCGTGCGGACGGACCGGCGCTGCTGTTCGACAACGTCCCGGGCGCGACGATGCCCGTCGTCACGAACCTCCTCGGTTCTCCGCGCCGCATCGCCGCCGCGCTCGGCGCCGACTCGGTGGATGCGGTGGCTGACCGCGTCGAACGGCTCGTCCATCTCCGCCCGCCCGCCGGAGTGCTCGGCGCGGTCCGCGATCTTTCGGGCACCATCGAGACGCTCTCGACCCTCCGCTCGCTCGCCCCGAAACGGATCCGTTCCGCTCCGTGCCAGGAGGTCGAGGAGGACACGGTCGACCTCGGCCGCCTCCCGATCCTCAAATGCTGGCCGAAGGACGGCGGTCGCACCGTCACCTTCCCGGTGGTCATCACGAAGGACCCGGAAACAGGCGAGTCCCACACCGGGATCTACCGGCTCCAACAGTACGGTCCCGACACACTGGGGATGCACTTCCAGGTCCACCGGGTCGGGGCGAACAACTACCGCAAGTGGGCCGCCAAAGGGGAGAGGATGCCGGTCGCGGCCGTGATCGGCACTGACCCCGCGACCGTCTTCGCCGGGCTCGCGCCGGTGCCCGAGGGAATCTCGAATTTCGTCTTCGCCGGCTTCTTGCGGGGCGAGCCGGTGGAGCTGGTCCCGGCCCGGACGATCGACCTCGAGGTCCCCGCGAATGCGGAGATCGTCCTCGAGGGGTACGTCGACCCGACCGAGCGCGCGACCGAGGGACCGTTCGGGGACCACACGGGATACTACTCGGCGCCGGAACCGTTCCCGGTCTTCCACGTCACCCGGATCACTCACCGGGCGAAGCCCGTCTACCTCACGACGGTCACGGGAAAGCCCCCGACCGAGGACGCGGTCCTCGGGAAGGCGGTCGAACGCGTCTTCCGACCCGTGATCCGGATGGTCCTCCCCGAGGTCGTCGACATGAACCTCCCGATGGAGGGGCTGTTCATCAACGTCGGGATCGTCTCGATCCGAAAGGCGTACCCCGAGCACCCCCGCAAGGTGATGCACGCCCTCTGGGGCCTCGGGCAGATGATGTTCGT
>DASPQG010000039.1:0-14535 GCA_035625085.1 Thermoplasmata archaeon
CAAGAGGCCACCGCGAACGTGATCGCGTCCCAGGCCGAGGGGTTCGGATTGACCGTGCTCGAAGCAGGAGCCGTGGGCACCCCGACGGTCGCCGTGGACCTTCCCGTGTTCCGGGAACTCATCCGGGACAGGGCCTCCGGGGTTCTGGTTCCGCAAGACGATGCTAGCGCGTTGGCCGACGCGCTACGCTGGGTCTGCGACCACCCCGAGCTCCGAGAGGGGGCTAGGACGGTGGCCGTTCAGTACCCCTGGGATGCCACCGCCCAGCGATTCGTCGGCCTGGTTGAGCGAGCTCTCGGGACGGTGGCCTGAGCGAGCTGCCGATTCCGTTCTCACCCCTTCGAGGGACGTTTAGGCGGGAGCGTGGCCGCCATGACGGCAGCTCTACCGCAGGTTTGCGGAAAGACAAGCCTTAATACCCACCGCTATGGGTGGAGCCGTCGGTCCTCCGCCCTTCCAAAGAGGGGCGCAAGACGCAATCGATGAACGGAGCCACCGGCCCGGAATCCGTCGCCGAGGTGCCCGTTCTGTCGTCCAAGCTCACCGCGGGATTCTCCCTGGTGATCCCGGCGTGGAACGACGAGGCCCGGCTCGAACGGACGCTCGCCCGCTACCTGCCCGCGTTCGAGACGGCCGGGAAGGACTTCGAGATCATCGTCGTGACGGACGGGTGCACCGACGGGACCAAGGCCCTCGTGGAACGCATGAGCGACCGGGGGGTTCGGCTGCTCGAGTTCCCGCATCGCTTGGGGAAGGGGGCCGCGATTTTCGAGGGGCTGGACGTCGCGCGGTACGACCGACTGGGGTTCGCGGACGCCGACGGCCCGGTCTCCCCGCAGGACGTCCTTCATGTCGTCGGCGCGCTCGACCACTCGGACTGCGCGATCGCTTCCCGTCGAATCGGGGGATCGTCGCTCCGGGTTCCCCGACCCTTCGTGAGGGACACGCTCAGCCGTGGGTGGAACCTCCTCGTCCGGAGTGCGCTGTTCCTCCCGTTCCACGACACTCAATGCGGCGTAAAGTTCCTCCGGCGATCGGCTTACCTCGAAATCCGCGACCAGGCGAAGGGGTTCCGTGACTGGGCCTTCGACGTCGGGCTGCTGCTCCTCCTCCACCGGGCCCGGCGGTCTGTCACCGAGGTCCCCGTTTCGTGGAGCGAGGAAGAGGGCAGCAAGTTCAACGTGATCCGGGACGCCCCTCGCATGTTCCGGTCGCTCATCGACATTCGGCTCATGCACCTGAACGGCGCCAACTCATCGGCCCGACCCGTCGGGGTGTATGTGGAGTTCCCGTTCGTCGAATCGCCCTCGTCCGCTTCCCCTGCATGGACTCCGGCGCCGGCCCCGGTCGGCGGCCCGGCGGGTCCCAGGAACCCTGCGCTCCCGATCTTTGCGACCCCGGAGCGTTGGGACGGCCAAGCCGGGAAGTAGGCGGCCCGGAAATCGGCTGATCGCCTCCCCCACTACAAGTGCGCGGTTCGCACCCTGTTGAATCGAGAGTAGGAAGGCGTCATCGGCACGGCGGATGGGCGATTCGCCGATGCCCAGCGCAGCACCTTAATGGATGGGCTGGCCTCAATCTAGTGCGGGGGTCATGGAAGCGCGTCGGGGCAGCGTCGGGAACGGCAGTCCAAGCTTGGTCCTGCTGGGATATCCGTACACCCCGACGCCACACACGGGTCGCGGCATCGACCACTACCTGTACTACCTCGTCCAAGGCTATCGGGGTCGCAATCTCCCGTTAACCGTACTACAGAACGGCCGGTTCCCGGATCACATTCAACAGCTTCTCCTCGGCGAGCCTCAGATTCTCGGTCAGGTAGCTCGTCGCCGCGGAGGGTTCTGGCACGCCGTCTCCCCGGTGGGGGCGCGGGTAGCGGTGCTCCTCGGACGGCACCCGCTGGTGACGACGGTCCACGACGTCATGCCGTTCTACATGATCCGCCGGCACCCGGCGCGGTACCGGTTTCTCCGGTTCTGCATTGAGACCGCCTGTCGGGGCAGCGATCGCATTATCGTGACCTTCCCTTCGGTCCGCCAGTTTCTGACCGAGCACCTCGGGGTTCCCGAACAGCGGATTTCGCTCGTACCGGTCGGCTTCGACCCGACGTATTTCGACGTCCCCGCGAGTCCAGGCCCACCGTCCCCTCTGGAGACTCGGGAGGATCGAGTGCTCTTCTTCGGCTCCTGGAACCCGATCGATCGGGGAGGCGATCTCGCCCTCCGCGCGATGGTCCACGTCCTCCGCGAGCGGCCGACGGCCCGACTGCTGATGTCGTGCGCCGGTCCCGAGACCGAGAAGCTGAGGCGTCTTGCGCGGGACCTCGGCCTCGAGCGGGCGGTTACGTTCCTGGGGTTCGTGCCGGGCGAGCAACTCGGGACGGCCTTCCGTTCCGCGAGCGCCGCCGTCTTTCCCTCGCGACTGGGTTTTGGGATCCAGGAGATGCACGCGATGTACTCCGGTGTCCCCCTGGTCGTGACGGACGTTCGGGACCAGAGCTACTTCGTGGGCGACGACGGACTCATCTGTCCTCCCGACGACCCGGAGGCTCTGGGCCGACAGCTCGCGCGCCTGCTCGCCGATCCACGCCTGCAGGCGGAACTCTCCCGTCGAGGTCGAATCCGGGCCCAGGAGTTCTCCAGCGAACGGATGGTCGAGCAGACCCTGCGCGTCTACTCGGCTGCAGGCTGGACCGGGTAGGGACCGGGGCTAGTCCCGGGATGGAGGCCGAGGCGCGTCTGCGGAGGCGTTCGGACCCGCCGGAACCGGAACTTCGACCGCTATCCCTCCAGTGGGGGCCAGCCCTCGTGGGGCGTGGGGCGAGGTGTAGGCGCGGAACACCTGCTGCAGTACCCGGTAATGATACACGAAGAACAGCCGTCGCAGGGCGAACTGCGAGGTTCCCCCGATCCGCGGGAGGTACGGGGCGGGTACTTCGACGACGCGCAGGCGGTTGAGGCCGGCTCGGAGGGTCACTTCCACGGCCCAATTCTTCTGGGACCGGAACGTCAGCTGGTCGAACACCCCGGCTCGGAACGCCCGGAACCCTGACGTGACGTCCGTGATGGGAAGGCCCGTCAGGAGCTTCACGAGCCGCGAGTAGATGCGCACTCCGGCTCGACGAACCGGAGCCAGCCCGACCGTTCGGACGAGGAAGCGGCTGCCGATGACGTAGTCCGCTTCTCCTCGGGCGATTGGGTCGAGCAAACGGGGAGTCAGTGTCGGATCGTGCTGGCCATCGGCATCGATCTGAACGAAGACGTCCGCCCCCCAGACGCGAGCGGCCTGCATGGCGGTGGTCAATGCCGCTCCGATGCCGAGGTTCCGGGAATGTCTCAGGACGACCGCGCCGGCGGCCCCGGCCACGCGGCTGGTGCCATCGGTGGACCCGTCGTCACAGACGAACGCTCGATAGCGCAGCGCGTCGGTTTCCTTGGGCAACCCCGCGAGGACCCCGCCAATCGCCCGCTCCTCATCACGGGCAGCTACGACGAACGCGATACGAGTCCGTTGGTCGTTGGGAACGCCGGACCCACTCCGAGGCAACCCGGCCAGGGCCCGAGCCCGCACCACAGCGACGGACTCGCGGGCCGAGGATGGTCGTCGGGGCAACTGCACACGCGACCCCGACGAGTTGCGCGGAAGCGCCTCTGGCCCTGGAGCTCCGGATTCGTGCGCCGCCATCAACGCCGGGAGCAGGGTTGGCCGACGACCCTCCGGTGCGCCGGCGCCGCTCTGTAGAGAGAATGTATGGCACGTTCTCGGTACTTCAACGCATTGCTACCCAAAGGGGCGCGCGTCGGGGGCCTAGATCGAAGAGAGGAGGCCCAGGGATTGCCATGACTCGGAAGGCATGTGGGAGACGCGCTCTCCTTCCGCCCCACAAAACCGGCAGATCGGGGCGGTGAGGGAACGCTCTCGGGCTCCACCGTAGGCGGCGCGCCGAGCGCTAGCCTTCCTCGCCGCCCAAGAGTGGACCGAAGAGGGACCCAGCCGCAACGGCTGACGCCGAAGGCGGATCCGGATCCAGCACCAAGTAATCGACGGGACTCATCGCGCCTCCGACTCCGCCGAGGAAGCTCAAATTGAGGTAGACCGGGCCCGCGGGAAGCGTCACCGTGAGCGGGGTTCCCAACGCCGCCCCGCTGCTCAGGAAGAATACCTGGCCGAGGGAGGGTCCACCGGCCGAGACGCCCACGAACTGCGAGGTCGAATACATGTACCGGTGGACGTACAGCGTGTAGTTTCCCGCCGTCGGAGTGTCCAGGCAGTACGCGGCGAATAGCGATCCCAGGGTGTAGTTCGCCGTCGCCGCGATCCAATTCGGCGTGGCGGGAAGAGCGGGGATGCTGAAGGCATAACCGTACGCGTGGTGCGAATACCCCGGGACGATGCTGCTGCTCGAATCGCAGTACGAAACTGCCGGCACGAAGCCGAGCGTGCTTCCGCCCACGTACTCGAACACCGCGATCTGGTTGTTCGAGTAGACGGGCGAGAAGTAGGGGAGCAGCGAGAAGGCGGCGATCTGAGCGTTGCTGTACCCCACCTCGAACACGTAGTAGGTGATCCCATAGTTCGCCGCCGCTGCCGCGTTCGCCGCCGTCGGGTCGGTCATGACGAGGTTCACGAGGTAGAACGAAGTGTTCTGGGGGGACGGCAGGTGGAGCGTATCGTACAGGTCGACCCGGAGCCGTTTCACCGCGACGTGGTCGGAGAACGCCCCGATGGGGCTGATCGCAGCGTTGTTCCCGCCGTTCGCGTCGACCGCAATGATCGCGCTCGGGGCGGCATGGTCCTTGAGCCAAAGGCTGGCCGCCAGCACGCTCGGAGTCACTAGGCTGGCCGGACCGGCCACGTTCGACTCGATGTTCGTGTTGTTCTCGAAGCTCACGGTGCCCGCGTAGATCAGCAGCAGCGCCACAGCGACGGCTGCCACCACGGGCCAGATCGGTATTCGCCGACGGGCGACCACCGAGGTCGGAACGGCCTCGGTCTGGGAGGGGGCCGCGGACCTCTTCGGCCATTGCAGATGGAAGAAGCGGTCGCATCCGAACGCGATGACGGGGATGAGGGCCAGCGACGCGTAGGGAAAGAATCGGGTGGCGCTGATCACGATGACATCCGTGGCGATGTTACTGTACGCGAGATACAGCGCGAGGAGACCGAGTCCGGCCAGGGGGAGAATCCCGACGGAGGACGAAGACGCCGAACCGATGGCGCGGTGCCGCAGGCGCTCGACGACGACCGCCGCGACGGCCAGCACGACGATCGCCGCACAGATCTCGGCGAGGAATCCGGTCCCGTTCCACACCTCGGACCAGTTGACCCCCCAGACGGACGGTGACCAGATCGAGCCCCCGGAGATTCCGGTCGAGGTACTCGCGACCGCGCTCGGAACGAGGTAGTAGGGCCAGGCCACCACCGTAGGGGCGGCGACAATCCCGAGACGAACGAAGGACCACTTCCAGCCGCGAGCAAGCACGATGCCGCCGCCGAAGAGAGCGAGCGCGGCGACCACGAAGATGAAGTCCAACTGGGTGGCCAGAATGCTCGCGAGGACGGCCGCGGAAAGAAGCGCCGTCTCGAACCACTGATCCGACTTCCCTCGAGCGAGATCCACCAGCAGGACATAGACCGCGACCAGGAACGGCAGACCTAGCGTCGCGTCAGGGTGGGTCCCGGAGTAGATCGTCGTCAGCGTGTTGTTGTAGAGGAGGCCCGTCGTGTCGGTCGTCCCGACCAGCCAGACCAGGGGAAGGCCGTAGGTGAGGAGCGGGTGGCCCGTGTACCGGCGCACGAGCAGGCAAAGGCCGATGGGGGTGAGGGCCACCGGGATAATCGCAATCACGGTCGCCATCGGAGGGAGGAGCACTCCGGTGAACGCGGAGAAGACGGCGTACACAATCGGCGCGCCGGGGGCGGTCGTGGCTTGGCTCGCCCCCGGCCACCATACCCATGCCAGCGACGGCCACCGACCTGTGCTGGCCACCAACCAGCCGGCCTGGCTGTAGGGGGCGGTGTCGGCCCCGATGAAGAAACCGTTCGAGAACAGCAGCAGCAGGGGCAGCAGGAGGAGGCACGACGCCGCGACGGCGATCCCCAGGAACGACGCCTCTTCCACCGATACCGAAAGAAGAGGTTCGGTGGTCTGACGCAGCTTCTCGAGAAGCGGTTTTCGGAAGAGAACGCCCGGAACGACCACGAGGGCGGCCTCGACGGCGAGCACGGCGGGCAGAGAGAACCCGCCGGAGCGAGCCAGGACCCAGCCCGCCCCCTCCACCATCGCGAATCCGAGGAGGTTGGAGAAGAACACCGCCTCGAGGAGGTTCGACGGCCCCGTGCGGAACCGACCGGCGAGAACCGCATACATCGCTACCCCTGGCGCTAGGATACACCCCAGGTAGGCGACCACGGCCAGCACGCCGAGCTTGCCGGCGCACCCGTATCCGACCAGGAGCGAAACAATCACAACGCCGAGAGTGACCATCGTGGCCAGGAGCACTCGCCGGTTCATCGACGGTCAGCCCTCCCATGGCGCCGTGAAGGCGAGGGTTCCGTTCACCAGCAGTGAGACTGGGTTGCAGCTATGCAGGCTCACTGCGGACTGGGCAGGCGTCCCGAGTAGCGACCCCTCCAGGACATAGAGCGACCCGGGGGACCACCCCGACCCGGTTACGGGTCCCACGACCCAGGCGGCCGTGAGGTTCGAGACCATGACCGGAACCCCATTCGACCAGAGGGGAACGAGCCAGAACGACCCGCACACCGCCGAAGCGCCCGCCCATTGGATGGTCCCGGCGACGGCCGTCACGAGCCCGAGGAGTGCGGTCGCGTTCGCGCTCCATACCGCGAGGGGCGAGTACCCCGGAACGAACTGAGAGAGCGACCCGCTGAGTCGGGCCACGCCATCCACCGACACCACGAACCCACCGATCCCCGTCAGCGACAGCGTGAACTCCGTCGCACTACCGGCGTCGATCGCGAAGGGCAGCGACTGGGCGACCTCCCCCGTGATCTGGCCCGAGTGCTTGCTGTAGTTGTCGTAGGTCACGGTCGCAGTCGTGTTGCCGCTTCCGGCGACTTGAATCACGAACAGGCTCGACAGATTCGTTCCGACCATCAGGCCGTATCCCGCGGCCGGCCACGACGAGGAGCCCGCGAAGACGGCCGACAGGGTGGCAGGCCCCGACAGCCCCGCTCCGCCGATGTTGATGTACCCCTGCCGGGAGGGTGCGGAGAGTGTCAATCCGGGTTTGCAATTGGACGGGAAGGATAGGGAGGAAAGAGCGATCGAAGTGGTGCCGGCGGAACTGGACACGCTTCCGGCCACCGCCGCCGGTCCCAGTGAGAACGAGAAGTTCTGGACCCGGAGGAGGGGGGCGGAGAGCGGCGGTAGGGCGACGGGACGGTTTCCGAGATTGGAGTATTCTACCCCGGCCACGGGCCCCGTGGCGGCCTGGGAAAGCTCCACGCTGCCCGACACCGAGGCTTGCGTGGCGTCCGAATGCAACGTGCTCGCCAGCATCAGTCCCGCCACCAGCAGGACCGTCACGATGACGGCCCCCACCGGGACCATGGCGATGCCAAGCGTAAGGCGGTGGACCATGGAAATCTCAGCGGAAGTGGGAATACAATAAGCCGGGATGCTGCAGATGAGCTTTTCCCGAGAACCGGGTCGCGGCTGACGAGCGGGACAGATCCGTTCCCGCTCGTCGTTTCAGCTTGCTTTGAGCCACTGGCGACGGCTACCAGGGTGGGTTCGCGTTTGACGGGCCGGGCGCGCCCCGCGGGACGATAGGCCTGCTCGGGCGTCTACGATCTGCCGGCGCGGCTGGCGTACCAGTGTACGGGATAAATCCCGTCGCTCCCGCCGACGTCCCCCCGGTCGCGAAGGAGACGCCGGACAGAGAGGAGGTGATTGCCCCACTCGAGCCGAGAGAGCAGTAGCGGATGGTGAAGGCCAAATCGAGCGTAAGCTTGCAGACGGGGCCGTGCGACGCGTTCAATCCTAAAATCCGACAGCGCAGAGCGAACCGCGCCTTCGCCGATCGGGTCGTGGATTTCGATCGTGACGGCGCGAATGCTCCGCAGACTCTCCTTTAGCCCCCCAAACGCTTCCCGCTCGGATCCCTCGATATCCATCTTGAGCACGGTCGGACGGAGGCCCTGTTCCCGGACCAGTTCATCCACCGTGACGGAGTGGACCGAGTACTGGCCCCCCAACCCTTCCACGACCTGGGCTCGGATTCCCTCGCCCACCATCCACACGTCGGATTGGCCCGGCGCCCCGAGCGCGTAGGGGAAGACCCGGACGTTCCTGCAATGATTCCGCCCGACGTGAGCGGAGAGCCGCTGGTAGTTCTCGGGGTTTGGTTCCATGGCGAGAACGGAACCGTCGCTTCCCACCCGGGCACTGGCCAGTAGCGAGAACAAGCCGATGTTGGCCCCGGCGTCGACGACAACGTCCCCTGGCTCGATCTGGTCGAGGAGCCGTCGGTAACCTCCCTCGACGAGGACCTCGTAGAACGCGACAAAATCCCCGTGGCGCTCCAGATGAATCGCGAGCGGGTGGGGCGTTCCGAGGGATCGAGGCGTGTGTAACTCCATACCTACAAAGAACGGACGGCAGCTCTAGTCACCCCGGCTCCGCGCAGTTAGTTTTTTCGTACGAGACTCGCCCCAGAAACAGGCCGAGCGAGTGAGGCTCTCGTTCGCGCTCGGGTTCGGCACAGTGGCGGTGGGGCGGACAAGCGCTCCTGAAGTTCCAGACCTTTAAGCGCCGGGAGTTTCATTCGAGCTCGGGATGGACTCGAGTAACCAGCCGACCACCGAAGCCCCCGGCTCCTGGAGTCGCCGTCGCGGCAGGACCGGCGCAGCCACCGAAACGGATGAGCGGTACCGGAGGGTGCTCGCGGCCCTAGTCCGGTCGAGGGTCGAGGAGTCTCGGAAACTCGGAACGGCCCCCGGTGGTTCGACCGGATCGGTGATTTCGTCCAGGTCGCCCACTCAGTATCCACCCCGCACTATTTTCGTCCTGCGCGAGCCGAGCGCCGCCGTCAAGGCGTTTCGAGTCGCCCTGATCTGGGTGGTCGTCGGCACCTTCATGGCCACGGCGGACGCCCTCTCCCCGCAGACCACCGTGCAGGTTTCCTGGTGGCTGGGGCTCTTCTTCCTCGGGGTGCTGATCTCCTTCTGGGCGCTCTGGAGCGTCGGCCGGGCGGCCGCGGCGTCGGGAGCCCTAGTCGGGACGTTCCTCGGCCCCTACAGCCTGACGTGGCAGCTCTGGGTCACCTACGTGAAGCACTGGAGCGGGTTCTTCCCGGTCCGACTGTATCCATTTCCGATCGTGCTCAGCGCTTCGGAGTGGTATGCGATGATGGCCGGCGGATTCCTCCTATTCGGGGTGTCGATCGCCGCACTGGCTCGTCTCTCGCGTCCCCGGCCGACGTTCATCCGTGTCCATCATGACTCGGGGGAGGCCCATCGGCTGGGGGACCCGCCGTAACGACCGGTCGGCTGGCACTACTCCCGGAAGCTATCGCCCGCGTGTACGTGCCCTCCGGATCGCGTCAACGCTGATATCGACCGGACGGTTCGTGGCACCATGGTCCGTCTCGAGCCGATGAGCGAGTCGGACTTCCAAGCCTTCGTCGAACGCGCCATTCCGAGACGCGCGGCGAAGTGGGTGGAGCGGGGCATGTG
This sequence comes from Thermoplasmata archaeon, assembly GCA_035625085.1. Lineage (GTDB taxonomy): Archaea > Thermoplasmatota > Thermoplasmata > Lutacidiplasmatales > UBA184 > Lutacidiplasma. Next base: position 9,703 of record DASPQG010000039.1, read on the forward strand.
GACCGAGTCGAAGGCGATCGAAACCTGCCGGAGTCTCTACCGTCAATGGCTTCCGAATGGGCGGGACACTCCGGGAAACCACTTTCTCAACGTCGTTGACCCGACCACCGGTGCTCGCGTGGGCGATGTGTGGTATACCGCCGAGGAGCAGGGCGGGAAGCTCCAGTTCTGGGTCGAGTGGATCGAGATCGAACCGAACCACCGGCGGAAGGGCCACGCAACCGAGGTTCTCCGCACGCTCGAGGAGACCGCGCACGGGCTAGGGGCCGACCGGATCGGACTCACCGTCTGGGCCGACAATCCGAGCGCCCTCCGACTATACTCCCGGCTGGGATACGCCGTCGCCAGCACGAACATGACGAAGGGGCTTCAACCCACGGCGGGGACGTAGGATCGTTCTCCGCGGTGATGGCCACGCCCCTCCGCAGTGGGGTGGACGAACTTGCGACATTCTTTCGAGGCGCCGGCCGGAGCCCTAGGTCGCCGGCCGTAGGTGCTCGACCAAGAACGACGCGACCCGCGTGTACGCTTTGAGGGTGTTCTCATGCCGCGAGAACCCGTGGCCTTCGTCCTCGAAGACCACGTAATCCACATTCCGCCCGGCCGCGCGAAGTCGTTCGACGAGCTGGTCGGACTCCGCCTTTACGACCCGGGGATCCTTCCCACCCTGGATTACCAGAAGGTCGGCGCGCAGGTGGTCGAGGTACGTGATCGGCGATCGGGACAGAAGGAAATCGCGGTCACGGTCGGGATCCCCCAGCATGATGTCAAAGCCTTTCTTCCACGACGGGGGGATCGTCCGAAGGAAAGTGACGAGGTTGGACGGCCCGAAGATGTCCACTCCGACCTTCCAGTACTCCGGTAGGCGCGTGAGGCACGACAGGCTCGCGAAGCCGCCGAAGCTCCCCCCGAAGACGGCGAGCCGCCCCGCGTCGATCTCCGGTCGGTGCTTCAGCCATTCGGCGCACGCCCGGAAATCCTCGAGATCCCCTCCGCCCCAGTCCCGGTGGATCTCCTCCTCGTAGGCCCGCCCGTACCCCGAGGAGCCCCGAACGTTGGGCGCCAGGACGGCGATTCCGCGAGAGTTCAGGAACTGATACAGGCCGGACGATGACCAGGCAGGTCGCTCCTGCATGTTCGGGCCACCGTGGATCGAGAGCACGGCGGCCACTGGACCCTTCGGACGGGGCTTCGGAATGTAGTACCATGCCGGGATGGTGCGGCCGCCCGGCCCCTCGATCCGCACGAGCCTGGGGGGAGCAAGGGGGGCGCCGGGGACTCCCCCGACCATTCCGTCCGTAACGTACCGTGGAGAACCGCCGGCGAGCGGGATCCAGAGGATCTCGGGCGGAGCCGTCCCGTTCCCCCACAGCGTCGCGGCAAACCGTCCGTTCGGGGAGAGGTCGAACTGAACCCCCCAGATTCCCGGCGGTACCGCTCCTTCGGGAATCGCCACTCGGCGGAACCGCCCTCCCGCGCGGCCGGCGTACACTTCGTGGTAGCCGCCGAGATTGACGGCGTACGCCAGGGTTCGAGACCGCGGCGCGTGCGAGACCTGTTCGATGTCCCCTTGGTGCGCGGCCAGCACATGCGTCTTTCCGGTGCTGGGGAAATGCAGCAGCAGGCGCTTGAACTCGGCATCCACGTCGCTCAGGAGGAAGATCCCTCGACCGTCCCGGGTAAAGTCGATCGGAACCACGGACCCGTCCCCTGAGTGGGGGAGGATCTCCTCGGTCGAACCGCGACGCCGATCCAGGATGTGCGTGTGCTGCTCTTGGTTGCTGATGAACTGAACGGCGGCGATGCGCCGTCGCGCGGGATCGAACCGGGGCACGGCCCAGATGTTTCCCGTTGGGAAAGGCCGCGAGGCCTTACCGGACCGGAGGTTGTGCACGACCACGTCGACCTCCGCGGCGGTCCGGCCGTTGTCGGCGTAGAGGAACTCACCATTCGATGCGAGGATGGCTCCGGGGGCCAGGAAGTGTTGAACGGTCGGTGCGTCGGTGATGGTCTCCGTGACCCCGCGGTCGAACCAGAGGCGGAAGATCTGGTAGTACTCGTCCCCGTTCTTGTCCGCGCTGTAGAAGACCGACTTCCCGTCCTCCGCACAGTAGAAATCTCGGACCACGCGGTCGGTGAACGCCGTGAGGAGTCGAGGGTAGCCCGGAACGCCCCCGGCGGCGACCGGCTGTCGCCAGAGGTTGTACTGCCCGGTCACGTCGCTCGTGTAGAGAATATCTCCCTTCGGGTGGAAGCCCAAGCCGAAGTACCGCCGGAACTGCGCGAACCGGTCGAACGGAATCTCTGTCGCGGCCATGACGGGGGGAATGCGACCGGGGTTTAGTAATGACCCAAACCGTCCGGCTCACGCCTCGGTCCGGGTCTACGTGCCATCGCGGATGGATCGGCCTTCGTCCGCGCGCCCGTTCAGCGAGCGATGACCCCCGGAACGCCCGCGAACGCGGGGTCGCCGCTGACGACCGAGCGTCAGGGTTGGATCGCGAGCCCCGTTACGGAGGAGCCCCGGAGGGGGGAGGCGGCTGGGATCGAGCCCTCTGCCTTTTCCGGTAGGCCCGCTGGCTCTCCCAGGCGACGACGCAGCCCAACGCCACGAATATCGCCGGGAACACGGAGTAGTAAGGGTCGACGGACGGACTCTTCGACTGGAGCAGGGGACTGAGGACTACAACAACGAACCAGATCGCCCCCATCCCGATCAGCGTCGCGGCGAAGAATGCGTACCCCCAGACCTCGGCCGCCTCAGAACCCATCGGGTTCCCCAAGGGCTTCCCAACCGCTTAGGCGTTCTGACCCGGTGCCCAATGAGACCAGCTCGCGGCGATGAGGACCCCGCGAGCCCAGGGTGTCGCAGCAACCCTCAGGGAGGGGGGACGTAGGTTCATCAAGCGGAACCGCTCTTCAAGGCGCGTGGACCCTGTTTCCCGGACAAGACTTGCCCTGCTCCTTCGGGGCGATAGAGCCGGGATCGTGGGAATTGGTGCCCCGAAGTCGCGAGTGATTCGGTTCTGGCGGGGTCACCCGGAGTTCGTCTTCGTCCTATGTCTCGGCTTCCTGCTCTTCGTGAACTTCGGGGGTGCCCCAACCGACGGCTGGGTTCCCTGGACCTTTCAGGAATTGACCCTTCAACGGGTCCCCGACCCGGTGGTGCCGTTTACCGTGGGAGCAACGGTCGTCACGGCCGTCGCCCTCACGTGGATCCTGAGCCCTCGAATCGGCTGGGTTCGCGCGGCCCTGATCGGGGTGAGCACCCCGGTCGGCGTAGTGGGAGTCTTTGAACTGGGGTTCCTCTTCATAGTCTATCCGGCGGCATTCTGGGTTCCGGCGCACCTGAGCTGGGCCTACTGGGACTACGGGTTCGCGATTCTTTCGTATGCCCTGTTTGGTCTCGTGGGCGGTGGCTGGTGGAGGGTCCCCCGGTGGTGGTGGTTCCTCCTCCTAGCCGTGGTCGTGGGGTTCGCGACCTGGTACGCGGCCGGCGTGCCCCTTACGGTTCCGTCGATCGGGGGGCATACCACGCCAGCGAATCTTCTGGGGATCGCGCTCGTGGGAAATGTGGCTCTGAAATGGGCCGTGTTCGTGCTCCTGGCGGTCCCGCCCGCGCTGGGAGCTCGGGAGGCCCAGCGAGGGGCGGCCGCGAAGCTCGCGCGAACGTCACCTTCGCTCTCACGAGGCGGTGAAGGGATCGGCGGTCCGGAAGATGCGGTGACTGCCCAACCGGGCACCACTCCGTCGGAATAGCGAATCACGGACGCTGGCGCGGTCGGTCCGCCGTTGCTGAGCAAACGGACAGGGAAGGTGCACCCTCAATTGCACCGAGTCGGGTATTCGTTCTCGACGAGCTAGGCTCCCTGAGAAGCCTTTTCCTCGGCCGAGCGTATTCTCGTGGCGGAGACTCGATGTCCGATCAACTGGATCATCGGGACGTGCTCCTCTACGTGAACTCGGAGAGGATTGTGCGGGCCCTTCCCCCGGATACCCAGGATGCCGTGATCAGTTCCCTTCGGGGCAAGGGCCAGTACACGTTCACCGCTATCTACGGGTGGGCCGGCCACGGGGCGATTTCGGGAAGCACACTCTTCGACTCCGGTCGCTTTGGAGGCAAGCCAATCCGAGCGCACGCTCTCTCGGAGGAGGAGAATGCAGCGATTCAACTCGTCTTGCGGATGATCGAAGAGAAACGGAAGACCCTCCACATTGTCGACGTAGGTAAGGAGTCGCCTCTACGGCGGGTCATCCAGGAGCATCTGCACCACCTCCGCCGCTTTCCGGTCCTCGTCCGTCCGGACGGCCGTCGCCTCGAAGGCATCGAGGATTTCACACCCGAGAATCTGAAGAAGTTCCTTTCGGACTAGTCCATACGGTCCCCCGATGTTGGTGGGGGTGATCTGGGAGAATCTCCCCTGGGGCTTCTGAGGCGGTGATGCTCCCCCCGTCCCGGCGGACTAGGTGCGACCCGACTTGCACCGTTGGAGAACTCGGAGGGTGCAAGCCCGATTGCACCGAACCCTGCGTTTGGGGGCATGGCCTCAACCGCGTTTCGGATTCTACTCCAATGTGTGCCGATTCTCGACGTCCGGCGGTTTCATCCAGTCAAGGAATCAGACTCAAGACTCCGAAGAGTACCCGCGGAGAATTGGATTGCTCTACGCCGAAACCTGGGAGAAGCCCCCCAGACAGAACAGGTAGGCAGAGCCCAGGTCAGGCTCTTCTACGGCCCCTTCGAACGGAGCGCCGACGACCAGACGACCTGGTCCCTCGCTAACGGAGAAGCCGAACACTCCGTCCAATTGGGCATTCGGACTGTTCAACCGA
>DASPQG010000040.1:0-21748 GCA_035625085.1 Thermoplasmata archaeon
GCTCGTTGTACCCGCCCACTGCTTCGAACGCGGACCGACGCACGGCCGCGAATCCGCTCATGAACAGCTTATAGCGGAACACCGAGGTGAGCACGTTCAGCATCGTCGCCTCCGCCCGCATCATGAACGTGTTGATCGGGGCGGCCGGCCAGTAGGTCTCGGCGATCGCGAACTGCCAGTCGCGGGAGACCCACTCGTCCCAGTTCCAGTTCGCGAGGAGGTGGACGTCATCGTCCACGAAGACGAACACCTCGCCAGTGGCGGTCGCCGCGCCGATGTTCTTCGCGTGCGCCGCACCACCGGGAGCCGTGACGACGATCCATTCGTACCCCGGGGGGAGCATCGCCTGCATCCGACGCACGACGTCGACGTCGAACCGGCGCATTGGGGTGATGAACGAGATCACCGTCTCACCGCCGTCGTTTCACCCAAGAGGGTTCGTGCCTCCACGACCGATCGCGCGGCACCGACGTCAGCCGAGGGTACGTCCCGCGACGTCCGCTCCATCGGTCGCGCGGGGGACAACGCGGGTGTTACTTAGCGGACCCGCTTGAGTGGCCAAGGGAAGGTTCGCGCGCTCGGGCAGGGACGGTGTTAATTGGGTCTGCCGCTCACGCGGGCAGACCCTCCCGCGGGCCCGTAGCATAGTATTGGGCAAATTGATTTGCCCCAAAGTAGAGGGCCGAGTGGTCACGAGCCGCGCAATCCACAGCGCTCCCGCTCTTGATTCTTTGGAAACGAGAGTGGGACTTGCTCTCCCTGCATGGGACTCCCATCCCGGCTGCTTCCACGAGATACTCCTTGCCGGTGGCGGTAGGAATCGGTTAGGAACCCCGAACATAGGCTGCCTGTCTAGAGTTTGAATACTTCCACGGGGCTAGTCTCGTCAGAGTGTCCCTTTTGAAAGGGTCGGCAGACAACGTGGAGATCGTATGGAGCGATACCCGCCCCAGGCAGCGGGACTCTGGACGAGTGCACTTGTCCTAGCGACCGTGGTGGTCACGTGTTCGCTAACCAGTCTTGTTGGAGATTCATCGTTGCCCAACAGTCACGTGAGTGGCCCGTTCAACTCTCCCTGGAGAGTCTTGAGTGAGCGAGGAGGCAGGGCATCGGACTCGAGCTCAAGCTCGGCGGAGGCCCCGTTTGGTTCCCCCGAATCAGTCGCGTCCGTCCAGCAAACTCTCGACCTTTTGGATGGGTCTATTCATACCGGGAATTATCGGCCCTCGGTTTGCAGCGGATTTGAAGACGTCGCCGCCGCCCCCGCGATTGGGAGCGTTTTTGTCTCATGCCTTGCGTCGAATCTCCTCTTGAAGCTCAATGCTTCGTCTGGGGGGCTAGAGGGACTCGCACAGGTCGGTCCTGAACCCATGGGTGTGGTCTATGACCCCAACGGCGACCGAGTCTTCGTCGCCGATTTCAATGGAGGTAGCGGAGGCGGGTCCGTGGACGTGGTAGATGCCGCTTCCATGGCGGTGGTGGCGAGTGTCGTCGCCGTCTGTTCACCTATCGACGCCGCGGTCGACTCGGTCTCGAACACTATCTTCGTTTCTGACATCTGCAATGATAACGTCACGGTGATATCCGGAGCGAACCATTCGATAGTCGCGAAAGTCCCACTAAGATCAGGATCAGAAGCGCAAGGAATCGCCTATGATCCAGTCAATGGCAAGGTGTACGTCGCGCTAACCGGGTATGGTCAGCTGGGAATCATCTCCACGACCAACAACTCAGTCCTGGCTTCGGTCAAGGTGGCAGGACAGCCGACCCAATTGGCCTGCAACCCGGTCACCGGAAATGTATACGTCGGACTTGGATCCCAAGGTGAGGTGGAGGAAGTCTCCGGATTGAACAACTCAGTTCTGCTGACGACGACCTTCCCGGCAAGCGCCCCTGGGCCGTTTGGCCTGGTCGAAGACCCAACGAACGACCGCCTCTACGCCACAACCTACAATGTGACGATTCTCAACGCGACCAGCCTGAAGGTTGTCGGGTGGACTGACGTAGGTTCCGGGCCGGTCGGAGTCGACCTCGACAGTGTCACGGATTATCTGTATGTCGCCGACTCCTCATCCAACGACCTGGCAATGGTCGGCACGCGAAACTCAACGGTGGTCGGTTACTTCTTTGGCGATTCAGAGCCGGTTGGGGTGGCCTGGAGCAGCGCCTCTCGATACGTCTATGTCACAAACGAAGCAAGTGGAGCCATACTCGCGGTCAACGGAAGCACTCTTTTCATTCATTCTTCTAACCACTTGGCTCACGGAATAGGAGCTCTCGCGGTGGACACTCTGGGCGGCCATCTCTTCGCCGCTGACGGCGACAACAGTCGGGTCTATCAGACCAGCCTCGAAGGCCAGCTGTTGAAGTCGGCCCCGGTTGGGGAAGATCCTACTGGTCTTGCGTACGATGCCGTCAACGGCCTCGTATATGTCGCCGATTTCGCGTCGAATAATCTTACACTGCTCCGAGCGACGAATGGATCCTATTTCGGGTCGATTTCTCTGGCGGGGCCAGTGCTAGGTGGGGGCGGTTCCGACGAAATCGCGTTGGATTCCGCGAGTGGCGACCTGTTTGTCTCTGTACAAGGATCCGTCTTTGGCGGAGGAATCCCCGGGAACGTGACCGTAGTCAACGGTGCGACCAACCGAGTGATCGGGGGAATCTACGTCTGGCCCGAGCCGGGACCAACAGCGCTTGCTTTCGACGCCCAGAACAACGAACTCTATGTGACAGACGACTATGCCAACCTACTCTGGGCATTCAACGCCTCCACCTGGTCTTTCATTGCCGCGATTCCTGTAGGAATCTCTCCCCAGGGTCTCGCGATCGATAACCAGACAGGCTTGGTCTACGTCACAAATAGCGGTTCGAACAACGTCAGCGTGATCGATAGTGTAACGAACCGAATGCTAGGTTCGATACCTGTTGGAATCACGCCGATGGGAATCGCGTTTGATCCCGCGAACGACAATGTGTACGTGGTGAACCAGGGTTCTGGCACTCTTTCCGTGGTTCACGTGGACACATACCCGGTGACGTTTCGGGAGAATGGGCTGCCCTCGGGAACGAATTGGAGTCTTACGCTGAGAAACGTTTCGAATCGTTCGTCCTCCTCCTCAATCAGCTTCCTGGAACCAAACGGAACGTTCCCCTACACAGTCCCAGGCATTCCGGGATGGCATCTCGTCTCATTCCCGCGACTCGGATCGCTGACGGTCAATGGGACGCCTCTTACCGAACTGGTAAACTGGACCGCGACCACCTATTCCGTGACATTCTCCGAAAGGGGGCTTTCAACCGGGACGGTATGGAGCGTGACGCTGGCAGGAGTGCCTCGTTCTACAAACACGAGCACAATTGCCTTCGCAGAGGTGAACGACTCGTACTCGTTCTCAGTGGGGACACCAACGGGATACTCTGTTCAACCATCGAGCGGCTGGTTCAGCATCAATGGAAGCAACTTGACGAGAACGCTAACATTCACCAGGACCGTTCCTATGACGTTCCTTGGACTGCCGCTGTGGGAAGGTTATGGAGTGCTTGGGGCCGTTGCAGTAGTGGGGGTTCTCATTGCTGCCATAGTCGTGATTCGAACCCGGCGCAGGAGACCACAACCGTCGGGTCCTCCTGCGACGCCGCCACAGTCGTGAGTTGATACTCTGGTCGGCCCCTCTCACTGGTCCGGCACTATGGATATCATCGGCTAGGTCCCGTATTGAGCAACGGGCCCAATTAATTGGTCCCAAAGTGGGCAGAATCGAGGGGGTCCCGGAAGGAGCGATCTCCGCGCTGTATCCGTAGTAACCGCCGCTCGAGAAGAGCGAAGGGGTAGGCTCTAGTATGGGACCCATCTGGACGGGCCTTGGCGGGCCCGTAGTATAGCTTGGATATCACGGAGGCCTCCGGAGCCTCAAACCCGGGTTCGAATCCCGGCGGGCCCGTCCCCTCATTCTCGCGCGACGTTCCACTGTCCCTCCAGTATCCCCGTGGTTCTCGCGCGGCCGCACAGGGTCCATGACAAGGGGAACCCCTCCGAAGCCCCGCCACTCGGGGGTCGAGCGGTTTGGTCTCGAGCGGTCCCCCGCGAGCCGGTCTCCGTCGCGCGCTCGCTAACAATGTTCAAGTAAGCGTGCTCGGGTTCCGATGGGGCCTATGCCGGGCCAGAAGGAGAAGGTCCCCGACCTCGCGGTGGAGGGTCCCGAGGGCGAGGAGCCGGTCCACCTGGTCGAGCGGATCGAGGAGGAGCTCGACCTGCTCGCACGCAACGTCGACATCCTCGAGAAGCTGGCGAACAGCCCGCCCATCGGTATCATCCGCCTGAGCGAGGCGCTCCGCCTGCCCATCCACAAGACCCGCTACTCGCTTCACCTGCTCGAGCGGGAGGGGGTGATCCAGCCGTCCGCGGACGGGGCGGTGATCACCGACAAGTCGAAGGAGTTCTGGGCGAACCTCAACCAGTCGCTCGATCGGATGAGCGCCGTCATAGAGCACCTCAAGAAACGGGCCGTCGAGCACGAGAACCGGCCGCCTCCGAGCCGGAAAGGCTATTAGCGCGATGTCGGCTCGGCACCCTCGGTGCCGCCGTAGCTCAGCGGTAGAGCGATCGGCTGTTAACCGAAAGGTCAGCGGTTCGAAAGGGCGGCGGTGCGCTGCCGCCGCCCCCAAACTCCGCTCGGCGGCGCCTCCCTCCCATCGCCGACGGTGGGCCCGTAGCTTAGTCCGGCCTAGAGCGACCGGCTCATAACCGGTCGGTCGACGGTTCAAATCCGTCCGGGCCCAATCAGCCTCCAACGATGGAAGGGGCTGCCCTCGGCATCGGCTTGACGGCCATCGAGAGCCCCGCGAGGATCTGGCGCGGGCTACCGGCGGGTGCGGTGCCACCGCCCCGCGTCGGGCGCTCGTCGCTCCCTCCGACGTCAGGCCTATAGGGTCGAAGCCCACGGGGCCCGGGATGGCAGCCACTCGGCCCCCGGGGCGCGACCCAATCCGGTATCGTCCGGCGACGGTCGCCGATCTGGAGCTCCTGGTCGACCACCGCCATCGGATGTGGTCGGACATCGCAAGCCGCACCGAGCGGGAGATCACGGAGCACGACGGCCTCTATCGAACCTGGGCGCGACGGCGCCTGCGCACCGGCGAACTCGCGGGGTGGGTGGCGGAAACGAAGGCAGGGAAACCGGTATCGAGCGGCCTCATCTGGTATCGCCCCGACCAGCCCCGGCCAAAGCTCCACTCGCTGGTGAGTCCGTACATTCTTTCGATGTACACCGAGCCGGCGTGGCGGGGGCGTGGGATCGCCACACGGATTGTGCGCGAGCTGCTCCGGTCAATCCGTGCGGCGGGATACCCCAACGCCGAGCTCCACGCCTCTCGGTTCGGCCGGGGAATGTACGGCCGACTCGGGTTCGAACGGACCTGGGAGATGAGGATATGGCTCGATCGACGGCTCGTCCCGCGAGCGCCCCCGACGACCGAGGGAGCCCCAAAGAAGAGGTAAGAAAGGGTTGGACCGGGGTCGGTCGTTCGAGGACTACCCGCACCCGCAGCCGCCGGACCCGCAACCGCACCCGCCGCCCTCGTGCCCCCCGTGCTCGTGGCCCGAGGGTTCGGGGAGGTTCGGCGCGGTGATCTTGAATCCGGAGGCGTTCAGGTCCTGGACGTAGTCGATCCGGGCCCCGTTGAGGAGCTCGGCCGAGATGTCATCGACGACGATCGAGAAGCCGTCGATTTGGACGACCTTATCGCCCGTGCGCGGCTTGTCGAACGCCATCCCGAACGAGGCCCCGCCGCCGCCGCTTCCGCACCCACCGGATCCGCAGCTGCAGCCGCTTCCGCAGCCGCCGCCGCTACCACCGGATTGAAGGTAGACGCGGACAGCCATGCCGGGCTTCTGATTCTTGATGAGGTCCCGGACCTGGTCCTTCGCCTCTTTCGTGACTTCCAAGTTGATTCCACTATCGCTCATGCCTGGGGCCCTCCTTGACTACCCCGTCTTCAAGACAAAATGTGGGCTATAAAGCTCCGATGTCGCGGTCGAAGAAACTTCCTTACCACCGGGCTACTGCCTCACGCGGAGAACGACTTGCCGCAAGAGCAGGTCGCTTTCGCATTCGGGTTGTAGATCTTGAACCCGGACGCCTCGAGACCCAGCAGGAAATCGACCTTGACCCCTTCCAGGAGCGGAGCGCTCGCCCGGTCGACGACCACGGTGAGTCCGTGGTCCCGGAACGCGACCTCGTCACCGGTCTCCTGCTTGTCGAACGACATGCCATAGGTGAGGCCGGAGCAGCCGCCCCCCTGAACGTAGAGGCGCAGGGCGGAGCCGGGCTTTCCCTGCTTCTCCATGATCTTCAGCACCTGGTCCCGCGCGGCAGGTGTGACCTCGACCGCTACCATCGCTCGCGTTCCTCTGCTCTCCCTATTCCACTCCGGGCCGGGGGATAAAGCGTTGCTAACGGCCGGGAAAGTCCCCCGGCCCGCGCGGGGGCCTTATCTAGAGGAGCGGCGTGCTCGCGGCCGATGTGCCGACTGTTCGGAGTGCTCTCGGTGCAAGCCGAGTCGGCGGAGCCGTGGCTGGTCCACTCGGACCGGTCGCTGCTCGCCCAATCGAACGTGGACCCGGAGCGTGCCCAGAAGGATGGCTGGGGGATCGGCTGGTTCGTCAACGGTGGGCGCGCGCATGTCGAGAAAGGGGCCCGCGGCGCGTTCTTCCCCGAGGAGCGAAGCCACTTCCTGGAGACGGCCGCCGCGGCCCGTGGCCCGCTCGTCATCGGGCACCTTCGGCACGCCAGCAACCCGCTCAAGCTCCCGTATGAGAAGCTGATCGCGCTCGAGAACTCGCAACCGTTCGAGAACCACACGACCCTGTTCGCCCACAATGGAGCGATCACCTTCCCCACGGAGACCCGCCCGTTCCTGGGAGTCCACGAGTCCAAGGTCCGGGGCGTCAACGACAGCGAGGTCCTGTTCTGGCTCCTCTACCGGAATACCGAGGAGACGGGAGACCCGCTCGTCGGGTACGTGCACACGGTCGAGGACCTGGTCCGGGTCTGGGAAGGGTTCCACAAGCCCGCGCTCCCCCCGTTCTCGGGGTTGAACGTCCTGTTCACCCGGGGACCGGACGAGCTCTGGGCGTTCTGCCTCTGGACCGGAGACCACGGCACGGGCCTATTCGATGGGCACCGCCGGTACTACGAGATGACGTACCAGTCGGTGGCGCACCGGGTGATCGTCGGCTCCGAACCGTTCGACGGCGAGCCGGGGGTCTGGAAGTCCCTCCCGAGCGGGACGTACCTCCATGCCCGCCGCGCGGACCACAAGGTCGAAGTGACGGTCGCCAAGATCCCGCTCCCCAACGCGCTCGAGATCCGTCCCCCGCCGGGCTGACGCTCCCCCGGCGATGGCGCTCGACCGCGGGGCCGGTCCGCCATGACGAGCGAGCTCCTGTCGGGTCCCGACCTCGGCGCCGGATTCCTGCACCAGCTATCGCTCGAACGCGACGGCGACCGAACTTCGGTCAGCTACCACGCCCAAGACGGGGGCGCGGACGCGAACGGCCCACCGAAGGGGCCGCTCGACGTGTTCGGATTCGTCCATCCTCCCTCGCCCTGTATGTTCGGGGGACCCCGCTGCTGGCACCGCCGCTTCCTGCTCCCGTTTTCTGAGGTCCCGCGCGCCCGGCAGGCGTACAATCGGAACCGCTTCGTCCTGCAGACGATGGTCGATCAAGCGTACGACCACGTTCCGGCGGGAATCGAGACGGCCCTCGAGGAGGTGCTCCGGCGCCTCTCGGGTCCCCTCGACCAGGACCACATCGATTGGTACGTCGGAGGGTCGACCGCCGCCTGGCTGCTCGGAGCCCCGCTCGCTCCGCGGGATATCGACCTCGGCACGACGCGGGCCGGAGTCGATCGGGTCGCTCGGCTTCTCGCGGAGTACCTGATCGAGCCGATTGCTCCGACCGACTGGCCCGGGGTCGGCATCGTGCGGGGCGCGCGTGCCTTCGTCGGTACGTTCCAGTCGGGGGCGCGGGTGGAGTGGGCAGTGCCGATCGAGCCCCGACCCCCCCTGCCGTTCGACGAGTGGAGCGGCCGGCCGAGCGAGGTCCGGCTCGTCGCGGCGTCTTTCCATGACCGGTCGATTCGCGTGACGCGTCCGGAGTACGCCCTGGTGCGTGCCCACGAGAAGCATCGAACCTCCGAAGCGGAAGCGATCGCCCGGGTGGTCCAGGCACTCGGTCCGGACGGAGAGCTTCTCGATGCGCTCCTGTCTCGTTCATCCCTGTCGGTCGGTCGACGGCAGGAACTGCGACGCCAGATCGTCGGCGGGTTTCTCGGTTAGACGTCCCGCGGCGACGACCGTTTCCGCTGAAGGCGTACCTTCATAGCGCCGGGGTCCGACGCGCGAGGGATGCTGGCCCCTCCCGTGCTCGCGGCGCCGGAACACCTCACCCCCCACGATCTCGTCACGTACTTCCGCTGCCCGCACGAGATGGAGCTCGTCCACGCGCTGCACGCCCAACGCCTCACGGGCACCCTCGGTCCCGTGCGCACTCCGCTCGATGTCATCCCGCTCCATCAGTCCCCGCTGTTCTCGCCGCCGCTCGGGCAGATCTCGGTGAACGAGGGTCGGCTCGACCTCTTCGACGACAACGATCGTCTCGTCTACGAGGATACCGGGGAAGACGACCTACCGATGCTCTTCCCTCCCGACCGGGTGGAGATCGACCCGAAGTTCGCGAACGGCCACACGACCCTCGTCGACGGCGAGTGGGGGTTCGCCGGCCGCCCCGACCTGGTGGTCCGACGAGGGGATGGCGGGCTCTTCCCTATCGAGTACAAGGAGACCCACCTCTTCGGCGGGTACCACGAGGCCCACGGGCGCCTCTTCGACACAATCCAGGCGATTGCCGAGTGCCGCCTGGTCGAGGTGGCGTTCGGGCGACGGCCGGCCTACGGGGTGGTGCTGTACGGGGATGAGTCGGGAGGCGGCGTTCACGAAGGGTGGGTCCAGATCCCCTACGGAGAGGCGGAGTCCCGATGGCTGAAGGTTGCCATGGACCAAGTCCGACAGGATCGGACCCGCGCCCCCGTCCCCGCGCTGCGCACGTGCGCGAGCTGTGAGCCGAACGCCGAAGGGTTCTGCCGGTTTGCCGCTGCTCGGTACGAGGGCCCGCACCATCACCAGGCGTTCCTCGCGTCGCCGCGTCACTAGACGGTCATCGACGGACTCCGGGCGCGAGGAATCCGCGAGGCGGCGAACCGGTTTCGGCCGGTGCACAGCTTTACAAAGGGCCCCGGTGCTCCCCGCGCTCACCCATGGACGGCACCCCTCGCTCCCACCGCCGAGTAGTGGCCCGAACCACGCTCGCCCTGGCCGTCGGGGTCGCCCTTCTGCTGGCCGTGCCCGCAGGTTCCCGGGGTTCGATCGCCTCCTCCGCCTCGGCGCCCCCCGCGACCGTGCTTACGTTCTCCTCGGCAGGGGCCAACTACAACTGGCCCGAGTTCCACCAGAACCCGCACCTCACGGGGTACACGGCGAATTCCTCCCTCTCCACGATGGACGCGTCGGGCCTCGGTGTGGCATGGGCGACAGACCTGTACGCCGCGGCCCTCGATTCCCCTATCGAGGCCTGGGACCCGATTCTGAACGAACGGCTCGCCTACATCGGGACGGAGAACGGCAACGTCCTCGCGGTCAACGTGGCGAACGGTGCGATCGTCTGGGGCCAGTGGCTGGGTTCGCAGGTGCGCGGAACGCCTGTCCTCAGCAATGGGTCGCTCTACGTGGCGACGTTCTCGACCCCCGCGGTCTACAAGCTGAACGCCACGACCGGAGCCGTCGGCTGTCACCTGGTCGCCCCGCTCCCGGTCGAAGCGACGCCGCTCGTCGTGACCCCGCCCGGTGGGATACCGACCCTCTACGTCGGAGCCGAGGATACCGCCAGCGCGAGCGGCCCGATCCTCGCGATGAACGCGGCGACCTGCGCCCTCGAATGGAAGTTCACCGGCTACAACCAGACCGCCGGTACCTGGGACCCGTACTCCTACGGCGTGGATGCCTCGGGGGTGCCCCTGCTCGTCTTCGGCACCGCAGACCCGGATTCGACGGTCTACGCGCTGAATGCGGTCACGGGGAAGGAGGTCTGGCGATTCCAGACGTACAATCCGGGCCCGTACGACGTCGGAGCCGGCCCCGTCATCTCACCGCCCGGAGCGAACGGATTCGCCGACGGGGTCGTCTACGTACCGAACAAGTACGGGATCATGTACGCCCTCGACCTCACCACGGGCTCCGAGATTTGGTCGACGAACTTCAACAAAATCGCGGGGGTCACCGAAGGCGGTCGCTCGACCGCCGCTCTGGATGGAACGAACCTCGTGTTCGGCTACAACGGCGGGATGTTCGACCTCAACGCGGTCACCGGCGCGGTCGTCTGGCAATACCGCGACAGCTCGCACACCGAGGTCCTGTCCTCACCCGCGATCGCCGGGGCCCCGGGCGAGGAGGTCGTCGTGGCCGGGGATATCGGGGGCCACGTCGACGTGGTGAGCCTCGCCACGGGAAGCTTGCTGTACTCGTACGCCACTGGCGGCTACATCACGGCCTCGCCGGCGATATCGAACGGCAACATCCTGATCGCCTCCTCCGACCAGTTCCTCTACGACTTTGCGGTCGGGGGTGGAAACGACGCGCAGCTCCCCCGCACCGCAATCGTCTCGCCCGCGATGGGGGCCACTCTAACGAACCCCGCGGGGGAGCTATCGATCAGCGGGAACGCCAGCGACACGAGCGGCGTCGCGCAGGTCGAGGTGGCCATCCAGTCGGCCGGACCGTCGGGTCCTTGGTGGGACGGCACCGTCGGGAGCTGGGCCCCCGGTCCGTACGCCAACCCCGCCACCCTCTCTTCCCCGAACGCGAAGCTGACGAACTGGACGTTCTCGTATCCGGTGCCGAAGTCGGGAAGCGTCTACCAAGTGACCGCGTACGCCGCCTCCGTGTCCGGCCAATCCGACCTCAAGGGGGCGGGCGTGGAGTACACGGTACTCGCGAGCACGAAGGGGCCCCACATCAAAGCCTCCCCGTCGTTCATCGCTCCCGGTGCGAGCGTCACCGTGACCGGGGCCGGGTTCGCGGCGTCCGAGCACGTCTCGCTGAGCCTGGACGGCGCGGTGCTCGCCAGCGCCACCACCTCCGCTACCGGCTCGGTGCCCGCCACCAAGGTGAAGATTCCGACCACGACGCCGTTCGGGCTCAACGCGATCAACGCGACAGGCACGTCCTCGGGGAAGTCGGCCAGCGCCGCGATCACCGTCGCCAACAGCTGGGAGGAGCCGGGGTACAACGCGGGGGAAACCGACTACGCGCCGAACGACCCGACGCTCGACCACCACGTGTACGTCGGGGGTAATACCTGGATGTACCTCGCATGGCACTTTGACGCGGGCGAGGCACTGAACGCCTCCTCCGTGGTTGCGAATGGCGTCGCCTACGCGGCGGACACCTCGGGTGAGCTGTTCGCCCTGGATACCGCGAACGGCGGCCTTCTGTGGAGCTGGACCCTTCCTTCGGGGGCCGCGCTCCGCGGCTCCCCCGCTGTCGACCCGACGAGCGGCCGAGTGTTCGTCGCGGCGAGCGATGGCAGTCTGAGCGCGATTGCCACCTCGACGGGTACGCTCGTCTGGTCGGTATCAGTCGGCGGCGTCCCTTCCGCTCCTGTATTCGGCAACGGGGACGTGTTCGTCAGTTCGAACTCGGGAGAGGTCGCTGCGTTCGTTGAGAGCACCGGCGCGCTCTCCTGGTCGAGGGTGCTCGCGAGCTCGGTCGTCGCCGCCCCGTCCGTCGATCTCACTGGGAATCGGCTCGTCGTCGGGGAGACCAACGGGGACGTGGTCGCCCTCAACGCCGCGACCGGAGCCGTCGAGTGGAGCTTCGCGACGGCCGGCCCCGTGGACGCCGCGGCGACGGTTTCGGGGAACGTCGTCTACGTCGGATCCGGCGACGGGCATGTCTACGCCCTTTCCGAGACGACCGGTGCGCAGCTCTGGTCCTACGCGACCGGTGCCTCGATCACCGCCTCCGGCGCCCTCCTTACCGTGGGCACCATCGGCGGGAAGCCCGAGTACGCGGTGGGTTCCTCGAACGGGAACCTCTACGTGCTCCAGGCCGCGAGCGGCGTGCTGAACTTCGAGGTGAAGGGGACCTCGCCGATCGTCGGCCTCGGCGCGGTCGACGGCGTCATCGTGTACAACGATGCGGCGGGGGTGGCTCACGCGACCCGAGGGTACACGGACTTGATCGTTTGGACCGAGGCGACGGCGGCCGGGATGGTGACCTCCCCGATCGTCGTGGACGGGACGGTCTACCTTACGACCTCGGACGGCAATCTCGACGCCTTCACTACCTTCGGTCAGCCGCCGGACTAAGGGCCGCTCAGTGCTCGGCCACCGGACCCGGAGGCCCGCCACCGGCCCGGACCGGCGGGCCGAGACAAGCACTCATAGGGGAATCCCGTACCAACCCTTCTACCCTCGATGAGCGAGCGGCGAGCCCCCCGACCGGCCCGCGCCTCACGGGGAAGTCGCCGTCGGACCCGATGGATCGCCATCGCGCTCGCCGTGGGCGCCGTGGCCGGTGCCGTCTTCGTCGGAGCCTCGCTCCTAGCCCCCTCCCCGTCCCCCCCGTCGACCGGCCCGCCCTTCCTGACCGTGACCGCATCGCTGGCCGGGAAGAACGGCTCGGTGGTCGATCTCGATACGGGGTTCCTCGGCGTAAACCTCCGAGCCGACTCGGTGTTCTCGGCGGCGAGCGCGGCAGACCTCAACTCCACTCAGGTCGGTATGGTCCGCTTCCCCGGAGGCGGCCTCGCCGACCGGTTCGATCCGCTCGGAGATGGGGACCGGGGGACGATCTACAACGACTCGGGAGCGACGACCGTGGCGGAGACGTCGCTGGCCGAGTTTGTCCGCTGGTGCCGGTCGACCGGATGCGAATCGATCCTGACACTTCCGGCGGAGATCGACAACACTTCCGAGGTCTCCGCCATCGTGGGCTACACCGAGAACCAGCTCGGGTTCCGCCCGACATTCTGGGAGATCGGGAACGAGCCGGCGTTGTGGGAGCATTTCGGGATCCCGTGGACGGCGTGGAACACCTCGCAGGTCTCGACCCCAACCCCCGCGCAGTTCTCGGGAGTCGTGGCCCGGTACGTCGCGGCCATCCGAGCGGTCGATCCCACGACGGGGATCATCGGGCTCGGAGGACTCGGCAGAGGGTCGTCCGGGCAGCCCGAGTGGATCTCCTCGGTGGTCTCCTCGAACGGGCCGAACCTCTCTGCGATCGCGATCCACGTCTATCCGGCCGGCGCCGGATTCCCCTCGAGCGATCTCGCCGGCTGGTTCGGGTCGCTGAGCGGAGCCGACGCCCTTCCCGCGCGGGTCCCGAACGTGATGGGGGAGATCCGCTCGGCTTGCTCCACCTGCCACCTCGCGGTTCTGGCCGACGAATTCCAGACCGGTACCCAGCTGGCCCCCCCGAACACCCTCACAGGAGGGTACCTCGCGACGTACGTCGCGACGGAGATTCTGCAGGCGATCGGCCTTCCGATTACGAGCCTCGACTACTACGATTTCCAGAGTGGAACTCCGGGAGCTTGGCTGAATACGCAGGGCTCGCCTTCGGCGTCGCTGCTCCTCTACCAGGCACTCGCGACGCAGTTCGGCCCCTATGCCTCGGGAGAGCGGGTGGCCTCGACCGGCCAGGGCCTATCGGCGGCGGTAGGCGGCTCGAGCCCGACCGCCCTCGGCGATCTCATGCTGGTCAACTCGAACGCCTCGTACGGGTTCCGGGTCAACCTCACCGCCGAGTTCCCCGAAGCCGCCGGCGGTTCCGCCTGGCTCTTCGATGGCCCCTCCACGGCTCCGAGTTCGCTCTTCCTAACTCCCTCGCTCGCTCGGAACTGGACGGTCCCTCCGGCGAGTCTCGTCGTCTTCCACCAGCTGGGACCGGTCGTCGCGCTCGAGCCATCGAATGGCGAAAAGGGGTCAGCCCCGACGGCCGAAGCGGGCCCCGTCCTGTCGGTCGGCCCTCCGGGGACAGCGGCTCTGCCCGCTGGCACAGCCCATCTCGCCGGAGCTGCAGGTCATGGGTCCATGGCCCGAGCGGCGGAATTCAGACGTACTCCCGCTCCACTCCGGGACCGAGCGTACCGAACGCCTCGAAGCGGAACGTCTGCTTGATCACGTTCGCGATCGGGAAGAACGGGATCCACGGCAGCACGTCCTTCCGGTCCATGCGGACGAGGAAGGTGGCGAGCGGGAGCGCCCTCAGCCCGATGGCGATGAGGAACAGGATTGCCGTGTCGAGCAAGGCGGGCACCCCGAGGATTACGACGAGGAGTGCGAGGAAGACGTAGACGAGCGACCGGACCCCGGAACGGACGAACAGCAGGAACCAGAAGAGGATGCCGAGCCCGGCGAACTCGGGAGTGTCACCGAGCAGCGACGAGTAGTGCTGGCCGTTCGCCATGAGGATGCCCCGGGCCCAGCGCACCCGCTGCTTTCGGAGGGCGTCGTAGTTCTCCGGCACGTCCTCGTACGCCACGGCGCCGAACTCGATCCGGACCCGGTAGCCCAGCCGCTGGAACCGGATCGCGATCTCGGTGTCCTCTCCGTTCCAGGGGACGTAGCCCCCGACCTCGACCAGCTCGGCGCGTCGGAACGCGGAGAACAGCCCGTCGATCACCTCGGCCGAGCGCGTTCCCATGCCCGCCGGTCGCAGGAAGTAGTGGTTCCAGGCCACTTCGAGGGCCCGAAGCTTGCGGGTCCAGCCGTCCTTCTGGCGCGGGTGGATCGCGCCCTGAACCCCTCCGACCTCTGGATCCGCGAAATGGGGGATGAGGGCCGCGAATCCGGGATCGTCCGAGATGAACGTGTCTGCGTCGCACCGGATGACGATCTCCCCGGTGGCGAGCGCGAGCGCGCCGTTGAGCGCGTTCGACTTCCCTCCGTGCGGGAGGTCGATGACGAATCCCTGAGCGTGCTCGAGGCGTCCGATCGCCTTCCGGGCGAGCTCGAGCGTTCGGTCGGTCGACCCGTCGTTACCGACGACGATCTGGACGGTGCCCGGGTACTTCGCCGCCGCCCGGTCGGCGTGGCGGATCGCCTCTTCGATCCACTCCTCCTCGTTGTACGCCGGCATGATGATCGAGACCGGCGGGTGGTAGAGCCCAAGAGGCGGGACCGACCGGCGACGCACTTCGCGGAAGTAGGCGACCCGCGCGAACGCCGAGAACAGCTCGAGCGTGAGCAGCGGCAGGAGGAGGAGGACGGTGAACCCCAGGATCAGACCGCGGAGGTGGAGAAGTACCGTGGTCAGAAGGAGGACCGCTCCGGCGAGCCCCAGGGAGAGGAAGGCGAGCCCGAAGAAGCGGCCTACGGCGGCGCGGTCGCGCGGGAACCGCGGCTCGATCCGCTGGGGAGCCGGAAGGAACAGCGTGCAGAAGATCAGCAGCGCGAGGAACATCCCGCCGGTGAAGGCGCGCGCGATCAGCGCGAAGTCCCGAAGGGTCGACCCCGGGACCGTGAAGAACAGCGCATCGAGGATGAGCTCGACGCCCACGTACGACGCGACCACTCCGAGCGCACTCCAGCGTCGACGCGCGGGGAGGGGCGGCCGCCGGTAGACGAGGCCGCTCGCGATCGCGAACGCGGCCATTCCGGCAAGGTACATCGGGAAGATGTAGTCGGGGACCACGAGCTTCGAGACGCTGACCGCGTAGACGCCGGGCCACGGCGTCGGCCAGTACAGGATCGCGCCCACGACCGCGACCAGGCGGTCGTATCGGGCGAAGAGGATCGAGTAGTACAGGAGGAGAACCAACGCAGTCGCGACGAACGAGACGGTGAGCGCCAATACGAACCGGCGCGCCCGTCGCATCGGGAGGGACGGGTGCTCCCCGGCCCCGGTCACGAGGAGCGTTCGCTCGCCGGTCCGGCTGTACACTCGGACCGGCTTGGCCGCGTAGGGTCCATCGGTGGCGCTCGGGGCCGGCGCAGAGCCACCGGCCGGGACCATGCCGACGATTCTCACCGGGACCGTGCCCGCCCCGTAGGTGAACGGCCGGCGACGCAACCGGTCGACGCCCAGGTAGCCCAGCATCCCGAAGAGCACCCCGACGAGGATTCCGCCCAGAGGGATCCCGGCCGACCGCAACCACGTCTCGATCGACCGGAGCCCATCGAGCCAGCCTGCGGCGAAGCTCGCCAGCACTCCCACGGCGACCGCACCGAAGGCGAGAGCCGCTCCGGCACTCCCCGCTCGACGCGTCAATCGGACCCCATCGCTCCGCGCCGTCGGCCGGACCGTCTCAGAAGAGCGCCGGGCCCCCTCGGCCCCGTCGCACCGCTCGCATGAGCGCGAAGCCGCCCCACGCCCCGAGGACGACGACCGCGCCGACCGCTGTCGCCCGGGCCACGAGGAACCAGATCGGTGGGGTCGGGCCGGGCCCGTTCACGACGAACGTGATCACGACCGCCGGGATCTGCGCGTGCACGGTAATGTTCCCGTGTGACGGGACCGCGTAGTACCCCTCCGGAGCGAGGACGTCGAACGTGTACGTCCCGTTGGGCCGGGGGATCGCCAGGCTCGCGCTCGCGGTCGAGCTGTTGTTGTCGGCCAGTCGCACCGTCCACTTCGTACCCGCGGGCAGGCCGTGGGCCATGAACGTCACGGCGAACCTGGCCTCGGTGAAATTGACCGAGATGACGTGGGGGGCGCCGTGCACTTCGAACGTACCGAAGCGGGGCGTCGGGACGAAATCATTGGAGTCCTCCACCGCGTACCGATACGTGCCATTGGGGAGGAGCGCGGTCGCCCAGGCTCCGGTGCAATTGTACGACACGTTGTTCACCTCGACCCACCACTTCCCCGTTCCCCAGAAGCCGCTCTCCGTCCAGACGTTCCGATACACGATCCGGACCGGATCGAACACGACCGTGACCGCCACCGGTCCGCCGCTCACCGTGAAGCCGGAGCTCGGGGGATGACGGGTGTAGTTGCTGACGACGCCGACCGAGTAACCGTACCGACCGTTCGGTTCGTCGAACTGGAGCGCTCCGAACGCCGAGGAGATCGTCTCGTTGCGTACCGTCACCGACCATGTCGTTCCGCCGGGCAGGCCGCTCTCCTCGAACGTCACCGGGTAGGTGGGGGGTGGGGGCGTGAGCGTGAGGTAGGTGACCGATACGCCGACCGGGGCGCCGGTGACGTTGAAGCTCCCAAAGCGGGGCACCGGGCGGTACCCCGGGACGAAAGAGACGTTGAACCCGTACGTCCCGTTGCTTTCCGAGAAACCGATCGTCGTCGAATTCGACGCGTGCGTCACGTTCCGGACCACCACTGACCAGGTTGAGTCCGCCGGCAGACCGGACTCCGTGAACACCACCGGGAACATCGGGGGCGGCGGGGTCTTCCGGAGGAACGTGACGGCGACCGAGACCGCGCTGCCGTTCACCGTGTAGGAGGAGTTGGTCGGTTCCGAGCGGTACCCGGGCACACTGCCGACCTCGAAGCCGTACGTGCCGTTGGAGGACCGGAAGCCGATCGCGGCGGTCGACGAGGTGTTCGTCACACCACGGACCGTGACCGACCAGCTCGTGCCCGAGGGAAGCCCGGTTTCCTGGAACGTCACCGCGTACGTGGCTGGTGGAGGGGTCCGCACGATGAAGGTGATCGAGACGGTCACCGGGAGACCGCTCACGTTGAAGCTCCC
Source organism: Thermoplasmata archaeon (assembly GCA_035625085.1). Lineage (GTDB taxonomy): Archaea > Thermoplasmatota > Thermoplasmata > Lutacidiplasmatales > UBA184 > Lutacidiplasma. The sequence continues at coordinate 17,774 of DASPQG010000040.1, forward strand.
GAGCCGGGGGCTCGGGCGGTAGCCGAGAACGAACGAGACATTGAACCCGTACGTCCCGTTGCTCTCCCCGAACGAGATCGTGGAGCCGTTGGACACATACGTGACGTTGCGCACCGTCACCGACCAGTTGGTGCCGTTCGGCAGGCCGGTCTCCTGGAACGCGACGGGGTAGAGCGGAGGCGGCGGAGTCCGCGCGATGAACTGGATCGGCACCTCGATGGCCGTTCCGTTCACGGTGTAGGAGGAGTTCACCGGCTGGGACCGGTATCCCGGCACGGCCCCGACGTGGAAACCGTAGGTCCCATTGGACGAGTCGAACCCGATCGTGTCCGTCGTGGAGGAGTTCGTGGATCCACGGACGGTGACCGACCAAGAGGTTCCGGCGGGAAGACCCGACTCCACGAACGTCACCGCGAACTTCGGCGGTGGCGGTGTGCGGCGGAGGAACGTGATCGAGACCAGCACGGCGCTCCCATGGACCGTGTAGGAGGAGTTCGTCGGCTGGGAGCGGTACCCCGGCACGGCCCCTACTTGGAACCCGTACGTCCCGTTCGACGAGTCGAACCCGATCTCGGTCGACGAGGAGTGGTTGGTCACTCCGCGCACGGTCACCGACCAGGTCGTGCCCCCCGGGAGCCCCGACTCCTCGAACGTCACGGGGTAGAGCGGCGGACGAGGGGTCTTCGCGATGAAGGTGACGTACTGGACGAACGCCGAGCCGTTCACCGTGAAGCTGCCGAGGCGGGGGACGGGCCGGTAGCCCGGGACGAACGAGACGTTGAATCCGTACGTTCCGTTCCTCTCCGAGAACGAGATCGTGGAGCCGTTGGACCCGTACGTGACCGACCGGACCACGACCGACCAGTTCGTGCCGTTCGCAAGCCCCGTCTCCTCGAAGGAGACCGGATACGGCGGCGGAGGTGGCGTGAGCTTCTGGAACGCGATCGTCTCGACCGTGGGGCTCCCCGTCACGTTGACGCTCCCGGCCGGGGGATGGACCCGATAGCCAGGGACCGGGGTGACTTGGAATCCGTACAGCCCGATGTCGGGCACTCCGAACGAGATCGTGGCGTTCGTGGAGGACTCGTTCGTGCCCCGGAGTTCGACCGTCCATGACGTCCCGGTGGGGAGTCCGGTCTCGGTGAAGTCGACGGCGAACAGGGCGGCGAAATGCGCGCGCTCCGTGATCGGTCCCGTGGGGTCGATCACCCCGATGGGGTTGGTCCCGTTCGTGCTGCCCGGGCCCCAGCCGAACCAGCGGGTGAAGTGGTACCCTGAAGCGGGCACGGCATAGAGGTCGAGCGGCTGGCTCGCGTTCGCCCAGGAGAGCGAGGGCACGATATGGCCTGCGAGTAAGGATGGGTCGACGCTCAGCGTGACGTGCCATTGCATGGCGAACGGGATCGGTACGGTTTGCGGGGACCCGCTCACGACGATCGGGGACGGCGGGAATCCCGCGAGGCGTTCCACGGAGGAGGCGGTCTTAGCGTGGAGCGGCAGGGGGATCGGGACGGTGGAGGTCGGGTACGTTCCGTTCGGCAGGAAGAGCGCGAGGCTGGACTGGTTGCTCGTGACGAGCCGGGCGCCGACGTGCGCGAACCAGCGGGCGCCGGACGGGAGGCCGCTCGTGGCGAGCTTCACCGAGGAGGCCCCGGAGGGGTACCACTCGAACAGCTCGATCCCCTGGGCCGGGATCTCCTGGACGGCGGGCAGACCGGGGAGGTCCATCGACAGCGGCGTCGGGGTGCTGGCCGTCACCCAGGTCGTGTTTCGGTGCGTCGTTCCGGGCTGGACCGTCCCGTTCCAGTACCAGAAGTGTACGGTGGAGTCGGGGGCCGGTCCGGCCATCTTCGGCGTGTAATTGACGGCGGTCGTGGTGTTCGCGTTCACCACGAGGAGGTCGCTCCGGTTCCCGTCGTTCGGGTCGATCGTGGCGATGCCGAAGAGCGTGGAGTTGAACCCCGGAAGCGTGACCGGGTACGCGACCGGCCCGAGATGGGTGAACAGCTGAGAGTACGCCTCGTAGTCCGGCCGTTCCGTGCCGTTCAGATCGAACCAGGAGTTGTTCGTGTTCATCACGGCGCCGAACAGGTCGAGGTTCGTCACATTGAGCGCCATCGCCTGGGTCATCATCGCGGCGAGGCCGAGCGCCCCGCCGAAATTGATGGCGTACTGACCGAACTGGTGATGCGCGAGCGCGGTCCCGATCTCCGTGACGAAGACCGGCACCGAGAGCCCCGGGTCGGAGGACCAGTTTTGCGCGAGCGATGCGCGCACGCCGGCCCGGATCGACTCGACCCGTGACGGAAGGCCCCCAGGCCCGTTGAGCGCGCCGTAGAACATGTTCAGGTTCGAGTGCTGCGGCACAGTCTTCGGTCCGGCGGGATAGATGTGGACCGCGACGCCCGAGAGGTTCGGCCCGTTCACCTCGACGGTGGCGTTCGTCCAGTCGGTGACCGGCCAGGGTCCGTTGGCCCGCCCCGTGGACGTCACTCCGAGAACGTGGATCGCTGGGTCGATCGCCCGCATCGCACTGATGTAGGCCTGCACCTCATGGGCGAACTCGAAGGGTCCGACGACCGGCCCCGACGCCGGCCATTGGGACCAGGGCACCCCCCAGTGCCTCCAGAGCTCGGGCTCGTTGCCGATCTCCCAGAAGGCGGGGTGGAAATGGAGGGTGTTCTCGGTGTAGTTCACGATCTGGGCCGCGTACTGGGGGTTGTCGATCTCGCCGGGGACCTCGACGATCGCCGAGCAGTTCAGCGAGTCACAGAACGAGACGAACTGGGCCTCGCTCGTCGGGGCGGCGGTGACCGAGCCGTTCAGGGGGTTGTGGAGCGTGTTGTTGATCGGGTCGTAATCGTCCCCGGTGGAGCCGCCGGGCCAGACGATGGTCTGGGTCGGGGTCGACGTGATCAGGTTTCCCTCGGTGGGAAGGATCTTCGACCGTCCCTCGACCGTCGTTCCCCAGAAGTACGGGGAGAGATCGATCGCGGTGGTGTTGAGCGTAAGGTTCGAGAAATCGGCGGGCTGGTTCTGCGGAGTCGCCGCGAGCTCGAACGCCGACGCGGCGGAGCTCGCTCCCGACCCGAGCACGCCCGGCCAGGGCCCGAGCAAGAGGAGCACGACGGTGACGACCAGGGCGACCGGAATCCAGGAGCGTCGCGGCCCGGGACTGACCGGCCCAGCGACGTTTACTGCCCCTTCTGACACGCTGCCCTCCCCCTCCCCGCTGCCAACGCTAGTTTCGGAACCCGAGACCACTCGATGGGGACCCATTACCCGGGGAGGGCCCATTCAGCGGAACGAACGATCGTTCCTCACCCGGCCCACTCGCTCGGGCCGCGATGGCGGGGCGGAGCACGGGCTCGAGAAGAAGGCTGAGCCCCTCGGAGGCGGGTGGCGGATCCATGCTCGACGGTGCCACCATTTCCCCCGGTGTTACCGAATCGACTATAGGTGCTGGGGATAAGATTTCCGCGAGCTCCGTAGGATGCGTCCGTCCGGAGGTGCGCGACACAGCTCATGCGCCGGTCGCCGGGGTTAAATAGAACGACTCTCTGCAAGCCAAGCCGCGCCACGGCGACGCTGTTCGGTCGGCACATGCACCCGCAGAGGCCGGGGCCTCTCCGGGGAAGGGCGAGGGTCCCTTCGCCGTGCTGGCGCGGGGGCCGATGACGCCGATCACACGCGTTCTGGACGCTTGTCAAGCGTATTCAGTGTAGCTGACTCCTGTCAGTTGGGGAATGGCTAGGCTCGGGCGCCGATGAAGGTCGTGCCAAGCTGCGATAAGCGGTGGGTAGGCGCAAGGAACCCGTGATCCACCGATCACCTAATCGGAACTCCGGTCCCGCAAGGGACATTCCGAAAGGAAGGGGAACCCCCCGAAGTAAAGCATTCTAGTAGGGGGAGGACAAGAAATCAACCGAGATGCCGTGAGTAAAGGCGATCGAAAACGGCAGAGGACAAACCGAA
>DASPQG010000041.1:0-53615 GCA_035625085.1 Thermoplasmata archaeon
CGAACCTCCTCGCGACTCGGGAACTCCGGGATCACCCACCGCTCGGTCACTAGAAGATCGAGCCGGGTCTTAGCAGGACCCAGCGCCGTCAGCCGGTAGTCAATTACCTCGCGGTCGTGCTCATCAATCTGGTCCGTATGCCATGCCGCGGGCGGATCGAGTCGGACGACGTCCACTGCTACCGCTGGGTCGTCCTTTCCGGAAGGCGTAACGCGGATCCGCAGGACACGGCGCGGCGAGAGCTTCACGACCCGAAATCGCGGTTTCGGGTTCGACCTCGATAGCTTTCGGTCGTCCGAGCGATAGTCGGTGCACCACTGGTAGACGTAGTTCAAGGGCGCTTCAATCACCTTGGAGACCCGAAGAACCTGGGTGGCGTACACCCGATGCCCCACGCCCGGCACGGGGTCGACGGAAGCGCGTTGCAAGATAAGCCCCCGGCCGCGGTAGTATCGATCGACGGCGTTCCGGGTCCCCTTCGGAATCCCGTAAGTCTCGTTCCCGGGGTGGATTTCCGGATTCTACGATGTCGAGGTTAATGTACCTCTGCCCGGTGGGATACCCATGGCTCGAATCGACGACCAGGAAGGAAGCAAGTTCGACGCACCGCTCGACGTTCTCTGGAAGTACCTCCAGGACCCCACGGCGCACGGAGGGGCTCACAAGAATTCCCGGAATCGGGGGATGAAGCCGGAGACGCCCACCTCGTTCGTGGTCTCGTGGGAGCAAAACATGAACGGCAACTGGGTCAAGATCGCGAACCGGATCACGGTGTTCCCGCCGCTCGGCATGGCGGTCGAAGCGATCGAGGGACCGATGGCCGGCTCGAAGATGTTCAACGTCTACACGTCCCACGGCAACAAGACCGAGGTCGCGATCTTCGGGGACATGCAGGCCTCGGGGATGCCGCCCGCGCAGCTCGAGCCGATAGTGCGGGGCGCGTGGGAGATGGCGTTCAACGAGGACAGCGCGGGCATCCGCGAGTTCACGAAGCACCAGAAGTAGGCCCCGCTTCGGCGGGCGGCCCCCGGGTTCCCGGCGCGTCAACCCCTTAACGAACCCCTTCCCTCCCCTTCCCGATGGTTTTGGCCGACTCGCGCGCCGGGTCCGACCTCGTTACCTCCCCCTCGCAGATCGAGAAGGACGCCTACCGGCAGATCCACTTCCTCGAAGGCGAGCATGTCCAGCGGGTCTGGAAGACCGCCCGTGGGTTCCTCGTCATGACCAATCTCCGGTGCATCGAGGTCTGGCGAAAGCCGCAGGTCTTCGCGGCGAGCGACTGGGTGGCCAGCCCGAGCTTCTTCTTCTACAACCTCGCTTCGCCCAAGGTGGAGTTCCATACCTTCCTGCGGCTCGCGGAGGAACGGGACGAGCGGGCCATCGTCATGCGACTCTTCCTCCACGATCCGTACGAGGTCGCGCAGGAGATCCAGGAGGCCCGTCTCGCCGGCCAGAACGAGTGGCTCCGACGGCGCGCCCTCGCAGAAGGCGCCCTCCGGCGTTCGAGGGAGATGTGGGAGGCGAGCCGCCCGTTCGAAGTCGGCGAGGGCGTGAAGCGGATGATGAAGGTGCGCTGCGGGTTCTGCGGGAACCTGATGGGGATCGCCGCGACGCGCTGCCCTTTTTGCGGGGCCCCTCAGCAGTAGCCACCGTCCATCCAGCGGCGGGTTTCACCCTCGTTCCGTGGCCGCCTTTCCTCACCGAGGAGGTCGGAACTCGCGTGGAGGGGTGTCCGTCTCCATGGTCAAGATAAAGGGCGAGCGCGCCCTCGCCTCCTTCCGATGATGCCGACTGCGACGGCCCCTCCGGAGGGGGCTACCAATCCTCCACTCCCAAGCCCTCCGCCTCCCACTTTCCCCGGGGCGGCTCCACCGCCCTCCCCCCTAACCCCTCCTCGCCGGAGCTGGATCTGGATCGCCGTCGTCGTCGCTGCGGTCGTGATCGTCGTGTTGGCAGTTCTGTTCGTCGCCGGCGTGTTCAGCTCGAACGCGGGCACCTCCTCCGTCCCTGACGGGACCCCCGTACCGTACAGCAAGGCGGTCGCCGTCGCTATCTCCGAGGGCCAGGTCGCTGTGGGCGGGCCATGGACCGTTGTGGTCGGGCTCGGAATCGGCGTCTCGAGCGGGCTCTCCGAGCCGCTCGGCCCCGCGCTCACGGGGAACGGATGCGCCTACGCCAATCCCCCCGGGGCTCCCTCCAGCGTTGTGATCCCCGGCACTCCCAGCAACGCCACCCCGGGGGAGGTCGCCTCGTGGGTGTTCCTTGCGAAGAACGTCTCCGGGACGGTGATTCTCATGATGTTCGTGAGCGACGGCACCGCCTCCCCCGTCAGCTATGTGACCGGCTGCTCGGGGGTCGCATCGTTCAGCGCGGAGAGCGCGATCAACGCCACCAACGTCGTGGACTCCACGACGATCGCCGCTTCCCTCGACGCGAGCGGAGGCTCCGCCTTCCTCGCGAACCACACGTCGGCGACCAAGATGTTCGTCATCCTTGGCGCCGGTTCGGCGTTCGGTGGGTCGGCCTTCTGGGAGGCCTCGTACTCCACCTGCGGGTTCGGAGCGGTGGGCGGTAGCGGTGCCGCGTTCGTGGCGTACTATTATGCGAGCTCGGGGTCGATCTTCAACGGGCCCACATCGTCGCAGATCACCTGCTGAACGCTCCGCTCCTTACCGGGTCGGGACGCATCTCTAGAGAGACGCGGGCCAACTCGGGCTCGAGTCCCTACCTCCCCTATCTCGTCGCGCCTGTTTTGGTCCCGACCCTTTACATAGGGGAGGACGCTCTCCCGGACCCGCGGCGGCCATGATGGCAGCTCCTTCGCAGACAATCCCGGACCCGGTGGTCGTTTCCCAACGCCCCGTCCAAGGTTCCGGGGGAACCCTGGGGGCGATGGTGATGACCCTCGTCGGGGCCGCCCTGATCTTTCTCCAGTCGGTGGAGCTGCTCCTCGTGGGAAGCTTCTACAAGGTCCCCCTCTGGGGCTCTCTCGACCTCACGGCGACGGACTTGGGGGGGTTCGGCCTCTTCGTGGCGTTCGCCCTGATCCTGCTCGCGATCCTCCTCTTCTTCGTTCCCGGGCGCCACCTCGTGCTCGGCGTCGGGATGCTGACGTTCTCTCTCCTCAGCCTGTACAGCGGCGGCGGAGCGATTCTCGGCTTCCTTCTCTGCTACGTCGCGAGCCTGATCGCGATCTTCGCGCGGCCGCGGCTGGTGGCGCGGGCGGTGCCCCGGGTGCGGTCGGCCGAAGCGGCGGAGGACCCTGTCGTCGAGGCGGACCTGCTGGACTCGGGATTCGCTCCGACGACCGCTCCGGCCGAGTCCCGGACCCCGTAGCGCCGACCGGGATCTCGAACTCGCGTGGTTCGCTCGGGTCTACTATCGCGAGTGGGAAGACGGGACCGGGACCCGAGCCCGGGTAGGTAGGGATTCGGCCCACTTTCGGTCCACGTACTTTCGGAGCGAGCCGACCTGGTCGATGTGCTCCTCGACGATCTCGACGCGGGACATGCCCACGCCCGGGATTCGAGCGACGTCCTCGGCGATCTGGCTCGCCATCGAGACCTTCGGCAGGACCAAACTGTAGAGGCCGATGTCGGTCCAGACGCCCGCGAAGATCATCCGATCCCGCACGAGCGCGAGGATCCGTCGCTCCGCCTCATGGCGAGCCGCCGGAGAGGAGAAGGCGACGATCAGGTCCGTCGGGACGCATCCGGAGAGGGCCCGGTAGTCCAACGTGGCCACGCACAGAACCGCGTGGCTGCGGACCAGCTTCGATACTCTTCGTTTGATCGTACGGACGGAGACGCCGAGCTCCCGGGCGAGGTCCGCGTATCGCGCGAAGCTCCCCTGAACGAGACGGGAGACGAGCTTCCATTCCGGTGGAGAAAGGGTCTCGTGGCAGGGAGGATACGGAACGACCGAAAAGAAGCCGCCCGAGGCGCCGGTGATTCCTAGGATGGACTCCAGCGTCTGCTCCCGGGCGACGGTATCGGGATAGACGAACGCGACCCCGACGAGGGTCCCGCGGAAGTTCTGAATGAAGTAGACGCCCTCGAGCGCCCGCAACCGGTTGATCACGTCGCGTTTCCGGTGGCTATGCGAAACCTCGACCGCGTACGCACCGGCCTCGAGTCCCAGCACGCTCGGGTTCGCGTAGACCGACGAGCCGGTGAGAACTCCAGACGCGTACAGCCGGTTGATCCGATTCCGCGCCGTCCCCGGCGACACCGAGACGGCCCGGGCGATCTCTCGGTACGAGGCGCGGAAGCCCGGCCGCCCGGGGAGCACACCGCTCGCCTGGTTCAGCTCCCGTAGGATTTGGACGTCGAGGTCGTCCATGCGCGGGTTCCCAGAGCACTACCAGTACGGTGGGACGAGGCTTGGCCCTTTTGGTCAGTTTCGTTGAGCGCAGTTCTAACTAGGGGACTTCGGTGGGGGCTTGAGGTCGTCGTCCGCGCCGTCTCTGATGCTCCGAACTACTGCTCTCGCCTACCGGACCCCGACCCTCCCCGACTCCACTGCGTCGGCCCGCCCGACCCCGGGTGGGTTCCGAGGACACGGGACGCGCACGCGCTGGGCGGTGGTGCTCGCGGTCTCGATCGTGGTGCTGCTGCTCGCCGAGGGCTTCCAGGATGTCGCGACGCTGCCGCGGCCCACATCCCCAACGAGCCCGGCCTCCTCAGCGGCTCAGCCTGCGGCGAGCCCAACGAGCGCGCCGACACCGACCGCGGCCGCGAGCCCGGTGCCCGCCCCATCCTCGCCCGGATACGCGTCGCTCTGTTTCCTCAACGTTCTCCCTCAATGCGCGGCACGCGCCGGTGAGCCCGTCGCGAATCCAGTACCTCTCAACTCGGACCCGCCGCCGTCCTGGACGAACATCACCCCTCCGAAGGGCCAGCCGAACCCGAACGGCCGATTCCTCCCTTCGATGGCGTACGACCCCGCGACGCACAATGTCCTACTGTTCGGAGGCTACGGGGAGCTCGGCCTCGGACCGTGGGTGTTCTTCCAGGACACCTGGGCGTTCTCCGCGGGCCACTGGAAGGAACTGATTGCAAACACGAGCTGCACGCCCACCACGTGCCCTTCGCCGCGGGCCGGGGCGATGCTCGCGTACGACGCCGCCGAGAACGGGGTGATCCTGTACGGCGGCTACGTTTACACGCCGTCGATCGAGGTCGTCTCCTTCAGCGACACCTGGCTTTTCTCCGGCGGGCATTGGACGAACCTCACGGCCTCGGCCGGAACTCCGCCCTCGCCCCGCTCTGTCGGCAGCATGGTCTGGGACTCGTACGACAACTACGTCCTCCTCTTTGGCGGGGAGCTCTCCGGGTTCGTCTCCGCCAAGGACACCTGGAAGTTCGACGGCACGTGGACGAACATCTCGGGGACGGTCGGGACGGCGCCCGGGGCCCGCGACGGAGCGGCAATCGCCGACTCTCCCTCCGGGTACATCCTGCTGTTCGGGGGCGAGCATGGCGGTGTCCTCTACTCGGACGTCGGGGGCTGCGGCGACTCGGCCGTGGCGTGGTGGTTCTTCGCCGGCAAGTGGATCGAGATGCAGATCACCCCGCCGTGCATCAACTCCCCCGAAGGGCCGGTCGGGGACGCCTCGATTGTCGGGAGCTTCCCACCCTGCGGTCGGATCGAGGCCGGCCTCGGATGGAGCCCGCCGAACAACCGGTTCGTGCTGTTCGGTGGCCAAGGGTACCCGGTCGAGACTCCGTCGGCCTGCACGGGGTTCCAGTACACCTTCCTCAACGACTCGTGGACCTACCAGAATCCCCCGGGCAGCGGCTACTTCTGGAAGAACGCGACCGACCCCGGGTTCGTCGGCGACCCTCCGGCTCGGTACGAGATGGGGTACGCCGCGGACTTTACGGACAAGTACTTCGCGATCTTCGGCGGCTACCCTGGGCTCGGCTCGCTCAACGACACTTGGCGGTTCAACGAGGTCGTCCACGCCCAGCTCACGGGCCCGTCGTCGATCGACACGAACTCGAGCCACTTCACCTTCAAGGTCCCGTTCACCGTCACCGGCTACGGCGGGAGCGGATTCCTCAACTACCGATTCTCGATCACCGGCCTCAAGACCGGTAACGCCCTCACTGGCTCCGGCTGCGCGCCGCTCACCAACAAGGTCGGGAACTACTCACTCCCATACGACGGGGTCGAGAACGTCGCCTGCACGCCGAGCTCGGCGAGCTACAACGTCTATCGGTTGACGGTCACCGTCTTCGACCTCCACAACAATAGTCCGGGCGCCCGAGCGACCGCCAACTGGACGTTCAGCGTGCTCCCGCCCGAGACGGCGTCGATCTACTCCGAGTTCAAGGGGTACTTCTACACCGGCATCAACCTCGACGACAACTTCAGCGCCCTCCTCAAGGTCGCGAACCGCGGGCCGGCCACGGTCTCGGCGACCCTCGGCGGTGCCCCGCTCACCTTCACGCCGCGTACCGGTGCGGGCTCGGTCTGGTGGGACGCGGGCCCCGTCAACATGGGCAACCTCGCCCCCGGGGCGACACTCGATCTCACGGCCTCGTTCAAGAACTGGACCCTGAACGCGACGTACTCCGTCCAGATCATCAATACCCCGTTCTGGCTGCTCGCCTTGGTCGAGCTGCCCGGGACGAGCCATATCGTCACCCCGCACGGCTCGGGTCGGTTCAACAAGACCTGGTCGATCACCGACGTCTACGACTGGAACATTGGACAGGCGTTCGGGTTCAACCTCCCGATCCCGCTCGCGGGCGGCAACTACTCGCTGATCCCCGGGTTCACGATCACCTCGGGGATCGACTCGGGCGGCAACGTGAGCCTCACCGGGTCGTTCAAGTTCAACAGCTCGAAGATCGACCTCGGTCCGGCGAGCATCGAGATCACGGCGAAGATCAGCCTCACCGGCACGTTCGCGCTCGTGACGGAAGGCCCGGACGTCAGCGGGATCAACTGGGTCAGCGCGACGGCGAAGGTCTCGGTCACGGGAGACTTCTCCGCGAGCGTACCAATCTACGGATTCAACATTCTCGGGATCGACATCGGGTTCACACTCGACATCGAGCTCGATCCGTCGATCGCCCTCTCGCTCATCCTCGTTCCGACGACCGACACCTCTTCGGAGATCATCCCCGGACTCCAAGTCGCGCTCTCGGCACTCCTCGGCAGCTTCGAGCTTCCGCTCTCCGTCTCGGTCTCGTTCGGCATCGGCATCGCCTCGGTGGCGATCGGCGGCACGCTCTCGGTCGCGCTCACCTTCACGCTCCTGCCGAGCCTCGGGATCTCCGCCGGCTGGGTGAACGGCTCGCTCTTCGTGTCGGCCTCGGCGCTGTTCTGGTCCGACCAGTGGACGCTCCTCGGTCCGGCGGTGATCTATAGCTGGGGCGCCGCGGCGCCCCTAGTTCCGGCCCGGATGGCGGGCCGGGAGCCGGCATACAACAACGGCACCGGCACCACCTGGAAGCTCGACTCGCGCTACTACTCCGTCAACGGCTACGACCAGAACGTCTGGAACCCGGCGGCGACCGGTGGGCCGGCGGTCTCGGACATCTACCCGTACACCACCGTCTCCGCGGCCCCGGGGTACGACGGTGGCTACCTCTACTACACCGACGACAACCCGGGTGTCCCGGTCAACCAGGGCCTCGGAGTCTCCGCCCTCAAGCTGAACGCTTCGACGAACGCCCTCGCCTCCGTCGCCCCTCCCAGCGATCCCGGCTACCTCCTCGAGGGTCCGCAGGCTGCGACGCTCGCGAGCGGGAGCCAGTTCGTGGCGTGGGCGGCCCTTCCGGTGGCCGAGGAGACGATGGCGAACCCGACCGACCTCTCGTCGCTCGGTCTCCACGGGGCCATCTACTCTCCGGCCAACCGCTCCTGGGGTCCGGTACGCGCGTTCGCGAACTGGGGGATTGCGGAGTCGTACCGCGTCGATCCCCTCGGTGGCGGCGGCGTGCTGCTCGCGCTGATCTCCCCGACGTTCCTCGTCGGGACCTCGACCCCTGAGCGGCTCGTCGCCTTCAACCTCACGACCGGCGCCGAGCTCTCGAACGTCAGCGTCACGGGCGTCTCCTCGCTGCTCTCGCTCCGCGCGAACCTTGGGGATGCGGTGGCGCGCAGCGTCTCGGGAAACGACTCGGTCATCGAGTACGCCGCCGGCGCGCTCGTGCCCGTCTCGGTGACCGTCCCGACGAACACCTCGGTGCTCACGGAGAGCTTCGTCGCGGGCTCGAGTTCGACCCTGCTGATCCTGTACCGGGAGCCAACGGCGACCGAGCTCGTGCTCTACGACCTTGCGACGAACTCCGTGATCGTGTCGAAGCCGCTCGATCAGAGCATGGTCGCGGGGACGGGCTTCTTCGGGACGGGAACGTACTACCTCTTCGCCCGATCCAACTCGGCGATCTTCGGTTGGACCGAGGTCGGCGGGACGTTCCAGAACCTTTCGACGTTCGCGGTTGCCCACATCGAGAGCTTCGGTGTCGTGCAGACCGGTCCCGCGCTCCTTGTCTACGCCCTCTCCACGAACGGCAACACGACGGCACCCCTCGTCACCCTCTCCCTCGAAGAGGTCGGCGCGGCCCTACCGGAGACCCCCGGACGTCCCGCCCCGCCGCCCTCTCAGACCCCGCCCCCCTCGACCGTCGTGAAGACCGTCACCACCCCGAACACCACGCTCTACCTCGAGTACCTCGCGATCGCGGGCGTTGCGGTCGTGGTGCTACTCGCGGTCATCGCGATCGCGACCCGGAAGCGGTCCAAGGCACCGCCGAGCCCTCCGGAGGGCCACCCCTAGGGAGGGCAACGTGAGGATCCGTGGTGGCGCTCGGTGGTACGCGTTCTTGGCGGTCGCGGTAGGGCTTGGCCTCCTGGTCTCCCTCGCGCCTGTCGTCCCAACGCCCACGGGAGCTTCCTCCCGAGCCGCCTCGGCCCCGGGAATGCCTTCGGTCGCGGAGTCGAATGGACCTCGTTCGAATGGGGTCCTCGCGAACGAGGGCCTGCCCGCACTGGCCGTGCCCTCCTGGGTCAATGTCACCCCGACTCCGCCCGAGGCGTCCCCTCCGGGGGTCCTCTGGGGGTCTCTTTCGTACGATCCGGCCGATCGGGAGGTCGTGGCGTTCGGCGGGTGTGATAGGGCCGTCTGCCCGCAGAACTACACGTGGGTCTTCTCGGACGGGTTCTGGACGAACATCACGAATCCGCACGACGCGCCTCCGGCCCGCTTCGGGGCGATGATGACCTACGACGCCAATATGGACGGCGTCCTGTTGTTCGGAGGCGTCGGAGCCTCGAGCTACCTCAATGACACCTGGCTTTTCAGCGCCGGCAGCTGGACGAACCTCTCCTGGGTCGGTCCCGCCCCGATGGCTCGCGCGTTCGCGAGCCTGGCGTTCGACCCGGACCCGGAGGTGAACGGCTCGGTCCTGTGGGGAGGGTTCAACCCCGGACCCGGGGACCTCAACGACACCTGGGCCTGGGAGTCCTGGGCCGGCTGGGTCCAATTGAACCCCTCGACCGCCCCGCCCCCGTCCTCGGAGACGTCCATGGCCTACGACCCGGTGGAGTCGGCCCTGATCCTGTACGGGGCCAACGCCACGAGCTCCACCTGGGAGTTTCAGGGCGGGCAGTGGTGGCAGGTGAACACGCCCGGGCCGCCGTTCCGGACCGGGGCCGGGATGGTGTACGTCCCCGGGGCGGCGGCCGTCTTCCTCTTCGGGGGCGCCAACAACACGGCGTACCTCAACGACTCCTGGTCGTTCGCCAACGGGACCTGGTCCAACGACACCTCGGGGCTCGGGCCCGCGCCGCCCCCCCGGTATTACTTCGGGCTCACGCTCGACCCGTCCGGCTCGGTACCCCTCGTGTTCGGAGGCACGGGCGCGGTGGGATACATGAACGACACCTGGGCGATCGCGATCCCGATCTCGAGCTCGCTCGGTGCGAGCTCCGCCTCCACGGAGGTGTCCACGAACGTCTCGTTCACGGCCACCGTGAGCAACGGGATCCCGCCGTACCTCGCCACCTTCCACTTCGGCGACAACGTGACCGCCCAGGTGTCGGGGAGCGGCCCGACGCTCGTCGCGACCCACGCGTTCGTCAACCCGGGCCACTACACCGCCTGGGTGAACGTCACCGACTCGATCGGCCTTCACGCGAGCGCGCTCGCGAGCGCGGTCTCGGTAGCGGCGGGCCCGGCGATCTCCGCCTCCGCGACCCCCTCGAGCGTCGACGTCGGGCAGAGCGTCTCGTTCTCCGCCACAGCGATCTCGCCGGGAGTCCCCCCCATCACCTACCAGTGGACGTTCGGTGACGGCGAGGGTGCGAGCGGGTCGTCCCCGAGCCACGCCTACGCCGCGGCCGGAATGTACTCGGTCGCGGTCGTCGGGACGGACGCGGACGGCGTGAGGGCGAACGCGAACCTCTCCGTGGTGGTCGTCGCGCTCCCGACCCTCAGCGTCGGGGACAACCGATCGAGCGCGACGGTCGACAACCCGATCGCGTTCTACGCCAACCTCTCGGGCGGGACCGCCCCGTTCGAGTTCAGCTGGAGCTTCGGGGACGGGAACAAGAGCAGCTTCCCGACGCCGTTCCACGTCTTCTCGACCGCCGGGAACTTCACCGTCCAGGTCTGGACGAACGACTCGTTCTCCGTGATGGACCACGAGTCGCTCACCGTCTCGATCCACGCGGCGAGCGGCCCGCCACCCCCGACCACCATCACCCAGACGAAGACCGGTGGGATGCCGAACTGGTTCTATCCGGCCCTCGGAGGTCTCGCCGCGGTCGGACTGGTCGGTAGCGTACTGCTCGTCTGGCGGGGCCGTCGGTCCGCGTGAGCGATTGGTTCGGGGCGGATGTGACCTCGCCCCGCTAGAGGGCAGCGAACTGCTCCCGGAACGCGGCGATCCCGAACGGTCGGCCGGTGACCTCCTTGAGGTGGGGCACCCAGTCGATGGTCGACCCGGGGGCGAACCAGTTCCGCGAGAGCCAGGGACCGACCCGGCGGTTCGGCCAGAGGGGGTCGCCGTAGAGCTCCCGCAACGTCCGAGTCAGGTGGCTCGCGAACAGGTTGGCGAGAAGGTAGTTCGAACCGTAGATCGGAGATTCCACGAAGAACGGGTCCACGAAGGAGAGCGGACGAGAGCTCTCGTAGCCGAACACGCGACGCTGCAACCGCTCGACCTCGGGCATCGGGTCGCGCTCGGGGCGCGCGTAGAGGAGCTCCTCGGACCGGACCCACACGGCGTTCCAGGCGGACCAGAGCAGGTCGCTGTCGCGGGCGAGCCGGGCGAACTCCTCGACCCGGGCGCGATCGACGCCCGGCTGGGCCGTGAGCCACTCCACGGAGTTCGGGATCGCTTCGAAGAAGGCCCCGATCCCTTCGTGGAACGCGCCGAACCCCGGTACGTTCTCGGACCAGCGCAGAAGGTGCGGAGGCGCGCGGATCAGGGAGGAGTGGACCGCGTGGCCCACCTCGTGGAACATGATCATGTACGGGTTCCACCCGCCCTCGGGGTGGACGAGGATCCGCACGTCCCGCGGCGGGTCGGGGGCGAGGGTTAGACCACCGAACGGCGTGTCGTGGAAGACGACCCGGAAATGCATCCGGTCGGATCGAAACCCCCACTGCGCGACCGCCGCCAGGATCCGGGGCAGCATCTCGTCGCGCGGGAACCACCGGTCGGGAAGCGGCGCTTGCCGTCGGCGGGCGTACAGAAAGTCCCACGGATGCCACCCGGAACCACCGGTAGCCTCCTCGAAACTCTCTCGCAACGCGCGAAGTCGACCTCTCGCGAGCTCGGCCGCGCTGTCGGCGAACTCGATCACGCGCGCGGTGGAGAGCCCGTCGAAGCCGTGGCGCATCTCGGACATCGACCGGTACCCCAGCGACCGGGCCCGCTCGTTGCGGAGCTCGACCAGCTCTCGCAACCGGCTCTCGAGCGGCCGGTGGAGGGGCTCGAGGGCATAGTACGCCTTTCGTCGGTCGGACTCGCTCGGGCTCTCCCGAAGAACCTTCATGCGCACGGCCCGGCCCACCCTCCGACCCTTCCACCGGGGCCGGAACGCGACGATCTGCTTCTGGAGACGACTGCGCAGCCGGACGATGTCCGGATGCTGCTCCACCTGGGTGTCGAGGAGCACCCGCTCGAGGAGTTCGAGGCGGCGCTGGAGCAGGAACGGCCAGCTTCGACGGAGAGCGGCCCGAACCCAGCGAAGGAGCCGCTCATCGGAAAGGAGCTTCGCGCGCTTCAGTTGCCACGGCTCGGTCCCCTGCGTCGAGCGACCCGTCTGTTGGGCCCAGTCGGCCTCCAGGATCGCCCGGTCGAGGCGCTCGAGCCGACGGTCGAGCTCGCGAACGAACCTCACGACGTCCCGCGGGCGCGCGGGACTCGGCACGACGAGGACCGCCACACGGCGTGCAACGTGACCGCGGATATTACCTTCCCGAGATTCCCGGCGCGGCCGTTCCTTCCGATTGCCACGAAACGAATATGGGATACGGGAGAGCTTCGCCGACCGTGGCCCGTGTTCGACGCCCTGCGGGAAAACCGGAGCCGAAGACCTCGGCCCCAGCGGCGGAACCCCCCGAGGACGTTCGCGTCTGTCGACTCCGTGTCCGGCTTCCTCCGTCGGCGTGGTTGAAGACGTTCTCGGAGAGGCACCCGGAGGCAATCATCGAGATTCTGAGCCGGCACGACCTCGATGGCCTCCGCAGCCTCTCGGAGGTTCGGCTCCACCTCCGGGATGCGGGATCGCTCCTCGAGGACGTCGGGCGCCTTCCCCTCGTCGAGGAAGTGGAGCCACTAACGGTCGGTCCCGAGGTGATTCACTTTCGGGCCGTGCATCGGACCTCGCCGGTGGTGCGGGTCTTCCGGGAGCTGCATCTGGAGCGACGCTTCCCGTTCGTGATCCGAGACGGAGAGGCGACCTGGGTGGTGGTCGCTTCGAGGGCGAGGATCCGTACGCTGCTCGAGCGCCTCCGCGCCGTGGCGCCGGACGTTGTGCTGGAGGCGGTCCACCATTCCGAACTTCACCAGCCACTCGGCCCGCTGACGGTGCACCAGTCGGATCTCCTGCACCGCGCGATCGCCGCGGGGTACTTCGAGATTCCTCGGAAGGTCAGCCTGACCGAGCTCGCCCAGCGACTCGAGGTGGCGACCTCGACCCTGTCGGAGAGCCTGGCGATCATCGAGAAGAAGCTCGTCGAGCAATGGCCCGAGGTCGGGTCCACCGCTGGGGCATCCTCGGGAACCTGACCGCGCGACTCGAGCGCCGGGGCGACACGCCCGGGACATGGTTTTCTCTCGACGCTTCACCCCAACCGAAACGTTTCGGTGCCGGCGTTACGGGGTTCCCGGCGGATTCCTAGTTGCCCCGACGTGCCGGGCCAGGAAGGAACCCTATGGAATCCGCCACTCACGAGCATCCCGCCGCCCCGAGTTCGAGCAAGCTCTCGCGCCAAGCGCGTTCCCCGGGCTTCTGGTCCGGGGATTTCCAACCGACCCGGTCGTTCTTCCTGCTCTATCTCGCGGTCGGCCTTCTGATGGCCGAGGCGCTGATCGGACTGGTTCTGGTAACGGGAGGGGCCTCCTTGCTTCGGTCCGGCTCTTCGAGTGGTCCCCCCTCCACCTCCGTCCCGAACGGTCCGGATGTGACGTTCGAGCTCAAGGCGTTCATGACCGGCTACGTCGGCGTGAACGGCTCGATCAATGGGGTGCGGGACCCCACGCTCGTCACCAGCTGGGGGTCTCACGTTACGATCGTGCTGATCGACGGAGAGAACGCGCAGCACGATCTCCACGTCGACGGGTACAATGTCCAGACGAACTGGGTGACGGGCGCAGAGCAACAGACGTCGATCAGCTTCCAGGCGACCCTCGAGGGGTCGTTCGATTACTACTGTACCTTCCCGGGTCACCGGGAAGGCGGGATGCAGGGGGTATTCACGGTCGGGACGGCGACCAACCCGATCGGGCCCGAGGCGAATCTCACCACCCCGTTTATCGCGCACAGTCCCACCGCCATCCCGCCCCTGATCACGCGCAACTACTCCACGACCGTGAACCTCTACCTGCACGCGGTCGAGGAAACGGCCGAGATTGAGAAGGGCGTCTCCTACACTTACTGGACCTACAACGGGACCGTGCCCGGACCGTTCTTCCGGGTCCGGGTGAACGACACCGTCGTGGTGCACCTGTACAACGACCCGACGAGCATGATGAACCACTCCGTCGACTTCCACGCGGTGACGGGGCCCGGGGGTGGAGCCGCGAAGAGCCAGACGCCACCCGGTCACTGGTCGAACTTCACGTTCCTTGCGATGGTGCCCGGCCTCTTCGTGTATCACTGCGGTACGCCGAACATCCCGACCCACATCGCGAACGGCATGTTCGGGATGATCCTGGTGCAGCCCGCCCAGGGGATGCCCCCCGTCGACCATGAGTTCTATCTGATGGAGAGCGAACTCTACCTCACCTGGCCGATCCACACCCTCGGCAACCAGGAGTTCAACGGCACGGCGCTCCTCAACAGCGACCCGACGTACGTTGTATTCGGTGGGCGCTACGACGCCTATACGGGGGCGCACCAGCTGAATGTGTCGGTGAACGACACGGTCCGGATCTTCTTCGGGGAGGCCGGCCCGAACGACTTCTCGGCGTTCCACATGATCGGGTCGATGTTCGACCAGACCTGGCTCTACGGGGATCTCACCGACCCACCGCTTGAGAACCTCCAGACCGTGCCGGTCCCGCCGGGCAGCACGGCGATGATGGAGTTCCAAGCGATGTACCCTGGTAACTACCCGCTCGTCGACCACCAGATCGCGAACGCCATCGACAAGGGCGCCTTCGCGATCCTCAACGTAACGGGCTGGGCCAACACCACCATCTTCCACGCCGGTGTCTCCACGATCAGCCCCCTATCCGCCTCCGCCTTCTTCGAGGGAGATGTGCACGGGGCTTTGGCGGTCGCTCCCACCGTGGCGGCGCGACCCATCGAGTAAGCACGTCGGGGTGATTCCCCCGCGGAGGTGGGCGAACAAACCATAATCGAGTCGGACACGCTCCGCTGGCCGTCGTCGCGATGACTGCCGGATCCGTCTCCCGCCCAGGGAACGATCAGGGCCTTTCCCTACCCTCCGGGGCGCTCCCACCTCCGGTGGAGCCGCGTCCAGCCTGGAGCTGGAGGAGGTGGTGGCGCGTGAACGGGGTGGTTGTCGTGGTAGGATCCTGCTTCCTGGCGGTCTTGCTAACCCTGTGGGCCCTCACGTCGATTCCGGTCCTCCTCACGACCCATCACTTTGCCCTTACCGTTGTTTCCAACGACGCCTTTGTTCCTCTGCCCGTGAACCAAGGCTCCGGAGTGCGCCCCGAGCTCGCGCTCGCGCACTGGAGTTGCGGGATCAATGGTGCCGGGTTGAACTTCACGCCCGACTACATGGGGTTGGATTTCGTAGCGATGCCCCGCGGAGGTTCCGTCTCCGGCTCCTTTTCGGCACCGGCCGGCGCCCCGGTGTTGTTTGAATGGTGGATGACGTACGGGTCCGAGGGAATCTGCAGCACCAACGAAACGTCGGGGAGCTTCTCCGGATCGGTTTCCACCAACCTGCCCGTCCTCGCGGAGTTCAGCGTCCTGTCTCCCTACCCACTGACGGTGTACGTCAACGGAACCGATTCGTACCTGGAACCCCTGCTGTAGTGGACCCTGCCGAGCGCTACAGCCAGAGCGCCATCACGACCTCGTCGACCGGCCGGCCCGAGAGGATGACCTGTCCTCGGAGACGCGCCTCCTCCGTGAACCCCAGCTGCCGGTACAGGGCGAGGGCACTTTCGTTGGTCGCGAAGACGCTGAGGGTCACCTTTCGGACCCTCTCTTCCTTCGCCCACCGAAGGAGCTCTTCCATCATCGCCCTCCCGAGGCCCTGTCCCCGGACGGTCTTGCGGAGTGAGATGCCGAGGCTCGCGGTGTGGGCGTTCTTCGATTGCCGCCCTCGTTCGATGTCCGCGCTCCCCACGAGCTTGCGATCGACGATCGCGACGAGGAAGAGGGTCCGCTGCGGGTCGAGCTTGCGGAGCATGTCCGCTTCCTCGGCCACCGTATAGCGAATCCGCTCGGTCATGATGTAGATCTGCTCGGCGCCGACCTCGTTCACCGCGTCGAGGAGCGCTTCGGCGTCCGTCGGCTCCGCCCGGCGGATCAGCGCCGCGCGGCCGTCCTTCAAGGTCACGTAGCGGGGGTGGAACATTCCCGGTGGTCCCGGGGCGAGACTATAGGGGAGGGCTTAAAGCCGGGGCCGAGAACGCCCCTTCCGACGTCGGAGCCGTCGGGCCGGTCGTCCCCTCTCCAAGCCCCGTCGGGGGGAGCACTCAGGCGGGGCTCTAGGCCGCCCGCGACCGGGCCGCCGGGCTGTTGGGAACTGCCCTGGTGAGCGGCAATTGCTCCGACGGGTGATCCGCGGTGGCGAAGAGCTGGAGGTACGGGATGAGGGCGGTAACGACCCGGTTCTCCGCCTTGCGAAGGTGCTCCTCGAACGTGGTCCGGCTCACCCCCACACTCGTCGCGATCTCCTCCGTCGTAATCGACCGGGGGCTCGTGTAGTAGCCGAACCGGAAGGCGGTGAGCAGGGCGTTCGACTGCTTCTGGGTGAGATCGCCGAACAGCGCGTTCGCGTAGACGCTCGTCGGCAGCACCGCGAGATCGAGGCTCCGCTTGCTGACGAGCTCGGTGGGACCCCACTTGCGGAACGCCGCCACGAGCCGCCGGGGGTTGTCTTCCTCGAACGACATGACGCGCATGTTGGCCCACCCGTCCTGGTACAGGATCGGCGGAGCGTCCCAGCACTCGTGGCTCGAAATCAGGTTCCAGGGGCTGTCGTAGCGGCCGCACGTGCATTTGAGGAGGAAGACGCGGGACGAGTTCGCGTCGATCCATTCATCGACGAGATGCCCCGTCTTCCGGATGGCGGTCTCGGTCCGTCGGATCACTTCCGGGTCGCGCGACGGAACTTGGAGCAGCTCGCGGTTCCAGACACACCACATCGCGATCGGAGTCTGGGGTACGTCCCTAGATAGCTCGATGAACGGGTACTCCCAGCTCGCCCTCAGGGCCACTTCGAGGATGCCCATGTCCCTCCCAGCTCTCCCGGGCATATAGGGGTTGGACCGTCGTACGACGGCCGCCTATGGCGGGTTCAACGAGTTGGTTCCCGGCGGTGTTCGGGGGTCGGTGACCACGATGTCCGAAGCGGATTGGGAGATGGAACGGCGCCGACTGATGGGGGCTCGAGGGCGAGCGATCGAGGGGTACGTGGCCCTCGAGTATCCGCGAGAGTCCGTGACCGCGGTGCTCCGCATGATGGAGACACCGCCTCCGCCCCGCGGAGGGGGGCCTCGGGGGGCGAGACCGGTTCGCCGCCTTTGGCGGACCGGGACCACCTCGTCCCGTGCCACGGCCCCGCAGGAGCCCGCCGGCTCGGATTAGTCCAGAACCCTTTCGAACCGTTTTCTGGCCGGCTCCGCGCTCATGCCGGCCCGGGCCACGAGATTCATCGGCTGGTGAGTCGCTCGAAAGCCCGGGTCCCATGACGCCCGCCTCGGCTTCCGTCCGAGCCCGCCGGAGACGGGCCCGGCACGAGAACCTCGTCGAAGCGTTCTCCGCCATCGCCCGCGCGGTGCCGACCGGCCACGTCGAGACCGAGGGCGGCGTGACGATCGTCCAGAGCGGGCTCGACACGTCGGGGTTCAACATCGTCTATGCGCTCGACCGACCGCTATCGACCAATCGCCTCGAGCGCCGGATCGAGGAGACGTTCACGCGTCGGGGAATCCCCTGGCATCTCACGACCACGCCGGCAATCTCCCCAGCGCTTCGAGGATTGATCCGTCGGTTTCACCTGACCCAGCACCTCGTGCACCCGGCGTTCGTCTGGACTCGTCTTCCCGACACCGTTCCTCCCGTGCCCGATGGTCTTGACATCCGCCCTGTTCGGACCGCCGAACAGGTCCGGTCGTTCGCCTCTACGGCCGCCGAAGGGTTCGGAGAACCGTCCGGCACCCTCGACCCCTGGGCCGAGGGAGCGATCGCCGCCTCGCAGACGGGTTCCTCCCTTTCCGGCCTCTACCTCGGGTACGCCGGAGGCCGGCCCGCCGGCACCGTCTCCCGGGTCATCACCCGGGATATCGCGGGGATCTATGCGGTCGTCACGCTCCCGGAGTTCCGCCATCGCGGATTCGCGACCGCGCTCACGTACCGAGCGGCCGTCGACGGACGTGCGGAGGGGTGCCGCGAGAGCTACCTCCAGGCGACCGAGCTCGGCCGTCCGATCTACGAGAGGATGGGATACCGCCTCGTGGAGGAGTACGACGAATGGTACCCCGAATGAGCCATCTCGGTCGTGACCCGAGGTAGAAGACCGGTACGGCGAAGCCTCGCAATCCCGCGGGCTCACGGCCGCGAGGGGTTCCAACTCGAGGTCCGGAGGAGAAAGAGCGATGTCCTCGGCCTGGTCTCGGCGGCGAGCAGGAGGTAGAGGGGTGAGCCGCCCCACGTTGCAGTTCCACCGGATCGATCCGTCCCGGGAGCTGGAACCGCTGCGGGCGTTTCTCGAGGACTCGGACCCGGACGACTACCTCCTGGAAGAAATCTCCGAATGGATCCACGATGGTCGCCTGTGGGTCGGGAAAGAGAGCGGACGCTGGCTCGCCTTCGGGCGGCTCCACGACCTCGGCGATGGCGAGGGCTGGGTGAGCGGGCTCAGGGTCCACTCGGGTCGACGCCGAGAGGGTCTGGGCCGGCAGCTCGTGGGGCAACTGCTTTCGGATGCCCGATCGATCGGGGTCACGGACCTCCGCGCGGTCATCGAGAACGAGAACGTCGCCTCGCGGCGCCTGTTCGAGGGTCTTGGATTCTCCTCGGCGACCGAGATGACGCTACGGCGCGGTCTCGCTCGGTCCGCTCCATCGCTCGCTCTGCGAAGGTTGGAGGCGGGAGGCCGCCTATCGGGGCCGGTCGGGTGGCTCCCCAGCCTCACCGGCCGGGTCGACCTGCTTCCCGGCGCGGACGGGGGACGGTTCGGGCGTTGGAGAACGTCCCTCGTGGACCGGTGGGTCGAGGAGAGGAAGCTCTACGTCGGGCCGCGCATCGCGGCGGCCGTGCAGGAGGACTGGTGGAAGGAGCCACGGACCCTCTGGGTGAATCCCCTCCAGGGTGAGCCATCGTCGCTCTTCCCCGCGCTCGCCGCGTTGACCCGAGCCCTCGACCACGAAGAGTGGCAGGCGTTTCTCCCGTCGGGCGAAGAGTGGCGACGCGCGTACGATCTCCTCGGTACGGTCCGACATCCTTACTGGGGCGATCGGGTCCAGCTCTACGAGGGATCGATCGGCGCACCGAAATCCCCGGAGAAGGCCGGCTGATCCGTCCCGGCGGGCAGGGTCGGATATAACCGTCGGTGCCCTCGCGCCCGAGGATGGCGGCGTCCTCCTCGGCCCCCGAGGCCCGGCTCTTCTACGATCCGGGCTGCGGCCCGTGCACCCTATTCGCCCGTCTCAGCGAGTGGGCGAGCCGCTCCCATGTTCGAGCCCTGCCGTACGACGGAAGCCAGGCGACCCGGGAACTCGGGGACCTGACCGAAGAGGTTCGGTTCGGGTACGCGCATCTTGTCGACGCACGAGGACGGAGAACCGGGGCGGCGATCATGCCTCCGCTGGTCGGTCTTACGCTGGGTCCGACGGGTGAGCGGGTCGTGAATCGGGTCCCTCCCCTCGACCGGGGGCTGCGATGGATCTACGATCGCTTCTGGGAATACCGGAGGACCCGCGGGTGCGCCGCCCCGAACCGTCAGATGCCCTCCTGATGAAGGTCGCGCGGGGGCTCCTCCTCGGCGCCGCGGGTGGCCTCGTCGCGACCGGGGTTATGTATGCCCTCGCGGCGGTCGAGCTGGCCGTCACGGGAGTGGCACCCGAGGCGTGGGGGCCGGCGATCGAGACCGGCTTCGGCGGCAACGTCGGCTCGGTGCTCGGCCTGTCGGGATGGGCCCTTCACGTCGTCCACGGCCTCGCGATCGGCGCCCTCTTCGAGATCGCGCTGGCCGCGATCCAACCCCGTGCGCGGACGGCAACCATGATCGGTGTCGGGCTCGGCCTCGGGGTGTTGCTCTGGGCCGGCGTGCTAGCACTCTCTCCCGCGACACGGGCGGTGCAGGGAGCGGGGCCGCCGATCCTCCTCTCGGCCCTGATGCACCTCGCCTTCGGCGGGACCGTGGCCGCGACCGTCCTCGCGGGAGCCCGGTGGTGGCGTCGCGTCGCTCGAGAACCGGACGATAAGTAGGCAGGAAAGGGTTGGTCTCGGCCCGGATCCAGGGCCGCGCTTAGGTCGCGCCCGCCGGAGGCTGCGCGGGAGGCGGCAGCGGCGGTGGGGATTCCGAGCTCGAAGGCTCCGGGGCGGGGGTCTCGGGCGAGGGCGCTGCGGGGGTGGGTCCCTTCCACTCGGTCGGTGGCGACGTGGTCGCCCCGCTCGGCGCGGAGGACGGCTTCATGCGGCGGCCGCGTCCGCGGATCACGAAGAACAGGACGACCGCAATCACCACGATGAGGATGAGCAGGATCAGCCAGCCGACCGTGAGTCCGCTGCCCGCCCCGAGCTCGAGGTTCAGGACGGACGGGTTCGGGTTCACGTTGAGCGAGGTGACCGCGGCGCAGCCGTTGCCCCCGAGGCAGGGGCCATTCCCGAGATTGCTTGTGACGTAGAGCTCGAGGAAGAGGGCCCCCTGCGGCGCGTTCGACGGAATCGTGAACGAGATCGAGCCGCTCGTGCCGACGTCCTGGATGTGCTGGACGTACGGGTATCCATCCGCGAACAGCTCGAACGAGACCCGCTGGGGTAGGGCCGCGCCCCCGACGGAGACCACCTGATAGTTCAGCGTCACCGTCTGCCCGGGCTGGAAGCTGCCGTCCGAGTAGCTCGAGGTCGTGCCGACGCTGAGCAGGACGGAGTACCCCTGCTCCAGGATCATCTCGGTCGATTGGCTCGCGACCACCTGGTCCCCGACCATGGCCCACGCGTCGACGTAAATCTCGAGCGGCGCCACCGATCCGATCGAGACCGGGATGTTGCTGTTGTTGGCGACCGTTCCGTTCAGGATCTGCGCGCTTGAGTACTGCCAGTAGGCCCAGACCTGGAACTGGATCGTGGCGCCCGCCGCCCCGCCGACGAGCACGGCCGTCACGGGGTCCGAGGAGCTCGGAGTGTAGTAGAAGTTCGACGGCGTGAGCAGGAGGGCCGGCGCCAGCACGTCCGCTTGCTGGACTCCCCAGAAGATGGTCGTGGCGTTCACGACCCCGACCTGCACGGAAATCCGATGCGAGACCATCGACTCGAGGATCGGGAACGTGAAGCTCCCGCTCGCTCCGGTGGAGTTCAGGGTCCCCTGCTCGTATCGGATGCCAGTGCCCACCCCGACGATCTGCCACCGTACCGCCGTCAGCGGGCCGGTCTGAGCGAAGTTCGTCGAGTTGACCGCCCACGTGGCGGTGCCGGTATCCCCGACGTAATAGGTGCTGTGATCGAGCGAGAGCTGGACGATCCCCGTACCCATCGCGGGCGGGTACAGCTCGAAGCTATCGTTGGACCAGGCGGTCCAGTGATAGAACTTGCTCGCCCCGGTGACGTTGACGGTGAAGTTGAGCGCATTGAGGCCGACCCCGGTGAAGTAGTTGATGAACGGCGGGATGTTCGCGAGGAAGGTGAACCCCGCCTCGCCCGTTGCGTTCGTCGTCAGGGCGGTGGGGGCCCCCACCGGCGAAACGTGGTGGGTGCCGTTCCAGTACTGCACCATCACTGCGAGGCCGGGGATGGGAGTGAAGGCGCCGCCGTAGTTCGAGCCCGCCTGAATGCAGGCCGCGATGTCCGTGCCGGCGGTGAAGTACAGGTCGTTCACGAGCGTGCAGGTGGGCGGCAGACCCGTGATTCCGACCCCTTCGATGTAGACCGCACCCACCCGGACGGTGATGTTCGAGCTCTCGTTCTCGGCGATCCCGCCGCTCACGTTAGTGATGGCGGAGACCTCGATGTGGATCAGCGTGTTCGGGCCTGCGTTCGAGGGCACGGTGCCGCTCCACTGACCGAAGCCGGCGCCGGGCGTGGAGAGGGCGATCCCTTTGGCCGGCGTGAGGCTCTGGGTGGTCCCGTTGCCCGTGTAGCTACCGTAGAGGATCACGTTCGTGGCATGCGTGTACGGTGCGTTGTTGACGTCGAGGTTCGTCTGCCAGAAGACGCTGAACGGCTGCCCCGGGAGGGTCGAGCCGCTACCGACCGACGTGAAGAGGGAGGTGGAGTAGATGAGAAGAGTCAGATTCTCGTCCACGGTCCCGCCCGCGGTCGCCGAGAAGTTCACCTTCCAGTGTCCTCCGTACACCACGGACGGGAACTTGTACGAGGAACCCGACGGGCCGGACGGGTACGACGTGAAGCTGTGGGTGGTGGCGTTCAGCGTGGCCACGTAATGGAACGCGGGCGAAGAGACGCCGTCACGAGTGGCGTTCGGGTCCGTGATCGTGACGTTGACCGCGCGGTCGAGAGGGTCCGTGACCGCGAAGTAGAATGTGCCCCAGCCGGGATACCCGGGATAGAAGTACGTCGTGTCGTACCCCAGGCCGTTTATGACGGTGGGCACGATCGCGGCGGCCGGTTGACTGGACACGTGCAGTCCGGGGCTCGCCGCCGTACGGGCGGGTGGGGCGGAATGAGCCAGCGCGGGGGCGAAGGCGATCAGCGTCGAGGCGATCAGCAGTACGACCAGGCCTACGGCAAGGCTGCGGTGCGACATTGCGAATATTGGGGTAGGACGTTCTATAAGAACCCCTGTGCCGAG
This sequence comes from Thermoplasmata archaeon, assembly GCA_035625085.1. Lineage (GTDB taxonomy): Archaea > Thermoplasmatota > Thermoplasmata > Lutacidiplasmatales > UBA184 > Lutacidiplasma. The sequence continues at coordinate 22,868 of DASPQG010000041.1, forward strand.
TGCAGCTCTGCCGTCCCGTGGGCTTAGCACCAGCGGGCGGCGATTTTTGCTGTATCTCCTCGTAGCTCGTTTCGCGACAACGTCGTGTGAGGGAAGCGGTCAAGGGGCACTCGGAAAGCCCGGCGGGATTCCTTAATCAACCCCGGCGGTGGGGATTCCCAGATGCCCGCGTACGTCGGACTGCTCCGCGCCGTGAACCTCGGGGAGGGCACCCTGGTGAGGATGGAGGAGCTCCGGTCGCTCCTCGAGAAGGAAGGGTTGGACCAGGTTCGAACCCTGCTGAACTCGGGCAACATCGTGTTTCGAAGTTCGTCGAGGAGCGGAGCCACCCTCGAGCGCTCCCTCTCCGATAAGATCGCCCGGTCGTTTCACGTGAAGACCGAGCTGTTCCTCCGGTCGGCCCATGAGTGGGAGACGATCGTGGCCCACAATCCGTTCTTGACCGAAGCGCGGGTCGGCCCGGGCCACCTCCTCGTGCTGGTGCTGCGCGATTCGCCATCGCCGGACCGATGGCGAGCGCTGCAGGGGGCCATCCGTGGTCGCGAGCGCTTCCAGGAAGCGGGGCGCCACGCCTACGTGGTCTACCCCGACGGCGTGGGGCGTTCGAAATTCACCTCCGCCTTGATCGAGTCGAAGCTAGAGACCGCGGGCACTCTACGCAATTGGAACACGGTGACGAAGCTTGGCGCCCTCGTGGGTGGCCTAGAGGGCGCACGGGCGAACTCCCGCTAGGAGCAGCCCCGGTTGGGCCGGGTCCCCGCCGCGGTGGAATCGGCTTTACGATGCGTTCTTGACCGTCGGCTCGCCGTTTTGCCCGGCCGTTCCGAATGTCCTACGCCACGGCGATCGCCGCCTCGCTCATTGCCCTCAGCGTGGCCGCCCTCCTGCTCGCGGTCCTGGTGGTGATGCGCTATCGTTCGGAGCGACGGCCCTGCCACCTGTACTGGGGCCTCGGCCTGTTCCTCTTCTTCGTGACCCTTGTCGAGGAAGCCGTGCTCGATCTCGGGGTCTGGTCCCAGGCCCTGATCCAGAGCTACCTCATCCTGGTCGCGGTGCTCGTCGGGATCCTCTCGATGGGCTCTGCCGAGCTCTCGCTCGCGCGACGGTGGCGGCTTCCCTACTACGGGTACCTTGGGGTCATCAGCGTGGCGCTGCTCGTCGTGGGGCTCCTCGTCCCGATCCCGCACAGCATCATCTCCGATGGGGTCGTCTCGGGGGTGCCTCCCCTCTCGATCACGGTCCTCTCGACCCTCCTCACGGTGCCGGCGGCGCTGCTCCTCATCCTGAGCTCCCTCTACGGGGCGTTCCGACAGCGACGCTACCACCTCCTCTACATCGCGTTCGGCACCGCGGTGATCTCCGCAGCGGGAGCCCTGTACCTGGTCTCGTTCCCCGTCAGCCTGTACTACGCGGAGTTCGCCGGGATCGTCCTCCTGTTCCTCGGGTTCGTCAAGATCCCCCGCCTCGGCGGGACCGGGACGCAACAGCCTCGCCCGGCGGCGTAGTGGGGCTCCCTCACCCCACCGAGAGTCCGGGGACGGACTCGCAGGATCCGTTCGAACCGGCGGCTCGGAACTCCCGCCGCCTCAGGGGTTGTGGACGGCCGGGCCGGTCGGAACGCCGGGGGACGGGGGCATGGGAAGCCGCGCTGCCCGCCAGACCGTGAGCATGTAGAGCACCATCAGGAGTCCCACCACGAAGGCTCCGATCAAGGTCAGGAGGTAGAACGCCCCGACCATCGGTCCGCTGGTGGTCACCGCGTCGACCGAGAGGCCGCCGTTCAGCTTGAACGCCGTCGGATAGACGAGGTAGCTCTGGGCGAAGACGATGATCGCTCCGAGGAACGCGAAGACGAACTTCTGGGAGGCGATCGGGGCCGTCGCCTTGACGTTGTAGAGGAGCGCCGCCGCGATCGTGAGTACGCCCGGGATGAGGAAGTAGCCCGTCAGGAGGCTGCTCGAGTAGAGGTACAGGGCGGCCGCCTCGATCACGACCCCGAGCGTGGTGAACGGAACGGTGATCCGTCGGAGCGCCTCGATGTTGTAGAACACCGGCGCAAGGCCGATGGCGATGAACAGCACCCCGACGATGTACGGGAGGCTACCCGCGTTCGTCACCCAGCCCCAGAGGGAGAACTTCGGGCTGGTCAGGCTCAGCGTGACCCCCGCCCCACTCACGATCGCGGACAGGATGATCAGCACCACGAGGCCGATGCCGAGGGTCGCCACGCCGTACAGCTTGTAGAGGCGGCGCTCGTTGAGCCAGCCCCGACGCATGATCAGCTCGGCGAACGAGATCGACGAGTTGCGGAGCACGATCAGGATCAGGAAGACGAGAATCGGGGCGGCGAGCATTGTGGCCACGGGCCAGAGCATCACGGGGTAGGCGAAGTCGGCCGTCACGACCCAGAACGCGGCAAACGTACCCGTCACCTCCCAGATCGGGACGATGTACGGGAGCACCTTCGATTTCGTCGCGTCGTAGGCGATGAGCAGGAGCACCCCACCCATCAGCTCCGTCACGAAGAGGATCAGGAAGATCGCGAAGATCGCGAAATTGATCTCGAAGAGCCAGTTAATAGTTGACATCGTGACCTCCCGCGGCGGGGCCCTCGAGGTCTACTGCGATCGGCTTACCCCGGAAGACGCGGTCCATGAACCAGAGCGTGAACGGCACGAGCGCGGCGTAGAACAGGATGATCACGATCCCGGGCGCGACGATGTCCGAGCTCGGATTCGCGGCGTTCGCCACGGTGAGGACGTTGTAGACGATCCACGGCTGACGGCCGATCTCGTCGGTCGCCCATCCGAGCTCCATCACAATCGCCGTCAGCGCAGAGAACCCGAGGAACGCGTACGCCAGAATCGGGTGATCGAACGGCTTCCGCTGCATCACCCAGAGCGCGGCGTACGCGAACACGAAGAGGCCGAGCAGCACGGCCCCGATGATCATCACGTCGAACGTCTCGTGGATGATGAGCGGTGGCCACTCGGACTGCGGGTACTGGGAGAGCCCGGGCAGGTTCGCACCGTGCTCGAGCCAGCCCTGAAGCCCGGGGATCTGGACGGCGCCGACGACGGACGTGCCGGAAACGGTCCCGAAGATGGTGATCGGGAGGTTCGTCCCGGGCTGGGGATTCAGCTCGATCGCGGCATACTTGAGCGGCTGGTACTTGTAGAGGTCGTCGATCTCGAGCACCCCCGCGAGGATCGAGAGGACGACGAGCACGAAGCTCACGACGACCGCGATCCGGAGTCCCCGGAGGAAGAGGGTCTTCTCTTCAGGGGTCGCGCTGCGGATGTACCGGTAGGCGAAGAATCCACCGAGGATCATGATCCCGGTGAGCGGGACCGACGTGATCACGTGGAACACCTCGTAGCCGGTCGAGACCGTGAGGAACGGGGCCCAGGGATTCACTCCCGACACGGTGTAGCTCGAACCGCTCGCCACGTAGGCGCCCATGTCGAAGCCGTTCGGCGTGTTCATCCAGGCGTTCACCATGACGATCAGGACCGCCGAGAGCATCGTCCCGATCACGATGGGAAGTGTGAGGACCCAGCGGGTGTACTTCCCCTTGAACGTGCTTCCGTAGTAGACGTATACGACGAGGAAGATCGTCTCGATGAAGAACGCGAAGATCTCCACGTAGAAGATCGCGATCACCCCGGTCTCGGAGACCAAGGTCATGAACCGCGGGAACAGGTTCACGAGCTCGACGGCCATCACGATCCCGCTCGCGGTGCCGATCCCGAACGAGACCACGAACGGGCGGATGAGGCGCCGGACAAGGGCGCCGTAGTACTTGTCCTTCGTCCGGGCGAACAGGAACTCGAAGATGCAGATCAGGATCGCCATCCCGATGCTGAGCGAGACCAGCAGGATGTGGGAGCCTATGGTGAACGCGAACAGGAATCGGTCGAAATCCACTATCGAGACCGTGGTCAGCACCCCTCGGCGTTCCGGCTCCGCTGAATTCCGTTAAGTCTTCGGTCAACCCAAGTTCACTCCTCGGAAAACCGCAGATCGGGTGCTGCATGGACTCCCTATCCGCGCCGGCGAACCGGGAGCCGTACGGGGCCTGGGAAGGGCGGGACACTCCCCGGTCGGGGTCGAGTCGTATAACGGCCGCCTACAGATGGCCGAGGATACGTTTAAATACGCATTGATGCGCATTTTATTCCTGCCCAAGGTGAGCCGATGGCACCGATGAAACGAAAGTATCGAACGATCTACCTTGTGACGGCGGCGCTGATGGTCGCCATGATCGGTGGCTACGCGCTGGCTGCGACCTCGCTGACTCCGGGCCCCAACCAAGGAACGAACGTGATCACCTCCCCGACATCGGGGTTCGGCCTCGTTTCGATCTCCTCGGAGCAACTGGTCATTCTGACCACGCCGATGTCGACTGCCACCGTTGCGGGTAACCAGACCGGTACGGTCGCGCTCTACGGAACCACCTGGCGGCTCGCCATCTGCGCCGCGGCCCCCTGTGTGCCGCAGAACTTCCGACCGGTGAGTCCCGCCACGCCGGTCGTCGGTGACTACGCCGAGCAGTTCGTCCTCTCCGTCACGCAGCCGACCCCCGCGAGCGGCCAGGCCGCTGGATTCGACTTCTCGATCACCATTGTCTACGAACTGAACGGCGTGCCCCCGACCAGCACCGCAGTGTTCCAGGGCTACCTCGCGACGGGGGCCAGCGCTGCCGCCCCGACGATCCCGGTGTTCCTGTTCATGGACCTCGGGACGACCACGCCGTTGACCATCACCACGATCTCGACAATCATCAACCAGTGCTCGAGCACCACCAACTGCCCTTAGCTAAGGAGCAATCACTGCGTCATTCGGATCGCGAAAACCAGTCTCGGAACCATTTCCCCGGTTTCACGGGGCGGAACCACCGCCCCGTGAAGACCTTCCGGATCGACCCGGGGTAGGCACGCCGCCTCGGTCGAACGGACGCGAAAGGAAACTCGCCCATGCGGAGGCCCTGCGGGCTGCGGCATTGGTTCGGCCTGGCACTGCTCTGCCTGCTCTTCCTGCTCCCTTCGACGGCTTGCGCCGCCACTACGATTCACGTGTTCCCGGCCGAACCCTACTACCTCGTGCGGCTCACTCCTCTGCCCGCCCCGCCCGTGACGATCGGGGCTCATGCCCTGGTGCACTTCGGTGCCGCTCCCGGGTACCCCGCGGGCGGTGTCCAGGGACTGTCCGTGGGGCTCCAGGGGACGACGGTTGTCCTGCCCGGCTGCATCCGGGCGTGCACGGACCGATACCGCCCCGCCTCGTCGGTCGCGATCGCGGCCGGTCACTACGCGGAGCGAGTGATCTTCACGGTCACCCAGCCGGGCCACGCGGGTCCGGCGGTCGGATTTGATCTCGAAATCGCCGTCCATCTGACGACGGGGTGGGTGTTCGGAAAGGGGTACTTCTCGACCGGTGTCGCGACGTTTCCCGCTGCGTCGACCGTCACACTCCGGATGTACGTCGACCTGGGCACCGCAGCGCCGACGGTGAGCGCCGTAGAGGTGGTGGTCAACCGGTGCCTCTCGACGACGGGGTGCCCATGAACTTGGGCGGTCCGCCGCTCTCGGAGGTCTCTTGACCGCCAGCACCCGTATGGTAACGGCATCCGAGATGGCGGACCATTGGCGACGTGCTTCGAACCCGCCGGTCGATGAGACTCAGGGGTCCGCCCCCGGCACCGAGACCGAGACCTGGGCCGAGCGGGTCTACGGTGCGCTTCCCCTTTTCATCGTGGGTGGGATATGCCTGGTCGTTGCGATCGATCTCTACTACTCGGGCGTCACCACCCAGCTGAACGGCAACACGGTCCGACTCTCTCCGTGGGTCCTATTCCTTGCGCTCGCGGTGACCGGTATCGCCGCGGGCGTGTTCTCCCTGTTCCTAGAAGAAGCGGCCCTGGCCCCGGCCGAAGCGGAGGTCGCCGCGAAACCCACCGCGACCCCGGCCCCCGTCTGGGACGAATCGACCGTCGCGCCCACGAAGCCCGCGTACGTCCGTCCCCGAACCTGGGAGCGGTATCCCGAGTTCCCCGAAGGCGTGGGGTGGTCACCCGCGGAGCCGAGGGTCGAGCGGGTACCGCCGGACGTCGTGCTGATTCAGATCGACGAGATCGCCGCTTCGCTCCGGAAGAAGACGCCCCCGCCCAGCTCGCCCTGACGGATCGTTCGAACCTCGGGTCCTGGCCTCCGTGCGGCGACCTTCCGCCGTCGGCCGGATTATATCGTTCGGCTGGCCTCGGGAGCCCCCGATGCTCGCCCGGATTCGCCCATCGTCCCCGGCGGGTTCCGACGCGGTCGGCCGACGGAGGCCGGTGCCCGGGGAGGACTCCTGACGCTCACCGCCGACCTGCTGGTCGCGGCCGCGTTTGGGTTCGCCGTCAGCATCGGGGCTCACTATACCGGCGCGTGCATGGGCATGCCGTACGCCGCGGGTGCGATCCGCCCCTGGCACGCCTTGCTGCTGATGGCCCCTCTCGCACTCGTCGGGGCGGCGTTCGCGAGCGGAGCGGTCGAAACGACCGTCGGCCACGGCATCCTCGGTGGGGGAACCGTAGCGCTGGGAGTGGCCCTCGCGATTGTCGTGAGTGCTCTCGCCCTCACGAGCGCCTACAACTTCCTGACGATTCCGACCTCCACGATCCAGATCCTGGTCTTCTCCGCGGTCGGCGTAGGCCTCGCGGCCGGACTCGCGGTCCATTGGACGACAATCGTCTCTCTCGTGGTGCTCTGGGCGAGCGCCCCGTTCGCGGCGTTCGCGCTGGGGTTCCTCTTCGTCCGGGCGGCCGACCGCCATCGTCCCCCGAAGGCGACGGGGAATCGTCTCACCCGTACCGCGATCTTCGGGCTCGTCGGGGTCGGCGCCGCCGCGTCGTTCGCGATGGGGGCGAACGACGTCTCGAACGCGTCGGGCGCCCTCGTCATGACGGGGCTGTTCGGCCTCTTCCTCGCCGGCCTGGTGGGAGGCGCCGGGCTCGCCCTCGGGGTCCTGACGTGGGGCCGCCCGCTTCTCCAGCGGGTCGCCTTCGACCTGGTCGAGCTCGATCCGAGGATGGCGACCGCCTCGCAACTCGCGCAGTCGACCGTGATCCTCGTTTCCGTGGCGTTCGGTCTCTTCACCTCGATGAACCAAGCTCTGGTGGGGGCGATGATCGGCGCGGGGCTCGCCCGCAAGCGGTCCACCGTCCTCTGGAAGCCGATCCGCAGCATCCTGCTTGGCTGGAGCGTGGGCCCGGTCTCGGGCTTCTCGCTAGGCTTCGCCTTGGCCTGGGGGCTAGCGCAGCTCCACTGGTTGTGATCCCACGGCGAGTCCGCGACCGGGAAGTTACCTGCCCGTTCCCTCCCCTTTAAGTAACCAAAGGTAATTGAATAGTCCGAGGTAACGTTGATGACCGACCCCGTACGTTCCATTGCACACCGCTTCCCGGGCGTCCCTACGATAGAGGGCGCGGGCGTGTGGCTCCGCCGATCGTTTTCGAACAATGAAGTGCCGCTCTTCGACCCGTTCCTCCTGCTCGACCGGTTCGGCTCGTCGAACCCCGAGGACTACCTGGCCGGATTCCCCTGGCACCCCCACCGGGGCATCGAGACCGTGACGTACGTGCTCGATGGCCGGGTGGAGCATGGGGACACGCTCGGCAACGCCGGGGTGATCGGTCCGGGTGACGTCCAGTGGATGAACTCGGGGAGCGGCATCGTCCACCAGGAGATGCCGAAGCGAACCGAAGGGACGATGTCCGGCTTCCAGCTCTGGGTGAACCTTCCGGCCAAGGAGAAGATGTCGACCCCCGCCTACCGGGGCCTCACCCGCGCGGACTTCCCGGAAGTGACCACTGATAACGGCACCCGCGTGAGGGTGGTCGCGGGCTCGTTCGGCGGTAGCGAAGGGCCGGTGACAGGGATTCCCGTCGACCCCACGTACCTCGACGTGACGGTTCCCGCCGGTGCCCCGTTCGAGCTCACTCCCCCGAACGGCCACACGGCGTTCGCTCACGCGATCAGCGGGACCGTTCGGTTTGACGGCCACGACCGGGAACCGGTCTCGGCCGGGGAGACCGCCCTGTTCGGCCCCGGGGGAGCCGTTCGGGCGGAGGCGCTCGAGTCGGACGCTCGGTTCCTCCTGGTGAGCGGCCGCCCGCTTAACGAACCGGTGGCCTGGTACGGCCCGATCGTGATGAACACTCAGGCCCAGCTGCTCGAGGCCGTCCGCGAGCTCCGCGGCGGGGATTTCATCAAGCACCGACGCCCGATCGTCGAGGAGTGATCGGTCCAGGCGCCCGTTCCGGGGCGCCGGGCCGGTGCCACTTTTTGAAAAGACGACATAACGGTTAAATCTCGACCGCTCCTCGGTCGTCGGATGGGGGCGACCCTCGTCCCGGAATCGCCGGCCGGTGACCTCCGCCTGCGCCCGGTCGAGATCCTGAAGATGGGGGCGATCTACGGCGCGCTCGCCCTCGCGACCGTCCTTGCGTTCGCCGGCGCCTTCGCCTACCTCCCCCACCACTTCTCGGGAGAGATCACCGGCGGAGCGCTCCTCTTCACCGGACTCGCGATCACCGCCTACATCCTCGGGATCCGTCACGGGTTCGACGCCGACCACATCGCGGCGATCGACAACACCACTCGGAAGCTCCTCAACGACGGAAAGCGCCCCCTCACGGTCGGCACATGGTTCTCGCTGGGTCACTCGACGATCGTCTGCGGCATGATCGTCGCCCTCGTGATCGCGACCGAGTTCATCACGCGCCAGTACAACGCCTTCGCTTCGGTCGGCGCGGTGCTCGGGACGCTGATCTCGGGGGTCTTCCTGTTCCTGATCGGCATCGTGAACGTGATCATCGTACTCGAGGTCTATCGGATGTTCCGGGGGGTCCGGGACGGGAAGCTCGACCAGAAGGCGCTCGACGAGCAGATGCTGAAGCGCGGCTTCCTCAATCGGATCTTCGGTCGGTTCTTCAGGATCGTCCAGGAGCCCTGGCAGATCTACCCGATCGGTGTGCTGTTCGGCCTCGGGTTCGACACCGCGACCGAGGTGCTGATCATCGGCCTCACGGTCGTGGTGGCGACGGCCGGAGCGATCCCGATCTGGGCCGTTCTGTTCCTGCCGCTCCTCTTCACCTGCGGCATGGTGCTCTCCGACACCACCGACGGGTTCGCGATGCGCTACGCGTACGGCTGGGCGTTCAATCACCCGATCCGGAAGATCTTCTACAACCTCACGCTCACGGTGATCTCGGTGCTCGTCGCCTTCGCCATCGGCGGTGTCGAGCTCCTCCAGGTCATCTCGACGGAGTTCGGTTGGGGCGGACCGTTCTGGAGCTGGCTCGACAACCTCAACTTCGAGGCGCTCGGGATCGGTATCGTCATCCTGTTCGTCGGGAGCTGGTGCATCGCGATGGCGATCTACCACGTCAAGGGATACGAGAAGGTCGGCTGGGGGCCGTCCGAACCTCCGGTGCGCGCCTGACCGGTGAGGGGCCGGAGCGTCGATGCCGCACAAGGTCGTCCGGACGGGAGTGTCCCTCGAACCCGAGCTGCTCGAGTTGCTCGACGGCTGGGTCGCGGAGCGGAACAGCGGGAGCCGTTCGGAGGCGATCCGGGCGCTGATCCGTAAGGAGCTCGCGCACCGGGAGCTCACCGACCCCGATTCGGACGCCCTGGGCGTGGTCGCGCTACTCTATCGGCACGACACCCCGAACGTGCTGCGTCGTCTCACCGCCGCCGAGCATCGCTGGGGCGAGCACGTCCGCTCGACGACGCACGTGCACCTCGAGGGGGACGCCTGCGCCGAGGTGGTGCTGCTCACCGGCCGCCGGCGCGAGATCGAGCGCGCGGCGGAGGACCTACGGGGGGTCAAAGGCGTCCGGGACGGGGGCTGGCTCGTCACGGCTCCGGCCGTCGCGGGAGGCCGGACCGGTCACCATCACCCGCACGGCGGTCGACGGTGAAGCGCCGAAGGCGCCCCTCCGACGAGGACCGGCTCGCCCGGATGGTGCTCGGCCGGTGCCTCGGGGTCCGCCCCGGGGAGACGGTCACGATCGAGACCTGGAACCATGCTCTTCCCTGGGCGCGGGCGTTCGTCCTCGAAGCCCGTCGCCGCGGCTGCGAACCGACGCTGGTGGTCGAGGATGAGGAGGCGTTCTTCCGTTCCGTCGCTTCGACGCGGGCGCGTTGGGTCCCGGGCGCCCCCGCGGCCTTGGCCGAAGTGAGCGACGCGTACGTCTACTTCCCGGGCCCGGAGCAGTTCCCCCGTCTCCTCGGGCTCTCGAACGACGAGCTCGAGTCGTTGGTCGACCGACACGGTCCCGCCTGGTGGCGAGCCGCCCGGCGGTCCGGGCTGCGCGCCGCCCGCGTCACGGTTGCCTCCGCGACGTCGACCGCGGCGACCCGATTCGGCGTGGACCGGGACGCGTGGGAACGGGAGCTCCTGCGAGCGAGCCTCGTTCCGCCGGACCGACTCGCCCGGGCCGCCGCGCGGCTGGTCCATCGGCTCCGACGGGCCCGGGAGGTCCGCGTGCACCATCCGAACGGCAGCGACCTCACCGTCGAGCTCGCCAGATCCCCGCCGATCGTCGAGGACGGGCGGGTCGACCGGGCCGACCGGCGCGCCGGTCACCTCTGGACCCAGATCCCGACGGGCGTCGTGGTGGTCCCGCTGGCCCTCGGGGGGGCCGAAGGCGAGTGGGAATCGAACCGGGAGACGTACGACCGGTTCTCCGATCCCCCGGTCATGGCCGGCGCCCGCTTCTCGTTCCGTCGTGGGCGGCTCACGGAGTATTCCTTCGACCGCGGCGGGGCGGCGTTCGCGCGGGCGTACGCCCGTGGCGGTCGCGGCCGAGAGCTCCCCGGAGCGCTCACCTTCGGGATCAATCCGGCGAATCCCCGCGCTCCCGAGGTCGACGAGGTCGCCGCCGGAACCGTGGGGCTCTTGCTCGGCGGGAACCGCTCGGTTGGCGGCCGGAATCGCTCGCGTCTCACCTATCTTTCCACGCTCGCGGAGGCGAGCGTGGAGCTGGATGGCGAGCCGTTCCTCGAATCCGGCACCCTCGTGTCGGGTTAGTTCGGGCGCGGTGCCCCGTCAATCCGTCGGGCGAACTCCTTGAGGAGGTTGCCGGCGACTTCGAGGTGCCGGGCCGAGATCTGCTCGACGTTGACGCCGATCGGCATGGAGAGGTTCTCGGCCCGCGCCATGCGCGTCACGTCCTCCCAGACGGAGACCGCGAGCTCGACACTTCGGCGAGCGGCGTCGGCCTCCTCCCCCTCCAGGAGGACCCGTTCCGCCGAGTCGGGGAGGTCCGCGCCGAGCCACCGGACGAACTCGGCGTCCTCGTCGTCGGCGATCGGGGCGACGCTGAGGAGGACTGCCGCCGGGGGAAGGGACGCCTGGCGACAGAGCAGGTCGTAGCGGAGCAGGACCTCGCGGGCAGCCTCCGCGTCGAACAGGAGCTGGGTCGTGAAGAATGCCGCTCCCGCACGGGTCTTCGCGAGCATCCGGTGGGCTTCTCCGGCGCGCTGGGGGATCGCGATGTTGCCGATCGATCCGCCGGCCGCGGCGAACGTCGCTCGGCAGAGGCGGTCGGCCTCGGCGACCGGGGGCCCGGGATACGGGATGTACCGGCTGCTGCCGCCGACCAGCACGACGTGACGGACCCCCCGTTCGACCGTCTCCTGGGCCCACCGCTCGACCGCCGGGATGTCCGGGAGGTGGGCGACGACCTTGTTGACGATCACTTCCCGACCCGTTCGGTCAGCAAGGGTCCGAGCGTACGTGCGCGGGTCCCCGGAGCGGTAGTGCGGCTGGCCCTCGTGATTCTCGTCCACGAGCTCGGGAACGACAATTGCATCGAGGCGAGGGACCGACTCGACGAGCCGAACGACGGCCTCTATCCGTTCGGCGACCCGATGGGCCGGCGTCCGGGCCGGCGGTGGCACCGACTCGAAGAAGAGCGGGGCCGCGCGGAGCGCTTCAGAGAGGGGACGGGCCATGGTCGGCCGCACCGGGCGACGGGGGGTCGGTTAAATCGTTTCGTGACGCCCGAGACTTGCAGAAGGCGCAACCCGATGGCGCGTGGGACGACCACCAGCCACCTGGCGGGTGACTCCGGCCGATTCGGGGGAGAGCCTTCTTAACTGTCGGCCTTTCGACGGCCGCTATGCCGGCCGCGATCGAGGTCGACAACCTCGTCAAGCGCTACGGCTCGCTCGCGGCCGTCGATGGGATCCGGTTCTCGGTTCCCCCCGGGTCCGTCTTCTCGTTCCTGGGACCGAACGGGGCCGGCAAGACAACCACGACCGAGATTCTCGAGGGGCTCCGCAAGCGGACCGAGGGAGAGGTGCAGGTCCTCGGGCTCGACCCATGGACCGAGGGCGCAGCGCTCCACAAGCGCATCGGCGTGATCCCTCAAGACTTTCGGTTCTTCGAGAAGATCACGCCGAAGGAGGCGATCGAGTACTACCGGACGCTGTTCGGCACGAAGGCCGACCCCGGCGTCCTCCTCGAGAAGGTCGAGCTCGCCGACAAGGCGAACTCCCGCTTCGACACGCTCTCGGGGGGTCAGAAGCAGAAGCTCGGGCTCGCCCTCGCGCTGACGAACGACCCGGAGATCTGCTTCCTCGACGAACCGACGACCGGCCTCGATCCCCATGCGCGTAGGGCGATCTGGGCCGTCATCCGCTCGTTGAAGCAGGAGGGCCGGACGGTCTTCCTCACGACCCACTACCTCGAGGAGGCCGAGCTCCTCGCCGACCAGGTCGCGATCATTCATCACGGCAAGATCATCGCCGCTGGAAGCCCGGCCGAGATCATCCAAGCCCACGGGAAGCCGGCGCGGATGACCGTCGAGGGGAGCCCGACGCTCGCGGCCTACCTCCAGATGAACCTTGGCGCGTCCGCGGTGATCGAGGATGGGAAGGTCTCCGTCACGCTCCGGGACAAGGGGGACGCGCTCAAGATCCTGACCGCGATCGAAGAGAGCGGCCTACCCTGGACGACCTTCACGACCACCAAGGACACTCTCGAGGACGTCTTCGTCCGGCTCGTCGGCCAGATGGACGAGGGCGCGCTCAAGACGGAGGGCGCTCCGTGAAGCTCAGCCACGTTGGCGCCGACTTCCGGATCGTCACGCGGACCTACTTCCGCAACCCGGTGGCGCTGTTCTTCACCCTCTTCTTCCCGATCATTCTCATCGGGATGTTCGGGCTGATCTTCTCCACGGTGGGCTCGGGTACGGTCACGGTCCAGGTCGTCAACGAGGACCACAACCCGAACGGCACCGGCTACACCCCCACGAGCGTCGCCTTCCTGAACGCTCTCAACAAGACCTCGGTGGTGACCGTCCAGCTCGTCTCGGTGACGCCCCAGAATTTCTCGACCTACCTAGGGCAGAACGATGATACTGCGGGCCTCGTCATCCCCCGCGGGTTCGAGAACGACTACCTGCATCACACCCCGGTGAACCTGACGGTCTACACCAACCCGGAGGCGGCTGCGTCCGCCGGGACGGTGCTCGGCGCGATCCAGGGGGTCGCGAACGGGTTCAACCTGAAGGCCGCGTGCAACGGCGGTGCGTGCGCGCCCGTCATCGGCTTCACGAGCCTGAACGTCGGCAGTCAGGTCTACAAGTACATCGATTACCTGATCCCCGGGCTGATCGGATTCGCGATCCTGACGAGCCCCATGTTCTCGATGGTCGATATCGCCTCTTCGTACCGAAAGGACGGGATCTTCCGCCAGCTGTCCCTGACGCCCATCACTCGGTCGGAGTGGCTGACGTCGCGCATCCTCTGGTACGTCGGGATGACGTTCGTCACCGCCGGGATCATGATCGGCACCGGCGTGTTCCTCTTCAATGCCCACGTCACGCTCACGCTCGGCCTCGTGCCGTACCTCGTGGTCGGGCCGTTCTTCTTCGTCTCGCTCGGAATGCTGGCGGGCTCGGTAGCCAAGACGCCGGAGAGCGCGGCCCTGATCGGGAACGTCATCACGTTCCCGATGATGTTCCTCTCCGGGACGTTCTTCCAAGTCTCGAGTATGCCCGCCGGGTTGCAGGTGTTCGCGCACATCCTCCCGCTCTACTACGTCATCGACGGGATGAATCAGGTGATGTTGTTCGCGAACACGTCGCGCGCGATTACCGACCTCCTCGTGGTGCTGATCGGCTCGATCGTCGTCTTCCTCCTCGCCGTGCGCCTGTTCAAGTGGCGGGACGAGTGAACGATGACCGAACCGCCGGCTCCGTCGCCGATCGACTCCGCCGAGTTCCGGGCCCTGATGGCCCACTGGCCGACGGGCGTCTCGGTGGTCACGGCACGGGACGGGGCGGAGGACGCAGGGCTCACCGTGAACGCGTTCCTCTCGGTTTCCCTCCACCCGCCGTCGGTCCTCGTGAGCCTTACCCAGGACGCCGACACGACCCCGATCATCGAGCGGACGGGCCAGTTCGCCGTCAACTTCCTCGCGGCCGACCAGCGTCCCTTGAGCGAGCGGTTCGCGCGCTCGGTGCCCGCCGCGGAGAAGTTCGAGGGTACGGCCGTCCACCGGGGCCTAACGGGCGTGGCCCTGCTCGACGGGACGCTCGGCGCGGTCGAGTGCCGGCTCTCCTCGCGCGTCGCATCGTACGACCACGTCCTCTTCGTCGGGGAGGTGGTCCGCGTGGAGCGGGGCCGCGAGGCGCCCCCGCTCCTCTTCTTCCGGTCCGCGTACGCAGAGGCCGAGGGGTCCGACCGGCTTCACCTGGGAACCCGGGAGAAACGGTAGGCGGTGCGCCTTTAACCTCCCTCGGAAATCGTCGGTCATGACGGGCCAACGTCGAACGGTTCGGGTCGCCATCCTAGGGAGCGGCCCCGCCGGCCTCACCGCCGCGCTCTACGCGGCTCGGGCGGAGCTGAAGCCGCTCGTGATCAGCGGCATTCCCGCGGGCGGTCAGCTCCTCATCACCACAGACGTCGAGAACTTCCCGGGATTTCCCGAAGGGATTCAGGGCCCGGAGCTGATCGACCGGATGCGTCGGCAGGCGCAGCGGTTCGGCGCCGAGTTCGTGGACGATAACGTCGTACGGGTCGACTTCACGCACCGCCCCTTCCATATCGAGACCGGGACCTCCGGGACGGTCGTCGCCGACGCGGTCATCATCGCGACCGGGGCGAACGCTCGGTGGCTCGATCTGCCCTCGGAGGAGCGCCTCAAGGGCCACGGTGTCTCCGCCTGCGCCACGTGCGATGGGTTCTTCTTCAAGGGGAAGGAGCTCGCCGTCGTCGGCGGCGGCGACTCCGCGATGGAGGAGGCGCTGTTCCTCACGAACTTCGCGACCCACGTCACGATCATCCACCGGCGTGAGCAATTCCGCGCGAGCCCGATCATGCTCGAGCGGGCCCGCGCCCATCCGAAGGTCTCCTTCCTGCTCAACTCGACGGTCGAGGAGGTCGTGGGCCGGGAGACCGTGGAGGGGCTCCGCCTGAAGAATGTCCGGACGGGGGCGGTCTCGCCCCTCAAGGTCGGGGGCCTCTTCGTCGCGATCGGCCACGTTCCCGCGACCGAGGTGTTCCGGGGGGCGCTCGAGCTCGACTCCGAGGGGTACCTCAAGCTCCACCAGGAGACCCGAACGAGCGTCG
This sequence comes from Thermoplasmata archaeon, assembly GCA_035625085.1. Classification (GTDB taxonomy): domain Archaea; phylum Thermoplasmatota; class Thermoplasmata; order Lutacidiplasmatales; family UBA184; genus Lutacidiplasma. Next base: position 38,497 of record DASPQG010000041.1, read on the forward strand.
AGGGCGTCTTCGCTGCCGGAGACGTGCACGACCGGCGCTACCGGCAGGCGGTCACCGCCGCGGGCGCCGGCTGCCGGGCGGCAATCGACGTCGAGCGGTGGCTCGCCGAGCAGGAACACCCGACGACCTCCGCGCTCGCGGCGTCGGCGCCGAAGGCCGTCTCGGCGGGGCCCCCTTCCGGGCCACGCTAGCCTTTAATAGCGTCCCTCCCGGTGCTCGCGCGGTCGGCCGATGCCCAGCAAGAAGCATCTGCACATCGAGTCGTCGGGCCAGCTCTGTATCTACTGCGGCGCCTGCGTGGGGATCTGCCCCCTCAACTGTATCTACCTCGACGAGACCCGGATCACCTTCGACGAGAAGGTCTGCACGCGCTGTGAGGTCTGCGTGAAGGCCTGCCCGGTCGGAGCGATCGAGATCGGCTAGTCCCACCGGAGGAACCGCGTCTATGGTGTCGGACATGAAAACGGACGTCCTCGTCATCGGCGCCGGCCCCGCCGGCAGCATGACGGCGAAGTGGGCGGCGAAAAGCGGCGCGAAGGTCCTGATGATCGAGAAGCGTCAGGAGATCGGCTCGCCCGTCCGCTGCGGCGAGGGGATGAGCAAGGCGTGGCTCAGCGACGTGGGGATTAAGCCGGGCCGCTGGATCAACCTCGAGGTCGAAGGCGCGCGTATCTACTCCCCCAGCGAGAAGGTCTTCGAGATCAACGAGAAGCACGCGGGCAATGAGGTCGGCTACGTCGTTGAGCGCGACGAGTTCGACAAGCAGCTCGCGATCGACGCGGCGAACGCCGGCGTGGACGTCGTCCTCAAGACGGCCGCGACCAGCGTCCTCAAGGAGAACGGCAAGGTCGTCGGCGTGAAGGCCAAGCGGTTCGGCGAGTCGTTCGAGATCCGGGCCCCCGTGACGATCGGGGCGGACGGGTTCGAGAGCCAGGTCGGGCGCTGGGCCGGAATCTCCACGAACATCTCGATGCGGGACATGGATACCTGCCTCCAGTACCGCATGACGAGCGTCGACTGCGACGTCCGCTACTGCGACTTCTTCCTCGGCAAGGTCGCCCCCGGCGGCTACGTCTGGGTGTTCCCGAAGGGGGAGGGGCTCGCCAACGTCGGCATTGGCGTCCAGGTGAGCCAGGTGAAGGCGATGGCGGACGCCCGGAACTTCCTCGACCGGTGGATCGACCACCACCCCGGCTACGCGAAGGGGAAGAAGATCGACATGGTCGGGGGCGGGGTCTCGATCTCGGCGCCGCTCAAGCAAACGGTCGGGGACGGCATCATGCTCGTGGGCGACGCCGCGCGGATGATCGACCCGCTCACGGGCGGCGGGATCGCGAACGGCTGCATCGCCGGGAAGATCTGTGGCCAGGTCGCCGCCGAGGCGGTCCACGCCGGGACGCCGACCAAGGAGTTCTTCCAGAAGTACGAGAAGGGCTGGCGGGCGGTCCTCGAGGAAAAGCTGTACCGTAACTGGCTCGCGAAGGAGAAGCTGGTCCAGCTCAGCGACGAGACGTTCGACAAGGTGATCGACGCGCTCCAGGGCGTTAAGCTCGAGAAGCTGAGCGTCCACAACATCCTCAAGGCGGTCAACGAGAAGTACCCCGAGGTGACGAAGGAGTTCGAGGCGTTCCTCTAAGCCTCTTCCTTCGATCGCTTGACATGCCCGGCCGTCCGAACAAGCCGCCCGACATCGAACCGCCACCCCCATCCCTCACTCCGATCCCCGAGACGCCCGACAAGAAGGCCCTGCGCCGGCTGGTGCCGACGCACGTCACTCTCCTCCTCGACACGTGGAAGGGGGCGCCCAGCCCCGATCTCCTCGGGCCGTTCGGGAAGGCGGAATCGGCGTTCGCAAGCGGGGACTACGCGGCCACGCTCTCCTCGCTCGACGTCCTCTCGATCCGTTTCGCCGAGCCCCGCTGGCCGAGCCTCCCCGAGCCGTTCCGCTTGCTCCGCGTACCGATCCCGACCCCGGTCCCCCCGCACTGGGACCCGGACCATGCCCTCCCCGTCGCCGAGAAGGACGCGAAGAAGGCGCGAAGGTCTGCGGAGGAACAACTCGCGCTCGCGCGGGGATGTCTCGCGTGGGCCGCCGGACACGGCATCGAGACCGGCGATCTCGCCCCGCGGCTCGACTCCGCGGCGGGCCGCCTCGGCGACCCCAACGGGCTCGCTCCGTTTTACGACGAGATCGATGCATTCTGGACCGGGCTCAACGGTCGCCTCCCGGCGCCGAAGGCCGGCAAGGCGCCGTCCGCTCCCCCGGCCGCCGAGGCCGAGGAAGCCTAGGCTCGCGTGACCGAAGAGGAACCGGCGGCTCGACGGCGCATCCGCCGGGGCGAAGGCGAGGTCACCGAGTGGCCTCGAGGGCTGGTCGACTACGTGCCGACCGGGCCGTCGGACCGGTCGCCCTCTCCCGAAGAGGACCGCGACCTGAACCGCCTTCGGGTTGCCTCGCGTCTCCTCGGCTTCGCCCGCGCTCGGGGACAGAACGTGGACGCCCTCGTGCGCCGTCTCCGCGAGGCCGATCGGTCCTTGCGTAACGGCGATCGTGCGGCGGGACGTCGAATCGTCGACGAGGTCATCGCCGAGGCGGAGCGCCTTACCGAGGGCGGTGCTCCCGCGGAGAAGCCCCCTTCATAAGGTCGGACGGACTGACCGCCGAATCGATGACGCGGCCTCGATTCGGAACGTTCTCGATTGTCGCGTGCGAGCGCGAGACCGGCACCTGGGGCGTCGCGGTCCAGTCGAGGTTCATCTCGGTCGGAGCCGTCGTGCCGTACGCCGAAGCCGGAACGGGTGCGATCGCGACCCAAGCCCTGTGCAACGTCGCCTACGGCCCTGAGGGGCTCGCGCTCCTCCGAAAAGGGCTGAGCGCTTCGGTGGTGGTGAAGCGGCTCACCGACGCGGACCCGGGACGGGAGGAGCGGCAGCTGGGAATCGTCGACGCGAAGGGCGGCTCCGCCTCGTTCACCGGTACCAAGTGCATGGAGTGGGCGGGGCACGAGACCGGCGATGGGTTCGCCTGCCAGGGGAACATCCTGTTCGGACCGGGCGTGGTCCGGGCGATGGCCCGCACGTACGAGTCGACCGGGGGGGACATCCTCGACCGGCTCCTGGCGGCCCTCGCCGCGGGCCAACGCGAGGGCGGTGACCGACGGGGGATGCAGGCGGCCGCGCTGTACGCCGTGCGCCAGGGCGGCGGGTACCAGGGAGGGAACGATCGCTGGGTGGACATCCGGGTCGACGATCACCCGTCCCCGATCGAGGAGCTGAAGCGGATCTTCAAGATCTACGACATGACGAACCTGAGCCGCGAGGACCCCGCGACGCTCCTCGTCATCGAGGGGGACGTCGCGCGCGCCCTGCAGCACGACCTGTCGGTGCTCGGCTACTATTCCGGCCGTCTGACCGGTGGTTGGGATGCTCCGAGCCAGGCGGCGTTCTCCCGGTTCGTGAGCGAGCACAACTTCGAGAACAAGGAGCGCACCGACGGGAAGGTCTGGCCGTCGATCGTGAACTACCTCCGGCAGCGAGCCGAGGCGGAGACCGAGCGACGCACGCACACCGCGCCGATCGTCACCGGAGCGCTGAGCCGCGGGCCCGGCGCGGAGTCGTCAGGAGGGAGATCATCTCCGCCCCCGAGTCGGAAGGGACCGGAGTCGGGCTGACGATCCGCCTCCGCGGCTCGTTCCCCGACACGACGACGGCTCGTCGGGTCGTCGAGGCGGTCCGGGCGGACAACCCCGCGTTCGTGCAGGTGGAAGTGGTCGGAAGCGAGATCGAGGTACGGCTCACCGCGCTTTCCGCGGCGAGCGCCCGCGCCACCCTCGAGGACCTGCTCGCCTGTCTGCGGGCGGCCGAGCACACCGCGAGCGAAGGGGCGGTCGCGGCGAAGGACGGTTGACTGACCCCTATCGGAGCTCCGTCGCGCGAGAGGTTTTCGAAGCGATGAACACTCCGGGAGGGGGACCGAGTCCGAGTGGCCCGGCGTCGCTCACGCGCTACTTCCTTGGCGTGGCGATCACGGTGTTCGCCGTCTTCAGCCAGTACTTCGTGCCGCAAGAACTTCCGGGGACCCTGGTCCTGTACGGGAACCTTCCGGGCGACCTCTTGGTTGTGTACGGGATCCCGGTGATCGCGTTCTTCCTCCTCATCGGCGGCGGCTCGCTCCGGGATTGGAAGGAGCGGATGGGTACCGCCACCTGGGAAGGCCTGCGGTTCTACGGGCTCCTCTCGCTGCTGACCCTGCTCGTCCTCTTCCTCATGATCATCGTCTACGAGATCGTCGACCCGGCGGCGCTGGGCCTCCTCAATCGGACGACACCGGTCCTGCAGGAGGCGCGGGGGAACCCCTGGTTCTTCGTCGGATTCTCCTTCGTCATCGGGGCGTTCGAGGAGACGATCTTCCGCGGCTTCATGTTCGGGTACTGGCGGGACCGCGCCGGCGGTTGGCTGATGCCGGCGACGTGGACGAGCGCGCTCTTCGCCGCGGTCCACCTCTACTACGGAACGACGTACGGCGTCGCCTTCCCGCTGTTCATCCCCGGCCTGTTCCTGTTCGGCTTCGCGATGGCGGCGACGTACCGTTACTCGGGCGGGAACCTCGTCGTGCCGGCCGTCCTCCACGGCGCCCACGACGCGTTCGCCTTCCTGACGCTCATCTCCCCGATGCTCGGCGCGATCCTGAGCTATCTGCTGATCCTAATCGGTGGTCTGATCGGATTGATCCACTACCTCTCGCCCGAATCGGCCCCGGACGCCGGTACCGTCCCGCCGGGCGCCTCGTGGTGAGAGCGCACCGCGCGCGTTAGAGCATCTCCGTCGGAATCAGCTCGACCCAGACCCCGTCCGGACCCTCGAAGTAGGCGAGCGCCACCTCTCCCCCGGACCGGATCTCCGAGACGAGACGCGCTCCCGCCTTCCGAAGCCGGCGGGACGCCGCGGCAAGGTTTAGGACGCGGACCCCGAGATGGTCGAGCCCTTCCCCCGCGGAGAACGGGGTCGCGTACTTCGATCCCTTCGGATACCAGTTGAGCTCGAGGTGCTGGTGCGACCACCGGTCCTCGAGCAACACCCAGACCCCTCCGTGGCCCATTCGGCCCCGACCTTTCTCGACGAGCCCGAGCCCCTTCGTGTAGAAGCGCACCGCCTTCGGGAGGTTGGTGACCCGGATCCCGGTGTAGTCGAGGAACATGCTCTCGTCGACCTCCGCCGCGGCTTTACCGCTTTACCCTTCTATAGGGGGGTCCCCGTCAGCATCAAGAACGGGGCGCCTCTGCCGCCGCCGGATGACGGTCACGGACGCCGAACTTCGAGACGTCCTCGGTCGGGCTCGAACCATCGCGGTGGTCGGGCTCTCCGACAAAGCCGACCGAGACTCGAACCAAATCGCCAGGTACCTCCAATCGCAGGGGTACCGGGTCGTGCCGGTGAACCCGATGCTCACGGAAGTGCTGGGGGAGAAAGCCTATCCCTCCCTGTCGGCGATTCCTCCCGAGGTCCACGTGGACATCGTCGACGTGTTTCGCCGCAGTGACCAGATCCCTCCGATCGTCGACGAGGCGATCGCGCGGGGCGACAAGGTCGTCTGGATGCAGCTCGGGGTGGAGCACGCCCCGGCGGCCGCGAAAGCCCGGGCCGCCGGTCTCACCGTCTTCGAGAACCTCTGCATCATGGTCCAGCACCGACGGCTCAAGGGCTCGCTGCCGCCCCAGGGGGCCTAGGGGGAGGCCCCGTGTCGGCTGCCGCCCCACCCCCCACGGCCGCCCCTCCGGCGAAACCCGCGCCCGCGGCACCGGGCGCCCCGCCCGCGCGACCGCGCCCTCGCCTGGGCGAGCTGCACGATTCCGGAACCGTCCGCCGGGACTCCGTCGACGCGGACCGCTGGGTCGCTACGGGCCTCGTCAAGGTGACGGGGGACGTGAATCTCGGAGACGGGAAGCTCGACGGGACGATCTCGGTCGGCGGGCGTCTCTCGTCCACGAACGTGCTGTATCGAGGTGTGCTGGACGTCGACGGTGCGGTGGAGACGGGCGGCGCCCTCGCCGGAGTCGGCTCGTTGCGGATCGGATCGACCGTCCACACCGTTACCGCCGACCTCAAGGGGACGGTTCGGTTGGTCGGGGCGCTCCGCGTCGACCGCGCGATCTCGCTGCGCGGAAGCCTTTCCACTCCGTCCGCCACGGTCGGTGAGCTCGACCTCGAGGGGGAGGCGCATATTCCCGGGGACCTCGTGGGTCTCCGGGTCCGCGCGTTCCTCAAGGAGGATTCCGAGTTCGGGACGGTGAAGGCCCGCTCGGTCTCGCTGCGGGGGAAGCCGCCGAACCTGGTCGAGAAGGTCTTCTTCCGGACCCTGACGGTTTCCGTCGACCGCGTCGAGGCGGACGAGGTCGAACTCGAGGGGGTCGATGTGGAGTTCGTCCGTGCCCCGAAGATCGTGCTGGGCCGGGCGGCCCACGTCACGGAGTACGAGGGGACGATCGTGGAGCGCCACCCGTCGAGCCGCGTCGGGTTCGAGTCGAAGAGCCGCCCACCGTACGGCCTGCGCCGGTAGGCGGGGCGGGGCCGCTCGCCTTTATCTCTCCCGGCTTCGTCGCGCCCGCCCATGCCGGCGGACGAGGAGACCACGGAAGCCCCGTCGCCGCTGATCGTCCAGTCCCGCGTGCTCTCGTACTGGGAGACCACGGGGATTCCCGCCGCCGTGCTAGAAGGGCGGCCCGACGGGCCCGTCTTCCGGTTCACGGAAGGGCCGCCGACCGCGAACGGCGCTCCGCACGTCGGGCATCTGGTGGCCCGAATCCTCAAGGACGTCGAGCTCCGCTACCGACGGATGCGGGGCCACCACCTCATCAGCCCGATGGCGGGGTGGGACTGCCAGGGCCTCCCGGTCGAGCTTGAGATCGAGAAGCGCCACGGCTTGAGGTCGAAGAAGGAGATCGAGGCGTACGGCGTCGAGCGGTTCTGCGAGGAGTGCCGGACGAGCGCGGTAGAGGTCGCTTCCGTCTGGCGCGAGATGAGCCGGCGGCTCGGCTACTGGCTCGATTACGACCGGGCGTACCGCACGATGGACCCGCCGTACATCGAGAGCGTCTGGTGGTCGCTCAAGACCCTCTACGACCGCGGGCTCCTCGAGAAGGGGCACTACGTGATCCCGTACTGCCCGCGCTGCGAGACGCCGCTCTCGTCCCACGAGGTGGCCCAGGGATACCGAGAGGTCACTGACCCCTCGATCTCCGTGACGTTTCCCCTCCATGACCCCCGGGGAGGGAAGCGCGAGCTCCTCGTCTGGACGACCACGCCCTGGACGCTCCCGGCGAACCTCCTGGTCGCCGTGCGCCACGACCTCGAGTATTCCGTCGTGCGGACCCCCGAAGGACGGGAACTGGTCCTCGCCTCGGCGGCCGTCCCCCGCTACTTTCCCCACGGCATCGAGATCGTCGAGCGACTGCCGGGGATGCTCCTCGAGGGGCTCACGTACGAACCGCCGTTCGACACCCCCGGGCCGGCGCCCGGCCGTCACCGGATCGTCGCCGCCGATTTCGTCACGACCGAGGAGGGGACGGGGCTCGTGCACATCGCCCCGAGCTTCGGGATCGACGACCAGAAGCTCGGCGCGCTCGAAGGGGTGGGGGTCTTCGACCCGCTCGACAGCCGCGGCGTCTTCACCGACGCCGTCCCGCTCGTCCAGGGGAAGTCGTTCAAGGCGGCCGACCCGATCCTCGTGAAGGACCTCGAGTCCCGAGGCCGCCTCTACGCGCACGGGACCGTCCGCCACACGTACCCGTTCTGCTGGCGGTGCGACTCGCCCCTCATCTACCGCGCCGTGGACTCGTGGTTCGTCCGGACGTCCCGGGCGACGGACCGACTGATCCGCCACAACGCGACTGTCCAGTGGATCCCCGCCCACCTGAGGGAAGGGCGGTTCGGCAACTTCCTCACCGAGGCGAAGGACTGGGCGCTCTCGCGCAGCCGCTACTGGGGCACCCCGCTCCCGATCTGGATCTGCCCGGACGGACACGTGACGTGCGTCGGGAGCTTCCAGGAGCTCGCCGAACGGGCCGGGGGCCCGCTCCCCACCCCATTCGACCCGCATCGCGTCACGGTCGACCGGCTCCGCGTCCGGTGCGCGACCTGCGGGAAGGACTCCCAGCGGGAGCCATACACGATCGATGCGTGGTACGACAGCGGCTCGGCTCCGTTCGCGCAGTTCCACTACCCGTTCGAGCCCGGCCCGTTCGACCCGAACGCGCCGCTCGACTTCATCGCCGAGGGGCTCGACCAGACCCGGGGATGGTTCTACTCGCTCCTCGTGATCGCCACGCTCCTGTTCGACCGGCCGGCGTACCGCGCCTGCGTCACGAACGGCCTCGTGCTCGACGAGGGCGGACGGAAGATGTCGAAGTCGAAGGGGAACACCCTCGAGCCGATGTCGATGCTCGAGCGGTTCGGTGCGGACGCGCTGCGCTGGACGTTCCTCTCGGTCGACTACACCGAGCCGATGCGGATCGGCGAGACGACGATCCGCAAGACCGCTGCCCGGACCCTCGGGACGCTCTCGAACGTCGTCGCGTTCCACCTCGGGAACGCCCGGGCGGACAGCCTCGCGCCGGTCGAGCGCCTGCCGATGCCGACCGCGCTCCTCGACCGGTGGCTGCTCTCGCGCCTCGAGTCGACCCGCACCGAGGTCGAGCGGGCGCTCGGAACGTACGAGTTCGGCGCGGCCGCCCGGGCGGTCGGCGCGTTCGTCGACGACCTCTCCACGTGGTACCTGCGTCGCTCTCGGCCCCGGTTCTGGGCGGAGGCGCACGAGGCCGATCGCCAGGCGGCGCACGCCACGCTCTCCTATGTCCTCCTCGGGCTCGGGCGCGTCATCGCGCCGCTGCTCCCGTTCACCTCCGAATGGCTCCACCAGGAGGTCGGTGAGCGGGGCTACCGGGAGCGGGATGCCTCAGTGCACCGCACCGTCTGGCCGGGTCGGCTCGCGATGAGCAACCCAGCCCTCGAGGAGGCGATGGCGGAGCTTCGGGTCCTCGTAGAGGTCGGCCGGGAGCTTCGGCACCGCGCCGGGGTCAAATCGCGAATCCCGCTCGCGGAGCTCGTCCTGTTCGGAGAGGCGACACCGGCGCTCGCGCGCCTCGGACCGGAGGGAGAGGGATTGCTCGCGGACGAGCTGAATGTGAAGCGTCTCTGCCGGGTGTCGGTCACCGACCGGGGGAACTTCCCCGACGGCGACTGGGTCGTCCGGGAGGACGACGGAACGCCGGTCGCCGCCCTTCCGCGGGCGCCGACCCCGGAGCTTGCCGAGGAAGGTCTCGCGCGCGAGGTCGCTCGCCGCCTCCAGCAGACCCGGAAGGAGATGGGGCTTGAGTACACCGAGAAGGTCGGGATCACCGTCGCGGCCACGGGAGCGCTCTACCGGGCGCTTTCCGCCCGGAAGGCCACGCTCGCGCACGACCTGCTGGCCGACCCGTTCGAGGTCACCGAAACGGCGCTCCCCGCGGACGCGTCGGTCCGCGAGTGGGACCTCGACGGGGTCACTTTCTCCGCGCGCGTGGTGCGTCGGTCGTAGCCTCGGGGGAACCCTCTCGGACGACGTCTCCGCCGGGGGAAACCTCGTGGAAGATCTCCGCTTCGAACCGGCGGATCCGGACGCGGGGGTCCTGCCACGAGCGGGGCGGGAGTCCGGCCTTCTCGCACGTCCCGTCCAGGAGCTCCTCGGCGCTCCATCCCTCTTCGGGGGCGACCTGCGGAAGGAGAAGGCCGCTCGACCCGAGGCCATCGACGATCAGCCCGTCCCGGCCGACCTTCACGGCGCGGATCGCCTCTTCCGGTGTCGAGAACTGGAGCGGCTCGGGGGGCGTCAGCACGGAGACCTCGATCGTGAGACGGGGGAGCTCCGAGGCCGGGACGGGGCGGAAGCGATAGTCCTCGACGGCGGCGGAGACGGTTGCCCGGACGAGCGCCGAACGGAGCGGCAGCACGGGGAGCGGGTAACCGATGCAGCCTCGGAGCATCCCCGAGGGGTGTCGCTTCAACGTCACGAAGACGCCCCGGGGCTCGTTGAACACCGCCGGAAGACGCTCCGCCTCAACCGAGCTCAGCGACTCCGGCGCGGAGGGGGCGTGCAGGGCGGCCTCCAGGGCTCGCCGCGCAAGGCGGACCGCGGCCACTCCCTCGTCGACCGACAGCACGGAAGCGGGAGCGGGGGACGGGCGGAAAGCCTCTTCGGGATGGGCGGGGGCGGACGCTTTATAGCCCGGCTTGAGTGGGCGGCCCTCCCATGCCGTTCCCCGAAGCGGTCGAGCGCCTGCTCAACAAGAAGATCTGCATGAACTGCTCGGCCCGGAATCCGCCGAAGGCCGTGCAGTGCCGCCGCTGCGGGTATCACGGTCTCCGCGTGAAGTCGCGGGAACGCTCGGGGAAGACCCAGTGATTCTGCCGCGGGCCGACTGCGGCTAAAGCCGTTCTTCGGCGCCGGGCGTGAACGGAGCCGAGTTCCCGTTTCGGATCTCGCGAGCGAGCGCGAAGCGCTTCTCAGCAAGGAACACCAAGTTCCGGGTCCCATCCCTCCAGCTCGAGAGCTTGGGCGGTCCCCAGCGCTCTCGGTACTGGATCGGGACCTCAACGAATCGGACGCCCTGCACGATCGCTTCGATCTTCAGCTCCTCGCTGAACGCCATCCCGTCGGCGCTCGGTCGGATCTTTTCGAGGAGCTCGCGTCGGAACACCCAGAAGCCGCTCTGGCTGTCCTCGAGACCGTCCGGAAGGGCCTTGAGGAACCGGTGATAGAACACCCCGAGCACCAGGTTCAGGATGCCGTTCCCGACCCGATGTTCGGTGGTCATCGCCTTCCGGTCGAGGTAGGCGAACCGGTTGCCCGTGAGGAAGTCGAGGTGATCGTCGAGCAGCTTCTTCACGAGCCCGGGAATCGTCTCGACCGGGTACGTCGCGTCGCCATCGGCGGTTGCGATGACGTCGCCCTTCGCCGCCGAGAAGCCGGTCTTGTACGCGCGCCCGTACCCCTTACGCCGCTCGACGAGGACCCGGGCGCCCTCCGCTTCCGCGATCGCCCCGGTGCCGTCCTCGGAAGCGCCGTCGACCACGAGGACCTCCCAATCGAGGGGGGCCCCTCGGAAGATGGTGTCGTTCGCCTCGACCGCGGCGGTCCGGAACAGCCGCAGAACGTGGGCGATCGACGCCGCCTCGTTGAGGGTGGGGATCACGAGGGTCGCTCGCATGGGGGAAAGGGAACCGAGCGGCCGGCCGCTTAAAGTCCCTTGGGGCGTCCTCAGGGCCACGAACGCCCATCGAGTTTCCTCCTCTCGCGCCCGGAGGTGGGGGAGCTTCCCCACGACCGCCGACGTCGGGATCTGGGCGACCGGCGCCAACCCAGCGGCTCTCTTCGAGGCACTCGGGCTCGGCCTGTTCGCTCTAATGACCGACCTGAGGAAGGTCCGTCGCACGGAAGAACGGGCGGTGAGCGCGTCGGGCGCGGACCCGGCGGAGCTCGTCGTCGCCTTCCTGACCGAGCTCATCGTCCTTCAGCAGACCGACGGATTCCTGGCCCGGGACATCCGGGCCCGTCCGATCGGAAACCCGCCGACGGCGCTCGTCGCGAGCGTCTCGGGCGAGCCGTTCGACCCGAAACGCCACTCGGCGCGCATCGAGGTGAAGGCGGTGACCCTGCACGGTCTCGTCTTCGACGCGGCGCGGGGCCGGGCGCGCGTGATCGTCGATATCTAGTCACGCCGCGCGCGCAGCGGGAGAGCGGAGAGCCGGTTACGGCATCCGGTCGACGACCGCGCGCAGCGCGAGTCCCGGGGACGGGAGCTTCCCGGCCTTCCCGAGAATCCGCTCGATCGCGGCGAAGGTGACGAGGAGGTCCGGCCAGTCGGCGATTCCCATGTGGCCGATCCGGAAGATCTTGCCGGCGAGCGCCGCCTGGCCTCCCTGGAGGAGGATGTTGTACTGGCGCTCGAGCACCTTGCGGAATTCGGGGTCGCCCATCCCCGGGGGATTCTTCACGGCGGTGACCGTGTCGGAGGCGAACCGCTTGTCCGGGAACAGCTCGAGGCCGAGCGCCGCGATGGCCGCCCGCGACGCCTCCGCAAGCTGGTGAGTCCGCTCGAGCCGGTGCTCGAGCCCCTCCTCTTTGAGGAGCAATAGCGCCTCACGCAACGCGAGGAAGAGCGGGACCGCCGGGGTCCACGGGGTATCGTTCTTCTCGAGCGATTTCAGATGCGCCGCGAGGTCAAGGTAGAACGTCCCCGGATGAAGGGCGGCGACCGCCCGGTCGGAGAGGTGGACCAGCGCGAGCCCGGCGGGAGCGGCGAGGCCCTTCTGACTCCCGGCGACGACCGCGTCGACGCCCCACTTCTCGATCGGGAGCGGGATTCCGGCCACCGCGCTGATCCCGTCGACGAGGAAGAGCGCCCCTGAGTCGTGGATGGCGGGCGCGATCGCGCCGAGGTCGTTCGCGAGGCCGACGCTGGTCTCGTTGTGGACGAGGCAGACCGCCTTCACGTCGCCCTTCGCGAGCTCCGCCTTCACCGAATCCGCCGGGACGGCCTGGCCCCACGGCGCGGAGAGCGTCGTCACGTTGGAGGCGCACCGACGGACGATCGAGTTCGTCCGGTCCCCGAAGTTCCCGTTCGTGAGGACGAGCGTGCGCCCGTCCTTCGGGACCAGGGACGAGTACATCGCCTCGAGGCCGGCGGTTCCGCTGCCCGAGATGATCACCTGGTGCCCCTTCGCCCCGAACAGGACCGGCAGGAGCTCCCGGATCTCCGCGACGATCCCGTGGAAGTAGTCGCCCCGGTGGTTGAGCGACGGCATCGACATCGCGCGGAGGACGCGCGGGTGGATCCGCACGGGTCCGGCGATGAGGAACGTCGTGGTCTCCGGGTCGAACGTCATCGCGCGCCTCCCGGAGCCGGCACGAGCGCGGTCAGCGGCTCCCCCCGGAGCGCCCGCAGCACCTCGTCCACGGTGTCGGTGCCGGCGCGCTGCTGCGCCTCGTGGGTCGAAGCGCCAAGGTGCGGGGTCGGGATCACGTTCGGGTGCGCGAGCAGTTCACGGTTCATGGGAGGTTCCACCTCATAGACGTCCAGCGCGGCGCCGGCGAGCCGGCCCGACGAGAGGGCCGAGAGCAAGGCGGCCTCGTCGACGAGGGCGCCGCGTGCGACATTGACGAGGAAGGCCCCGGGCTTCATCCGCTCGAACGCCCGCGCGTCCATGAGGTGACGGTTCTCGGGGGTCGCGGCGGCATGGAGGCTCACGATGTCGGCCCGGGCGAGGAGGTCGTCGAGCGGGACCATCTCGGTCGCGTCGCCCGACTTCGGAACGAACGGATCGTAGGCGATCGCCCGCGCGTGGAACGGCTCGAGGCGCCGAGCGACCTCACGGGCGATTCGACCGTAGCCCACGAACCCGACCGTCTTCCCCGCAAGCTCGCGGCCGTGCGTCCCTCGCTCCCACTTGCCGGCGCGCGTCGACGCGATGGACGAGGAGAGACCACGGACGAGCAGGAGGTAGAAGGCGATCGTCAGCTCGGCGACGCTCTGGGTCGCCGCCGCGGGGGCGTTCACCACGCGGATCCCCCGCTTCGCGGTCGCCGCGAGATCGACGTTGTCGACCCCGACCCCGGCCCGGGCGACGAACTCGAGATGAGGGGCCTTCGCGAGCAGGTCGGCCGTGACCTTGGTTCGGCTCCGTACGATAAGCCCCCAGGCGTCCGCGAGGTGGCCCGGCAGCGACGCGGGGTCCGCGCTCGCATCGACGACCCGACACGGTCCGCTCTTCAATCGGTCGAGCGCCTCCCGGTCAATCGGGTCGGCGATTACGACCACGCGCTCTGCGGGCACGAGCAGGTCGACCCGGACCGCCTTGAAAACCGTTTCCGTTCGGGAAGGGCCAGGCTAGCGGAGCTTTGGCACGCTCGTCGCTTCGAGCGCGTTGCGCACGATGTCGGTCCCGCGGACGCCTCGGATCCACGGCTCCGGCTTTACGATAATCCGGTGCGCGAGCGCGGGAAGGGCGTACGCCTTGATGTCGTCCGGCAGCACGAAGTCGCGCCCGTCGAGGAGGGCGCGCGCCCGCGACAGCTTCTGGAGCGCGAGCGAGCCCCGGGGGGAGGCGCCCACCTCGCTCCGCGGGTCGCGTCGCGTGGCCCCCACGAGCTCGACGATGTAGTTGACGAGGCTCGGGTCGAGCGTGACCTCCTCGACGGACCGCTGCAGCCCCACGAACGTCGCCACGTCGGCGACCCGGGGGACCGTCGCGTTCTCCATCTTGCGTTCCCGCCGCCGGTCGAGGATCGCCCGTTCCTCTTCGGGAGTCGGGTACCCGATCTTGAGGCGGATCAGGAACCGGTCGACTTGGGCCTCGGGGAGCGGATACGTTCCTTCGAGCTCGAGCGGATTCTCGGTCGCGAGGACCAGGAACGGCCGTAGGAGCGGGTAGGTCGACCGTTCGCTCGTCACCTGGTACTCCTGCATCGCCTCGAGGAGCGCCGACTGCACCTTTGGGGGCGCCCGGTTGATCTCGTCCGCTAGGAGGACGTTCGTGAACACCGGACCTTTTCGGAACGCAAACCCGCCGCCGGCGGGGTCCAGGACCGCGCCGCCCGTGATGTCCTGCGGGAGCAGGTCCGCCGTGAACTGCACCCGCTGGAACTCGAGCCCGAGCGCCGCCGCGAACGACTTCGCGATCAGCGTCTTGCCGAGCCCGGGGAGGTCCTCGAGCAGGATGTGGCCGTCGGCGACCAGTGCGGTCAGCACCTGTTCGAGCGCGTCTTCCCGCCCGACAACGGCCGAGTGGACGGCGTCCCGGATCTGGCCCGCCAGCGCCCGACCGTCCATCGAGGTCACCGTCGTCCCTCTCGCGCCGAACGGCGCATGACGTATATGGGGAACCCCCCGAGACGGCGGTACGCGGGCGCTCCGGCCGGGAGGATTGTTCCCCAGCCGTAACGACCACCCTCACGGTAGGCGCACGCCCTCTCCGGGGTCTGACCCCGGCTGGGGGTATCGGACACCGGGGTTGTCCTCACGTCATCCTCGGCGGACGACCCGTCCGCGTAGAGTCGAGAGGGACCCTTCGTCGGTACCCGGGCGCAG
>DASPQG010000042.1:0-2919 GCA_035625085.1 Thermoplasmata archaeon
GAAGTCGTTCATCTCGGGAGTGGAAGAGGCGAAGGCACTCGGCGGGGGCCACCTCACCCTCGCGAAGGCCCCGGGCGGCGGGTTCGAGTTCCTGTACGTCCCGACCCGGCTCCCGGGAATCACCACCCAGCGCTTTCACAATATGGGCCGGATGGGAATCTCGACCGGCGGTCTCACCTACCAAGACGCGCGGGTCCCGGCCCGGAACCTGGTCGGGCCCGAGGGGAAGGGGTTCCAGACCGCGATGGAAGGGTTCATGGTCGCGCGGACGTTCGTCAGCGCGGCCTGCATCGGCGCCGCCGAGCGGGCGCTCGAGACGGGGACGGCGTGGATCCGCGAACGCACGGCGTTCGGGAGCCCGCTCGGGAAGTTCGAGGCGGTCCAGTTCGAGCTCGCGGACCTCTGGGCGCAGGTGGAGGCCGTGAAGTGGCAGTGCCGGCGCGCTGCCTGGCTGCTCGACAAGTACACCCTCCAGGGTGACCGCGCCCACCGTTCGGAGGTCATGAAGGTGGTCGCTTCGGTGAAGCTGACCGCACCGCCGATCGCGTTCGAGTGCGTGAAACGCGTGATGATGTGGTTCGGCGCCGCGGGCTACACGAACGACGTCGGCCTCGACCTCGGGTTCCGGGGGGTCATGAGCTACATGGTCGGTGCCGAGGGGGCGCTCAACATCATGCGAATCATTCTGGGCGGGGAGCTCCTCGGGAAGGAGTTCATCCCGTACAAGTAGGGCCGATGGGAGGGCGCGCTCGACCGACGGGCCGGCCGGTCCGCGAGCGCGAGTTCCACGCCTGGCTGGCCCGCCATCTTTGGGCCGGCCACAACGGCCTGCTCCCGCTCGGCGACGACGCGGCGGCGCTCCGCCCTCCGCCCGGACAGGTTGCGGTCGTGTCGACGGACGCGCTGGTGGAGGGCACGCACTTCCTGCCGGAGTCGCCGTCCGAGCTCGTCGGCGCAGCCGCCACCGCCGTCAGCCTCTCGGACGTCGCCGCGAAGGGAGCCACGCCGGTCGCCGTGGTGATCGCTCTTCTGATCCCGCCGGGAACGCCCCGCCGCTGGGCCGAGGGGGTGCTCCGGGGAGCCGAGGCGATGGCTCGTCGCCACGGCGCCCATGTGGTCGGAGGCGACACGAAGCCCTCCCCCGTTCGTTCCCTCGTCAGCACCGTGGTCGGCTGGGGAACGCCCGGGCGGCTCGTCCCGCGCAGCGGCGCTCGACCCGGCGACCGGCTCGTGACGACCGGCGATGTCGGGCGGGGTGGGCTCGCCGCATGGACGCTGAATCGGACCCCGCGGAATCGGGCTCGGGCACTGGCGGGCATGCTGGCCGTCCGACCCCGGGTCCGCGAGGGTATCGCGCTCGCCCGGTACGCCCACGCGATGCTCGATACCTCGGACGGCCTGGCGGACTCCGCCCGTCTCCTCGCCGAAGCGAGCCGGGTCCGGGTGGTGGTCGAAGAGGAAAGGATCCCCTTCGCATCCCCTGTCCGGCGGCGGTTCCCCGCCGGCGCAGCCCGTCGGACGGTCGCCCTTTTCGGCGGCGACTACGAGCTCTTCGCCGCGCTCCCGCCGCACGCGGTCCCGCGCGCCTCCGCGGCCGTCGCGCGGGTAGGAGGGCGGCTCACGGTCGTCGGCCGCGTGGAGCGGGGCCGGGGCGCGTGGCTCGCCCACGCGAACGGCCTCCGTGCGATGCCGCCGGCCGGCTGGCAGCCGTTCGAGCGGGCGCGGTTCCGTACGCCGACGTGAACCGCCCTTGTGGGAGAAAAGCGTGCGGCACCCTCGCACAGGGCGCGTCACGTTCAAGTAGCCGGGAACGGTCCTTTTGCCACCCAGGTGCGGCAATGGCGAACGAAAGTTCTACCATCAATCCGTTCGAGACAGCGAAGAAGCAAGTCGACATCGTCGCGGACCTCATCAAGCTGGATGACGGCTCGCGCGAGATGCTGAAGCACCCGAAGCGGGAGCTGACGGTCAACTTCCCGGTGCGGATGGACGACGGCAGCCTCAGGGTGTTCACCGGGCACCGCGTTCAGTACAACATGGCCCGCGGCCCGACCAAGGGCGGAATCCGCTACCACCCCCAGGTGACGCTGGACGAGGTCCGGGCGCTCGCCGCGTGGATGACCTGGAAGTGCGCCGTCGTCAACATCCCCTACGGGGGCGCCAAGGGCGGCGTCATCTGCGACCCGAAGGCGATGACGAAGGCCGAGCTCGAGCGGCTCACCCGCCGCTACGCGAGCGAGATCGCCCCGATCATCGGGCCGGAGATGGACATTCCGGCGCCGGACGTCTACACCGACAGCCAGACGATGAGCTGGATCATGGACACGTACTCGATGCAGAAGGGCTACTCGGTCCCCGGTGTGGTCACCGGTAAGCCGATCGCCCTCGGCGGCAGCGAAGGCCGCGGGGAAGCAACCGGCCGAGGATGCGCCTACACGATCCGCGAGGCCGCGAAGGACGCGGGCGTCCGCGTGAAGAACGGGACGGTCGCGGTCCAGGGATACGGCAACGCGGGCAGCGTCTGCGCGAACCTCCTCAACGATGACCAGGGCGCGAAGATCGTCGCCGCCTCCGACTCGAAGGGCGGGATCTACAAGGCCGACGGGTTCAACCCCCACGCCCTCGAGGAGCACAAGGCGAAGACCGGCTCGGTGGTCGGCTTCCCCGGCGCGAAGACCATCTCGAACGATGAGCTCCTCGAGCTCAAGGTGGACATCCTGGTCCCCGCGGCGCTCGAGAACCAGCTCACCGCGAAGAACGCCGACAAGGTCCAGGCGAAGCTCATCGCCGAAGCGGCAAACGGCCCGACCCTCCCGGAGGCCGACGCGATCTTCTTCCAGAAGAAGATCACCGTGCTCCCGGACATTCTCGCGAACGCGGGCGGGGTCACCGTGAGCTACTTCGAGTGGGCCCAGGACA
>DASPQG010000043.1:0-4987 GCA_035625085.1 Thermoplasmata archaeon
GCAGCATCCACGCTACCATCGCGAGGAACACCTGCGCCGTGATGTTGTAGAACGGGTTCGGCCACGGATACGCGAACGGGATCGAGCGCGCCACCCCGGGAATCGCGACGGGGATCGCGATCGGCTTGAGCTCGAAGAACAGGAGGAACCCGAAGAGCGGACCCAGGACGAGCGCGATCCGAATGAGGCGGTGCCGAGCCTCCGCGAGGACCCCGAGGAGACGATCGAGGTCGCCCATCGATCGAGGGTTCCTCGCCTCGCCCTATCGCTCCGACCGATGATGCCGCAGCTTCCTTCTGAACGGACCCCCGCACAATGAGGCGGCGGATGTCGGAGCTACGGCGTCGAGCCGGGGGGAGCGGACCCGCTCGCCGACTTTGCCTGTTCTGCCCTCAGCTCTCGCTCGACCTCCATCCGGCCCTTCTTGAACTCACCGACGGAGCGCCCGAGGCTGTGCGCCAACTGCGGGATCTTCGAGGACCCGTAGAACAGAATCCCCGCCACCACGGCTATGATCAACCAGTCGTCGATCGAGTCGAACATCGCCTTCCCCCACTTCGAGGCGATATCACCCGGGACCCCCTATTTAACCCAAGACGCCGAGTGGAACGAAACCTACGACACCGTGTAATAGCTAACTAGGAGGCGCGGGCGACGCTCCGACATATGCGGCGCCCCGGGCTGAAGTCGATCTCAACGGTCGCGCCGCTGTTGGAAAGGGGACAAACCGAGCGTGGCTCAGCGCTGAGCCTCCGGCGGCAGATTGCGTGCTCGACGGCGTCGCCATACCACGAGGAGCGAGGCGCCGATCACCACCACGATGCCAATCAGCGCCGCGTCGAGGGGGCTAAAGCTCAGCGAGCCGCTGAGCGCGGTCCGATTCGTCGAGGAGATGTTGGAGGGCAGGTTCATGCCGAAGGCCACGAAGCCGTACATTCCGGACTGGAAGTGACCCGAGACGGTGCAGATGAATTCGTACCAACCCGGCCCCGGGGATTCGAAGGTGGTCACGTTCACGTCCCCGGGCCCGCTCACGTTCGCGTTGTCCAGGGCCGGCGGGGAGTGGCCGTAGGCGAGAGCGTTGATCTGGTCGGCGCGGTAGTCGGTAGGGACGACCCAGCCCTCCTTGCCGATGATCGTGAACGTGTGGGCCATGTTGGATTGATCGGTGAACGTGACCGTGATGGTCGCGTTCGTCGGCACCTGCTGTAGATTGGGAGGCGAGTAGCCATAGGTTCCCACCGCCGAGATGTTGATCCAGCCCACTCTCGAGCCGGCGACCGAGGACGGCGAGCCGGCTCGAGCGGTGGAGATCGTTAGGGTGAGGGATCCGACGACGACGAGCATCACCATCGCGAGCGCAATCGCCGTCCTCGCCCGCATCGTCTTCCTCGCGGCCCTTGCCGGAAAAAAGACGTCGTCCGCCTCAGATAATCCCTTCGTGAAGGGCGAAGTCGCGCCGGCCGATGGGCCTCAGATTCCGTCGATTCCACGACGAGCCGTCCCGACGCGATCTTCCGAGCGCGTCGCTCTCGGTTGATCCCTGTTCGATTTCTTGCTCAGGCTCACGGCAACCGGATTCGGGTTCCGTCCGTCTTGAGCCAAGAAAGGTTTAAGCAACCGGTCGGGGCTGTTTTTCCTCGCCGGTACCGGGGGTGGCACGACGTGCGACTCGGGCGGATGCGTTCGAACCAGTCCTAGCCTGAAGGGTCTCGACCGGCCCAGAGGATCGCCGTGAGCACCGCCACGGGGGAAGCATCCTCAGTCCCGGTGACGGCGAGAGTTCCCCGTCGTCGTGTGTCGGATCTCGAGCAGTTCGCCATTGTGACCGTCCACCAGCTCGGACACTACTTTCGCACCAACCGGTTTCTCGGGCTGCTGGGTCTCGCGGCCGTCGTCTCCGCCCTCACGCTGGCCTTTCAGGTCGATGCGGGCGTCGCGACCGTGCAGTTCGAGCAGCTGTACAAGGCATCCGAGTACCTCAGCAACTTCCTCATGTACACCGGCCTCTGGATCGTCCTCGCGGCCGCACTGTTCGGAGGAGACGCGCTCAGCGTCGACTTCTCGACCGGCGCCGGCTACTACATGCTGGTCCTTCCGATCCGGCGATCGGTGCTCCTGGCCGGCCGCTACGCCGCGGCCAGCCTGGTGACGTTGGCGGTCGTGGGTGTCACCTACGCGTTCGCGGCGGGCGGCGGCGTCTACTTCTTCGGCGCGCGCGACGTTCCGTGGGACCGTCTGGCGGAGTCGTTCGGAATTGCGGCCCTGTTTTCCCTGGCCGCGCTGAGTGTCGCCTTTTGCGTGAGCGCCTACGTCCGGTCGCCGGCCGCCGGCGTCCTGTTCACCCTCGTCGCGCTCTACGTGGGATTCACCACCTTGCAAGCGGTCGTCGAGCTCGCGGGCTACGAGCCGTGGTTCTCCCTGACCTACGCCGGTGGCGCGATGGCCGCGGTGCTCGATACCGACTTCATCCACGTGCAGGCGATTCCCGTCGGAGAAGACCAGTACTATTACCTCTGGGCGGCCACCGTCATCGAGGGGCTCGAGATCATGGCCGCCTACGTGGCGATCTTCCTCCCGTTCAGCGCGTACCTCTATCAGCGCAAGGAGTCGACGGGGTGAGCATGGGGTCGTTCGCGGTCCGGGACCTATCGAAATCGTTCCGCACCGGGCCGCCGGCGCTATCGAATCTCACCTTCGAGTTCGAGGGAGCTGGCGCCGTGGGATACCTCGGTCCGAACGGCGCGGGCAAGACGACGACGCTGAAGCTCCTGGTCGGCCTGCTCCGCCCGTCGCGGGGCCACGCGTATCTCAACGGCGTGGATCCCCAGGTGAGCCGACGGAGGGCTCTCTGGGATGTCGGGGCCCTGATCGAGACCCCGGAGCCGTACCCGACGCTGAACGTCTACGAAGCGCTGGACGTGGTCGGGCGCTCCCGGGGGCTCACACGGGAGAATGTCGACCGGGAGGTCGACCGATGCCACGAGCTCCTGGACCTGCCGCCCCTTGGCTATCGAATCGGATGGCTCTCGAAGGGCCAGCTCCAACGGGTGGCGATCGCCTCGACCCTCATGGGGGATCCCACCGTTCTGCTCCTCGATGAACCGACGAGCGGACTCGACCCGGCGGAGCGAGTACTGGTCCGACGGCTCCTCAAGGCGCTCAAACGCGACCATCTGATTCTCATGAGCTCCCACCAGATGCTCGAAGTGACGGAAGTGTGCGATCAGCTGATCTTCTTGCATCACGGTCGGATGTTGCTGCAGGATCGGGTGGAGGGCGTCGCGGAGCGGATTCGCCCGCGTGCTGTCGACGTTGAGTTCGCCCGGCCAGTCTCGGCGGACCCGATGACCGTCCTCCGAGGGGTCGCGTCGCAGGTCGAAGTGCTTTCCGACCGCCGCTGGCGCATCGGTTTTGACGGCAGCGAGGAGACCCGGGTTCGCCTTCTTTCGCTTTGCCAGGGGATGGGCCCGGTCGCCCAGTTCGCGAACAGCTCGCTGATCCTCGAAGAGGCGTACCTCGATCTCATCTCCGCGACGGCTCGAGAGTCATGACCGACTCCACCGGGGCGGTTCCCGCATCCGAGAGCGACGGGGCGTCCTCCGCGAAGCTCCTCGGCTCACCCCCCACCGGGCCTCCCCGTGCAGGAGAGCCCGCGCCACCGGGCACGTACGAGGGACGGGCCCGCTCCTTTCGCGAAAGTCAGACCCAGCGGCGAAGCGTTCGTCGGGAACGCGTGCTCCAGATCGTGGTCGTCGCCATCATCGTGCTGGGGATCTACGCCATCGTCTCCGCCCGCCCGTTCACCCCTTCGAATTCCGGTCCCCCCAACCCGGGGCCTCCGATCACCGTCACTTTCGGCACGCCGGTGGTCGGCCAGGTCACATGCGGAAGCGGAGGGCCGGCCTACACCGAACGGGTCACCTGGGCCAACGCCTCCTCCGCCGTGACCACCGGGGATGTCAGCCCGCGCGTGTACGAGATTTTCGATGGCGACATTGTCAACGATCTCGGTGTGGTGGCGAATGTTACTCCCTCGAACGTCTGTGCGGGGTCTCCACCGAACCCGTCCACCCTTTCTTGGTACATCGCCCTCGCCGCGCCGAACGGATCGAACCTGCTCACGTACACCTTCGGGGCCGGCTGGACGTCGGTCACCCACGGGGCGTGGAATGTTCCGATCGAGAACGGGACGGTCCTGATCGTCGTCACGGGGACCTCGATCGCGGGGAAGGGGCTCGGGTTGGCGGTCGTGGGTTATTCGAGCGGGTCGCCGATCAAGGGTACGGTTCCCCTTTGAGCGCGGAGACTCGGCCGGAATCGCTCGATGGTCCAGGGACGGCCGTTTCCCACGCCCCGGGTCTATTCGGGGGATGAACCCGTCGGCGGGAAGGTTCCACTCTGGGATCACTCCGAGGCGGGGTAATACGCCTCTTCGCCGAAGTGGACTTCGTCCAGCCCGGCCTTCTCCTCCTCCTTGCTCGTCCGCAGCGGGGAGAAGAAGTTGATGATCCTCAGGATCACGTAGGTCCCGATGAACGCGAAGGTCGCCACGACGGCGACGGCGAACATCTGGAGCAGCGCGAAGTGCACGTTGCCGTAGACGAGGCCGTTCTGGCCCGCGGCGTTGATCACGATCGAACCGAACAGGCCCGTCGCGACGGTGCCCCACATCCCCCCGATCCCGTGACAGGCGAACACATCGAGCGAGTCGTCGAGACGGGTCCTCGCCCGCCAGCCCGCGACGAGGTTGCAAGCCACGCCCGCGACGATCCCGATCACGAGCGAGAACTGAGGCCCGACGTACCCGGACGCCGGGGTCACGGCCGCCAAGCCGCAGACGAACCCTATGCACATCCCGACCGCCGAAGGCTTCCCTTTGAAGATCCAGTCCATCAACATCCAACTTACACCGGCCGCGGCGGCCGCCAAGTTGGTGACCACGAGGGCGTTGATCGCGATGTCGTTGGCCGCGAGCGAGCTGCCC
>DASPQG010000044.1:0-17965 GCA_035625085.1 Thermoplasmata archaeon
GCAGCATCCACGCTACCATCGCGAGGAACACCTGCGCCGTGATGTTGTAGAACGGGTTCGGCCACGGATACGCGAACGGGATCGAGCGCGCCACCCCGGGAATCGCGACGGGGATCGCGATCGGCTTGAGCTCGAAGAACAAAAGGAACCCGAAGAGCGGACCCAGGACGAGCGCGATCCGAATGAGGCGGTGCCGAGCCTCCGCGAGGACCCCGAGGAGACGATCGAGGTCGCCCATCAGTCACGGGCTCCTCGTTCGGTTGGAGAGGTGACCAGACCCTCGCCGGATCCCTTCGTTTCTCGATCGCAACCCTCGCGCATGCCGGACCGCGGGGTGCGCGTTCAGTGGGTCGGACCTGAGGAAGTCGAGCTGCTGGCCGCCGCGGCCTGTTCGGCCTTCAGTTCCCGCTCGCTCTCCGCGCGGCCCTTCTTGAACTCACCGACGGAGCGCCCAAGGCTGTGCGCCAACTGCGGGATCTTCGAGGACCCGTAGAACAGAATCCCCGCCACCACGGCTATGATCAACCAGTCGTCGATCGAGTCGAACATCGGCTACCCTGCGGCGACCACTCGGACGGCTCCGATATGACGTTCGTACGGGAGGGTTCAACTCGTAGGAACGGTCCGGACAGGGGGCGGATAAAGCCCCGGCCGGCGCCGTCAGGCGGCCTCGACGAGAATCGTCTCGGTGCCGCCCGCGACCGCACGGTCGATCGCGATGCGGGCGAGCAGCGAGAGGCAGCCGGCGCCTCGTTCGAGCAGCAATGTGGGGGTTCGCACGCTCGCGGGCGGACGAACCGCGCGGCCCTTGCCGTTCCCCACGAGGGTCCCGCCGCCGAGCTGGATCCCCTGGTGGTAGACGTCACAGGCGCGGTCGAGCGACGGCCGGATGAGGGCGTCGAAGACCGCCTTCATCTGCTCCTTGAGGTCGGGGAGATACCCCGAAAGCGCCGCGACCCCCGCGTCCGGGAGACGCGCGGCGTCCTCGTTGAGCGTGCGCAGGGTCGCGCCGAACAGGTCGGCGAGCTCCTCGAGGGCGTGCACCACGACGCGCCACTCGAGCAGTTGGCGTGGGTCGGGACTTCCGATCCGCCGGGCGAGCGACCAGTCGCGGCTGGCGAGGAACAGCTGGCGCACGAGAAGTGCCAGCACCTTCGCGGACTCTTCCTCGAGGGTGCTGATGCGGCGGCTCCGGGTGCGTTTCTGAACGACGTCCTCCATCTCCTCGAGGAAGGCGAGCAGGATCATGCGGACCCGCTGCACGAGCTGGGGCAGCCCGTACTTCGACGGATCGATGAAATTCTGGAGTACCACCCGGGTCGGCTCCTGGGCGACCAACGAGACCCCGAGGAGGCTCCGGGCCGCCTGGTGAAGCTCCTCGATCCGTTCCGGAGCGAGCGGGACGTCCGTGCGGATCTCGATCGCGTCATGCCCGACGCGGTACGCCCCGACGATGAGGCGCTCGAGCACGCCGGGCGTGTCGAACGACCGGGCCTGCACGAGGAACGGGGCCACGGGAGAATCGCCGCCAGGGAGCGGCGCCGGCTTCAGGAAGAGCGTGCCGTCATCGTTCTGGTCGAAGACGATTAGGTCCCCCGGTCGGATGTTCATCGCCTCTGCCCACGGTTTCGGTAGGGTCACCGCGATGGATGAGTGGCCGGCTTTCAGTACGCGACGCTCACGGTTCGGGTTTCCCCACGCCATTCGATTGCCCCCAACCTACTACGGGTTCCGTAGCCATTCTGGGGTCCCTTTTTGAACGTTGTGTTGCTACCTGAGCGACCTCTGGGGCCGGAATTAGCCCCTTGGCTCGAATCGGCTCAGGAGTGTCCGGAGCCACCGGACGATGGCGGGAGGGGCCGATCCTCGGCGGGGGGCTCGGCGTAGCCGAGGCGCTCCGGGGCCATCTCGTGCTGCGCTCCCTTGCGCCGTCCGGCCACGAATCCCAGCACGAGCGCAATCACGACGAGCGCGACGATCGTCCCGATGATGATGAACAGCGCGGACCCCGGCCCGGGCGCCGCGCTCGAGACCGTCAGGTTCGCGGGGAGGTTGATCCCGAACGCGATGAACCCGTACATCCCCTCGGAGAAGTGGCCGGGCTCGGTGCAGACGAACTCGTACCAGCCCGGACCGGGGGAGGTGAAGTTGCCCGGGGTCGTTCCCGTCCCGCTGACGTTGAGGTTGTAGAGCACCTTCGGGGAGTTCCCGAAGACGAGCGTGTTGAAGTCGCTCTCCCTAATCGAAGTCGGAATCACCCAGCCTTCCTTTCCGATGATCGTGAACGTGTGGGCGAGGGCGGAGGCGTCGGTGAAGGAGACCGAGATCGACGTGTTGGTCGGAATGTCCTGGAACTCGTTCGGCGCGTACGAGAAGGAGCCGGTGGCCGTGATGTCGAGGGAACTCGTGCCGGTCGTCGGGAGAGCCCGGGCCTGAGTCACCCGGACGGCTCCGAGACCGGCGAAGGAGCCGGCTACGAGGACGATCCCGAGGGCGATGGCGAGTGCGCGGTTCCGATCTGCTCCCGATCTCATTGCGCACCGCACGTGAGGAGACCGCTCGCGGGACGGCGGGTGAGATTCAAAGCCCCTATGTACGAACCCCGGCGGATCTGGGAGTCCGCGACCGACCGGGATCGCTAGCCGTCCGGTTCGTACGCGGGGAATATGTAGCTCGAGCATCCCCATGACCTCCGTGCCCGTCCGGCTGGGAGCTGCCGTTCGATCGCCCGCCGCGTCGCTCGCGCTCGCTGTCCCGGGCGTGATCGCGTCGGGCCCGACCGACCTTCAGCAGACCAATGCGCTCGTCTGGGTGATGGTCGCGATGTCGGCGGCGGGGGCGATCATCACCTTCGCGTTTCTCATCTACTCGCTCTGGAAGTTCCGCGACCCGAAGGTGAAGAACCGACGTTATGGTTAACAAGCTCGAAGTCGCCTGGACGCTCGCGACGGTCGCCCTGATCACGGGCGTGGCGGTCTATTCGACGATCCTCGTCTACCACCTTGACGCCTTGCCCGCGAGCCCGACCGAGTACGTCGAGGTGACGGGGCATCAGTGGTACTGGGAGTTCAAGTACCCGGCGAACGGAACCGACTGCAACTCCGCCTATGACCCGACGACCAACACGGTGAACAACTGCGCCTTGTGGGCGCCTCCCGGTGCGGTCGTGCAGGTGAACGTCACCGGTGCCGACGTGATCCACTCGTTCAACATTCCGGCGCTCGGTGTCCGCATCGACGCGATCCCCGGCCGCGTGAACCACTACGCCTTCACCGTCCCGAACGCGGCTCCCGGTACCTCTTATGTGATTCAGTGCACCGAGTTCTGCGGAACGTTCCACGGAACGATGCGTTCGCTCCTAGAGATCTCCTAAGCGGGACGCGAGCGGACGACCCGGAGACGGGACGATCCGGGGGACCCGGGAATCTCGTCGGGCCGCGGGGTGCTCGGGCGCCTCCTCGGACCGGAGCCGCCGGACACCCTACGGATGATGCCCCGGTGGGCTCACCCGCGGAGGGAAACGACCCGCCAGCGCGGCGACCCCCGCGAAGATGACGCCGACCCCGAGCAGGATCGCGGAGCCGACGAGCACCCATCCGTCGACGATCGCGGTGCTCGGCGTGGGCGGCGGAGCGGGGACCGGCACTCCGACGTAGAAGAACCCGAACATCCCGTTCTGGAAGTGGCCCGAGATGGTGCAGATGTACTCGTAGACTCCCGGCCCCGGGATGGTGAAGTTGGCCCGGACGGCACCCCCGGGGATCGCCGGCACCGCCGCGTTCACGAGCGGGGGATGGCTCTGGAAGTACTGCGTGAAGTTCGTGGGAGAGAGCGTCACGTTCGACTGAGGAGCCATGGTGAAGGTGTGCCCGAAGGTCCCCTCGTTCGTGACGAGGATCCCGACGACGACCGGATAGTGGCTCGGACTCGCGGCGAGCACGTTCGGCGCAAAGGCGAGCGAGTCGGTGGTGTTCTCGCTCAGCGAGAGGCTCGGCGCGGTGGAGGAGAGGTTGAGGAAGCCCCACATTCCGGCCTGGAACTGGTACGGCACGACGGACGCGAACTCGAACGAATCGAATCCCTCCGAGGCGTTGAACGAGAGATTTGCCCATCCCTGCGTGCCGGCCGCGAGCGATACGTTCGCGAGGGTGCCGTTCGTATGGAACCAGGAGTAGACTCCCGTCGGGGTGAGGGACGACGGGATGCGGGCGCCCGGGGTCTTCGTCAGCGTGAACGTGTGGCCGAACTGCCCTTGATTCACGAGATGGAGGGAGACGGACGTACCCGCGGGGATCGAAACGAATTGGGGGGAGAATGACGGACGGTCCGTGAGGTTCACGGTGACGTTCTCCGACGTCGCGAGAGGATGCGCGAAGCCGATCGCCGGGGCCGTCGGGAGGATGGAGAGCGCGGCCGCGGAGGGAAGACCGACCGAGACGAGGAGCCCGGCGGCCAGGAACCACGGGAGCGCGCGGCGCAGGATCCGGGGCGGTCGAACGTGGCCGTCGGTCACGGAACTCCCTGACGGCGCCGGGACCTGGGTACGGTTGATATCGCTAGTGTACGAATATCCGCGGGACCGGGCCGGACGCCCTGTTACGGCTACGGAGTCGGTCGTTCGCCCGGACGAGAATCCCGGTGCGACTCCCACGGCGGAGGGGCCCCGGCAGCGAGAGTGTCGGTCTCTTCGACCGACCGGACCAGCCAGGGCCGGGCCATCCGGCCCCGATAGTACCGGCGGATGAGATAGGCGACCTCCACCCCCATGACGATCCCCATCACTGAACCGAACGCAAGGGACGACGTGACCGCTCCGGCCGTGAACGCGACCAGAAGGCCGCTCACCGTCATCGAAAGGAACGCCGCTGCGACCGCAACGAGTAGGCGCCCCTCGTTCGGCGCGACGTCGCCCCGCTGAAGGGACCGGATCAAGGCGACGAACGCGAACGCCATCAGGACCGCCATCAAGAGCCCCCCGATCAGCGGGAACGAAGTAACCCACGGCCCGAGCACCGCCGCCGCGGCGAGGGTGACGAGGGCCCACCGCTCGAGTCTCCCGAGCGGCGCCCAAAGAAGGAGCGCCGCCATCACGGCCGCCATCGACCAGAAGAACCAGACCGAGGTGAGGCCGGTGGCGAGCGCGGCCAAGGTCGTGGTCGGCCCGGCGACCGTGCCGTAGGCGAACAGCACCCCCATCAGCGCCTCGGAACCGGTCGTGACGACGGCGAGCGTGGCCGGCCAGAACCAGCTTCCCGCGTCGATGCGGCGGTCCCGGAACACCACGAGACCGACGAACCAGATCCCGGCCGGGAACATCATCATGAAGTTGAACGCGAGCAGCACGAACGTCCAGGACTCCGTGGCGTTCGGATTGAGGAAGACGAAGAGGAGCGAGAGGAGCAGGAGGCTGCCGCCACCGAGCACCGCGAGGGCGATCACCATCTGGGTGACGAGGGGCGGGCGCCCGTCCGCCGGAAGGACCTTTCCGAGTAGGAAGACCGTGATCCCGATCATCGCGAGCGCGATGACCGCGAACGGTACGAGGGATGGGGTGAACAGAAGGGACGGGAACGGGAGGTTCATCGGCCGACGAGTCCGACGACGCCCCCGCTCAAATTCCCCCGGTATCAACCGAGGGCGCCCGTCCCTCGCCGCGGAGCGCCGGGCGGCTCACGGGCTCGAGGTGGGGCCCTCGGGAGCGCTTCCCCCCTCAAACCGACGGAGGAGCTGGGTGGTGACCTCGATCAGCGGGTGATGGCTGGACCGGTCGATCTCGATGTCCGAGACCGTCGCGAGGTGGTGCTCCTGGGCCATCCGCTCGAAACCGGTCTCCTTCGCCGCGAACTCCTCGGGCCGGTCGCACGTGAGGATGAACGCCTGGAGCTGGGTGAGCCCCATCTCCCGGGCCGCGAGCGCCCGGTGGTGACCGTCGACGAGGATCCACTTGTCCCCCTTCTGGACGACGAGCACCGGCTCCGCGAAACCGCGCTCGAGCTCGTAGCGTCGGCCCTCGAGCTCGTCTTCGAACACCTTCCACTGGGTCGGGGTGAGTTTCGAGATCGGGACGAGCCCCCGTCGCGCTGAGAACGGGAGGCTGTAGCGGTCGGCGAGCAGCCGCTTCAGCGTGTCCGCCTTCATCGGCGACGCGCGCTCGAAGTGGGAACGGACGACGTCGAGGTTCGAGAGGATCCCGCAGAGCTTGCCGTTCTCGTCGATGATCGGGAGGTCCCGAAGCCCGAGCCGGAACATGATCCGCGCCGCGTCGTCGAGCCCGGTCTCGGGAGACGCGGTGTAGGTCCCCGGTCGGATGATCTTCGAGATCGGGGTGTCGGACTCGGTGACGTGCCGGAGGAGCTCCTTCGCGCTGACGAATCCTACGAGACGCCCGGTCTCGTCGGTCACGGGAAGGCCGTGGTGACGGCTCTTCGTCACCTTCTCAATCGCGTCGCGGATCTTGGTGGTCGAGCGGAGATGCTCGACCTCGAGGATCATGTAGTCCCGGACCCGGACCATCATCGGTCGCGGATCGGCTGCTCGTCGCGCAGGTACGCGGTCAGCACGTGGAGCGTGACGAGGTGCGTGTCCTCGGTGTGCTGCATGCTGTTCGAGGGCACCACGAGCGCCACGTCCACGAGATCCTTGAGCTTCCCGCCGCCCATCCCGGTGAGCCCGATCGTCGTGAGGCCCATCTCCCGGGCGGCCCGTACGCCTTCGAGGACATTCGGGGAGTTCCCGCTTCCCGAGATCGCGACCACGACGTCGCCCTTCACGGCGAGCGCCCGGAGCTGGCCCGCGAATACCGCGGCGTAGCTCACGTCGTTCGCCCAGGCGGTGACCCCGGGGACGTTGTCGTTGAGGCAGATGCAGCGGAACCGCTTCCCCGGTCCCTTCGCCTCCGTCCCCCCGGCGACCTTTGCGATGTCGGTGACGAAATGCGAGGCTGTCGAGGCGCTCCCTCCGTTCCCGAAGAAGAAGACGGTCTTGTCCTCGGCCCGGGCTTGAAGGAGCGCCGCCGCGATCTTCTCGACGGCGGTCACGAAGTACGGCGCGTCGAGCGCCGCATGCGCTTCCTCGACGTACTTCCGGACGTACCCGGGGAGGGTCGCGAGGTCGGTCATCGTCCCACGAACAGGATGCGCGAGCCCTCGGGAGTAATCCGAACGGGCAGCCGCGCCATCGGCGACAGGGCCTCCGCTATTTGACGGCTCCGTTCGGGAGGATGGAGGAGCAGCAGGAAACCGCCCCCGCCGGCGCCGGTGATCTTACCGCCGAAGGCGCCGGCCGCCTTGGCGGCCGCGTATTGGCGGTCGATCTCGGTGCTCGTGATCCCCGCCGTGAGGCGGCGCTTCAGCTGCCAGCCCTCATCGAGGATCCCGCCGAGCCCCGCCCAGTCGTGACCGACGATCGCCCTGCGCGCCTCGCTTGCGAGCTCGCGCAGTCGGAAGAGCGACTCCTTGTTCTCGGCCGTGCGCGAGTTCTGCTCGACCAGAATCCCCTGGGCCTTCCGGGTAATCCCCGTGTAGAATAGGGAGAGGTGATCGGAGAGGTCGAGACGGTGGTCCGTCGAGAGCGGGATCGGCGAGGCGCGGACCGTGTCGTCCGCGCGGAAGTCGAGGTACTCAACCCCCCCGAAGGCGGCGATGTACTGGTCCTGCTTTCCGAGGGTTCCCCCGAGCCGGTCGATCTCGATACGGCACGCCTCTTCGGCGAGCTCCGCCGGATCCTTGAGGACCCCCCGATACGCGTAGAGCGCGTTCAGGAGGCCGACCGTGAGACTCGAGGAGGAGCCGAGCCCCGTTCCCTCGGAAGGGATGTCGGCGATCGTGTGGACCTCGAGCGAATCGTGTACCCCCGTCACCCGCATCGCCTCCCGGACCAGCCCGTGCTGGAGCTGCTCGAGATGGTCGACGTTCTCGGTGCGGGAGTAGGCGACCCGGATGGACCGGTCGAACTTCTCGTTCACGAGGACATGGATGTACCGATCGATGGCGGCGCTCGTCACGGCCCCGCCGCCGTACGCGCGGTAGAACGCCGGAAGGTCCGTTCCCCCGCCCGCGAAGCTGATGCGCAGGGGGGTGCGAGTGATGATCATCGCCTTCCGTAGCCGCGGTGCGGCCACTTATCGGTTTGGGGACCCGCTCGCCTAGCTCCCCGGCGGCGAAGGGGAGGACGGGGCACTGGACGCCGGCGTCGCGCTCCGCGACCAGCGCGCCCGACGACCGTAGAACGCCCGGGTCGTCGCGGCAAGGTCGCCGACCGGAGCGAGGCCCGGCAGCGCCTTGGCGAAGGTGGGGGCTCGCCGATCGAGGATGATGGCGATCCCCCGATCGTTCTCGGACCGGATCATCCGGCCACAGGCCTGCAGGATCGCCCGCTGGGCCGGCGCCTCGACCGTGTACTCCCAGCCCTTTCCCGTCGCCTGATCGAGGTACTTGCGGAGCGCCTCACGCTTCGCGGTCGGCCGAGGGTACGGGATGCCGACCATCACCACCGCCTCGAGCTCCTCGTCCGGGTAGTCGATTCCTTCGGAGAGACGGCCGCCCGCGACGCCCAGGAGGACCGTCCCTTCCGGGTCTTTCTTCCATCCTTCGATCGACCGCCAGAGATCGCCCATCGGGACCCGGCTGTACTCGATGAACACGTTTCCCGGGAGCTGCGACTGAAGGCCGGCCTCGAGGACTTTCTGCAGGAGGTCGAAGCTCGGGAAGAACACCGCCGTCTTCACCGGCAGCGTCTCGAGCACCTCGACCAACCGGTCGGCGAGCCGGGTCACGGCCCTCGGGTCGTTCCGGATCTCCTCGAAGCGGGTCGTGACGCTCGGGTCGTAGAGGAATTTCCGGTTCTCTGCCGGGAAGAACGTTGGGACATCGAGGAGTTGCGCCTTCTCGCCAAGCCCCAGGGAATCCCGGTATTCGCCGAGGGGGGAGAGCGTGCCGGAGAGATGCACCGAGAGGTGGCAGTCCAGGATCGGGTGCGCGGGCGCGCTCGCGTCGAGCGCGAACGCCTCAAGGGCGGGCCGGGGGGTCCGGGTCGCGACCTTGACGTACACGGGGGTGTCGAGCTGCGGCCAGGAGAGGAGGGTCAGCGCGACCGTGTGGACCCAGGAGCGCGGAAGATGCCGTTCCCGCCGGCGTTCGTCCCGCAGGTTCTCACCCCACGTCGCGAGTGCGCCGAGCCAAGTGTCGAGGCGGTGCGAGGTCCCTCCGAGGGCCGTGAGGAGCGAGTCCTCGAAGACCGACGGGGGGAGGATCGCATCCTCGTCTCGGACGAGGGAGTGGACGAGCTCCTCGACGGCGGCGACCACGATGTCGAAGAACCGGCTCGCGCTCGGGCCGTCCGGGAGCTGGAAGTCGCCGCGCTCGGCGATCTCGGCGCGTGCACGGCGCACCGACTCGAGCGGCAGCGCCACGGTCGTGAGGTCCCGGAGGTGGTTCGGCAGGTTGTGTGCCTCGTCGACCACGAGGTCGACCCGCTCGGGGCCGACGCCCATCCACTGGAGCAGCGATCGACGGATGTGCGGGTGGAAGAAGAACGCATAGGGCGCGGTGATCAGACGCGCACTCGGGACGAGCTTCTTCGAGAGCTCGTACGGGCAGAGGTTCTCCTCCCGCGTGTAGGCCTCGAACTCATGCGGGAGCGGCAGTTTCGACTGGAACTTCTCGACCAGGGAGTCAAGGTCCGACTGGACGACCCGCGCGTAATACGGGCATCCGTCGAGGTCGGTGAGGTCGATCTCTCCACCCTCGGGAAGCTCGGGCGGGGGAGCCAGCGGGGCCTCCCCCTGGAGCATCCGCTCGGTGGCGCGTTTCCGGTCGGCGCACAGCTTCCCGTGCTCCTCGGCGGTCGCCCCCTTGATCTCGGAGACGTTCTCGAGCAGGAAGCATCGGCGCGCGCGGCCCTGGAGCCCGACCGCGAGGATGGGCTTCTCGAGCCGGTGGGCGATCGCACGCGTTTCGTGCAGGACCTGAACCTCCTGGGCGTGCGTGCGGACGAGGTAGAGCACCTTGTGGTCGGCGAGGACCGCGTGCTCGAGCAGCGGGGCGAGGGCCGCCACCGTCTTGCCGCTTCCCGTAGGGGCGTTGACCAGGAGGGCCCCGCCGCGGTGGGTGAGGGACGTGACCTCCCGAAGGATCGCCTCCTGGCCGGGCCTCGGGCGGTAGGGGAAAAGGAGCGGCACCTCGGGTGAGGTCGCGGCGGCGGACGTGGTCGGCCCTCCCGCCCTGTCGAGCGAACGATGGGGGTTTTAAGCTGCGCCTTGACTCGCAGGAAATCCGAATGGCGGCCGAGGCGTGGGGCTTGGCCGGTTGTGCAGAATCTCGCCTGCGAGTGAGTGGGAACCCGAGGAGTCTCGAACTTCCGATTCGGGCTCGAGGTCAACCGTAGGTATACCGGACCCCGAACGGTCCGCGCGGCATCGTCCACGTGACCGACCCCTGGTCGCAGGCGATGTCGCAGGCCCCGCACTCGACACAGTCCTCGTACCGGAAGACGAGGCGCCCCTCGATCCGCTCGTAGCAGGCCGCGGGGCAAACGAACGTGCAGTGGGAGTGGGGACAGCGGGCGCAGATCTCGGGCTTGACCGTGATGTGGGCATGCTCGGCGGAATCGGTCGTCGTTCGGAGGGTGCCGAGCCGTCGCTTCACGTCGACGAACTCGACCGCCCCGGTCGCGCTCACGGGCACCGCGGTCGCCATCGTTCTTCCTCCCTCACTTCGGCAACTTCGCCAGG
The DNA here is from genome assembly GCA_035625085.1 of Thermoplasmata archaeon. Taxonomy (GTDB): domain Archaea; phylum Thermoplasmatota; class Thermoplasmata; order Lutacidiplasmatales; family UBA184; genus Lutacidiplasma. The sequence continues at coordinate 10,730 of DASPQG010000044.1, forward strand.
ATCTCGAGGTCGGCGCGCACGGCCGCCACGCTGGCCCGGAAGGCGTCCCGCTCCGCCGCCATCAGCTCGACCTCCACGACGCGCTCGACGCCCTGTCGTCCGATGAGCACCGGGACGCCGATGCAGACATCCTTCTCCCCGAACTCGCCCGAGAGGTGGGCCGCCACGGGCAGGAGCCGGTGCTCGTCCCGGGCGACCGCCGCGACCAGCTCGGCCTGGCTCGCGGTCGGTGCGTAGAAGGCGCTCCCCGTCTTGAGCAGATTCACGATCTCCGCTCCGCCCTGCTTCGTTCGGGTGACGATCGCATCCAGTCGGTCTGCGGGGAGGAGCTTCGTGAGGGGAACCCCCGAGACGCTCGTGAGGGAGAGGAGGGGGACCATCGTGTCCCCATGGGTCCCGAGGACGAACCCGGTCACGTCCCGCGGCGCCACGTGGAGCGCCTCCGCGACGAACGATCGGAAGCGGGCCGTGTCGAGCGTTCCCGACTCCCCGAACACCCGGGCAGGGGGAAGGCCGCTCACCTCCCGGAAGTAGTAGGTCATGACATCGACCGGGTTCGTCACGACGATCACGATAGCGCCGGGCGCGTGGAGCTTGACCGCCTCGGCATGTCCCTTGACGATCCCCGCGTTCTTCTCGAGAAGGTCGGAGCGGCTCATCCCCGGCTTCCGGGCGAGTCCCGCCGTCTCGATCACGACGTCCGCGCCCTTCATCACGTCGAGGCTCGTCGAGCCCGTGACACGCGTCGAGAACCCGAGGATCGGCGCGGACTCCTGGATGTCGAGGGCCTTTCCCTGAGGGAGGCCGTCGATGATGTCGACCAGGACGACCTCACGGGCGATGTCCATCTCGGCGAGCCGCTGCGCGAGCGAACCGCCGATGTTCCCAGCGCCCAACACCACGACCTTTCCGAGTGCGCTCATCCAGCCGCTCCGACGCTCTCCCCGCACCCAGTCGCCTCCGGGCTTAAACCTGAGCGGCCGGCGGCCCGCTCCCCGCTCCCGAAAGGTTGATTCACGGGGTCCTCCGTCTACCCGCGATGGTGGACGTGGACTCGATCCTGCTGAGCGTGCAGGAGCGAGACAAGTGGCGGAAGCGCGCAGAGGTCCTCGAGCACGCCCTGCGCGACGTCCGCGACCACCGTCGTCGGGTCGAGGCACGGCTGCGCCGGATCAAGAAGGAGCTGAGCCGACTCGCCATTGCGGTCGATGCGGTGATCGACCACCGGTCCCGCACGGCCGTTCGAACGGAGGTGACGTACCATGCCGCGGGCACACCCCCTTACCGATAGGCAGGAACAGCTCGTTTCGACCCGGCAGCGCCTCGAGGCCGAGATCGGCCAACTGCGGCGGGAGGAGGAGTACCTGCTCCTCAAGGTCCGCCAGGCGCAGGAGCAGGCCCGGTACTACGAGGGGTTGCTCACCCTGCTGCGGCGCGACTTCGGCACCGCCCCCGGGCTCTCCGATCTCGTGCGGCGTCTCGGCTGACCGCCTAGGTCCCCGTGAAGATCCTGATCGTCGGCGCCGGAGCCGTGGGGAGCCTCCTCGGCGCCCTTCTCGTGGAGGGCGGCCTTTCGGTCCACCTCGTCGCGCGCCCGGACCACGTCGACGCCATCGGGCGGCAGGGCCTTCGGGTCTCCGGGGCGCGCACTCGGGTCGTCCACATGGACGCCACCTCCGCCGTACCCGCCGGCTTCGAGGTGGACGCGGTCATCGTCACCACGAAGACGTTCGATCTTGTCGCGGCGGCCCACGAGCTGGCACGGGCGATCTCGCCCCGTCCGACCTTGCTCCTCCAGAACGGGATCGGGATCGTGCCGCTCGCGCAGGAGGCCCTGCGCACGGGTGGTTGGGGCGACCCGCAGCCGTACACCGTTCGGGGAGTGAACTCCCTCCCCGCGACCTACGTCGGTCCGGGCGAGGTCCGGGAGACGGGCGTGGGGGAGATCCTGTTACCGGTTCCCGGTGAGGCCGGCCCGTCGGCCGGGGCGACCCGGCTGTTCCGGATGTTGCTCGAGGGGGCTCGCGTGCCGGTCGAGGCGGTCCCGGAGTTCGAACGGGAGGTCTGGCGGAAGGCGCTCGTCAACGCGGCCGTGAACCCGGTCACCGCCGCCCACGGTGTTGTGAACGGGGAGCTCCTGAGCGAGCCGCGCCGCACCGAGGCGCTCGAGCTTCTCGGGGAGGCGCTCGCGGTCGCGCGGGCCGCGGGATTCGGGTTCACCAGTGAGGAGATAACGCGCGACTTCGAGCGGATCGTCCGCGCTACCGCGGCGAACCGCTCGAGCATGCTTCAGGACCTCGATCGGGGACGGCCCACCGAGGTAGACGCGATCTCCGGAGAGATCCTCCGGGAAGCCGCGCGGCACGGCCTCGAGCTCCCGGCGACGCAGGCGGCCGTGGCCCGGGTCACGGCGCTCGCGTCCCGGAAGCGCTCCCAAGCACAACCCTCATAGTAGCGCGGCCCTCGCTCCCTCCCGATGGCGGCGAAGCGCGGGATCGCCTCGGCTCCAGTCCACGGCCGGCGGGTGCTCGTGCGGGTCGACTTCAACGTCCCGCTGGACGCGAACGGGCGGATCGCGGACGACCGCCGGATCCAAGAGGCGATGCCGACCCTCAACCATCTGCGGGCGAGCGGCGCCCGGACGATCCTATTGTCCCATCTCGGGAGACCCGAAGGAAAGCGGGACCCCCGATTCTCGCTGCGGCCGGTCGCGCATCACTTAAGCGAGCTACTCGGCCAGCCGGTCTCCTTCGCGGAGGATATCGTCGGCTCGCGGCCGCTCGAGCTCGCGACGAAGCTCGAGAACGGTCAATTCCTCATGCTCGAGAACCTGCGCTTCCACCCCGGCGAGGAGGCGAACGACCCCGGATTCGCGACCCAGCTCGCGAGCCTCGGACAGGTGTTCATCGAGGACGCGTTCGGCACCGTCCACCGCGCCCATGCGTCGACCGTCGGAGTGCCCCAGCGCCTCCCGGCGTTCGCCGGACTCCTCGTGGAACGCGAGGTCCGGGAGCTGTCGAAGCTGGTCGAGTCGCCGGCCCGTCCGTACGTCGTGCTCGTCGGCGGCGCCAAGGTCGCCGACAAGCTGCCGCTGCTCACGAGCTTCCTCGGGCGGGCCGATTCGCTCCTGATCGGGGGCGCCCTTGCCTTCCCGTTCCTCCGCGCCCAGAATGCCCACCTCGGCGCTACCGTGGTCGAGGGAGGGCTCAAGGAGGCGGTCGAAGGGTTTTTCGAACGAGCGCAGCGGGCGGGCACTGAGGTCGTGCTGCCCTCGGATCTCGTCGCCGAGCGCCCGGGGACGACCGCCGTCACGGTTCACTCGACCGGCCATCTTCCGCCCGGCGCCGTCGCGCGGGACATCGGTCCCGAGACGCGCGCCCGGTTCGTCGACGCCCTCTCCCGTTCGAAGACCGTCTTCTGGAACGGCCCGCTTGGACTCGCCGAGGACCCTCGGTTCGCGGCGGGGACCCAGGAGGTGCTCGCGCGCCTCGGGGAGGTCGCAGGGTATCACGTGGCGGCGGGCGGCGACTCGGCCCGGGTCGCGACCGACCTCGGCGTCGCGGGAAGCTTCCAGTTCATTTCGACCGGCGGCGGCGCGGCGCTCGAGTTCGTGCAGGGGCTCGAGCTCCCCGGGCTCGCGGTGCTCCCCGACGCATAGAGCCTCCGCCGAGCGGCGGGGGCGGGGCGTCCGGGTCGATCGTCGCGGCGAGGTACTGGAGATACTTCGATCCGACGCGGGGCACGTCGACCTCGACCACCTCGGGGACCTCGTACGGGTGGTGCGATTCGAGGTGCCGGAACAGGGCCCCGACCCGCTTCGGGACCGTCTTGAACAGGACGAGCGACTCGTCGGCCGACTCCACGCCTTCCTTCCACCAGTACCGGGAGTGGATGGCAACGAAGTTCGCGCACGCGGCGAGGCGCGCTGCGAGCACCGACTCGACGGCGGCGAGCGCGGTTGCGCGCGAGGGATAGGTGGTGATCACGAACCGCATCGGTCCCTGCGCCCGGGCCGGCTCGAGCGGGTACGGGCTCACGATTCGCTTCCCCCGACGGTGGGTCGACCGGCCGAGAAGTCGAGCGTGACGAGCGCGAGGCTTTGGAGGTCGACCACGGCGGCCCGGGCCGGCACCGGCGAGATGTTGCGCATCCGCTGGTACTCCGTCTCCGCCTGCCAAGTCGATGCGTTCAGAAGCAGCACGCCCCGGTACCGGTCGACCCCGTAGGTGTGGGCGTGGCCCGTGACGAGAATGTCCGGCGCCGGATCGATGACGAGCCCGTCCCGAGGCAGCGGAGCGAGCGGCGTGCGGTCCCCGTAGATCGGCGCGAGGTGCCGCATCTCGAGCATCCGCCGCATCACCTCGGTGGGACGCGCGTACGACGCTTTCGGGATCGCCGGAATGAGGTCGTCGAAGCTGCGCCCGTGGTACGCCTCCACGACGACCCCCGAGAGGGCGAACGTGGACGGGTTCGCGAGAATCCGGACGTTCGGCGGAAGCTGAAGGGCGAGGTTCGCGGGGAGCGCCGGCTGGGGTTCGGCCGGAGAGACCGCATCGTGGTTCCCGGGGATCGCGACGACCGTGAGGCGGTCGGGCATCTCGGCGAGCCGCCGCCCCAGCTCGGCGTACTGTTCCACGACGTCCGCGATCGCAAGGTCGCGCTCCTGTCGGGGGTAGACGCCGATCCCGTCGACGAGGTCGCCCGCGATCACCACGTAGTCGATCGACGCCGCGAGCTCGGAGTACGGGCCGCGACCCCGCAGGAACTCGATGAGGTGAGCCCAGCTTTCGCCGAGGAAGGAACGGCTACCCACGTGCAGGTCGGAGAGGAAGATCACCCGGCGCGGCGAGGCCGATCGCCCCATCGGCCGGGTCGACGGAACGTCCGGGCGCTCGACATGCGCGACCCGGGGGATGCGCCCGGGCTCCTTCGCGAACGCAAGGCGGAGGCCGACCACTTCGTCCGGCAAGAACGGTGTTCGGGAGCCCGGGGAGTCCTTCGGCACGAGCGCTTCGAGCGAGCCGGACTCGTCGTCCACCGTGACGATCAGATGGTGGCGCTGGGGAGTCTCCCGGACCCCGCTCACCATCCCGATCACTGAGGCGCTCCCCTCGGACGCGCGGAGTTCCCGGATTGGGCGCAGGTTCGGTAGCTCGGGTCGACCGCGGAGCATGCGGGCGAGCGATCGGTATCGGGACTGGAAGAGAGCCCCGTACGCCGCGATCGGCTGCGAGGCGACCGGGGGTCCCGTGAACCCCTCGCTCAGCAGCTCGAACGGCTGGGCGGGCCGGCGGGCGTTCGCGTTCGGGACGAGCCCCGGAACGGCGGCCTCGGGCCGGGGGGGAGGGGAGGCACGTCGGGCGAGCACTGCCTCCACCATCTCCCGCGTGACGAACGGGGAGCCCGCGCCCGCACGAGCGAGCAGTTCGCGGGAGAGGGCGAGCGGCTGGCGGTCGGAGAGGAGCAGTTGCAGTGCGTCGGCCTCGAGGAGCTTGTGGTGCTCTTCGAAGTAGGCGACCAGATGCTCGCGGAGCGCGCCGGCCACGGACCGTCCTTCCCGACTGCGCGCGGCACGCCTGCCGTCGAACGCGTCGGCCCAGCCGCGGAGCAGCCCCGTGTTATTTCAAGACTCGCGCGCCCGGTCGGCTCCCGGGCGGTGCGCTACGGCCGATCGCGCGGCGCTCGGCGACTCCTACCGGTACGACTCCTTCGCGTAGGAGGCGCCTTTCGGGTACCGCTCCTTGAGGTGCGCGACGAGCGCCTCGGGCGTGCGCGCTAGGTGAGCGGAGTACCACTCGACCACGACGTCCTTCAGGACCTTGTGGAGGTCGCCGATGTGGACCGAGTCCTCGGCGCTGTCGTAGACGACCGCCTGGCTCATCATGCGCATCCAGCCGGAGTAGCGGTGGTAGCTCTCCCCGTCGCACCACTCGAAGATCCCGCGCAGGTGCGACTCGCCCTCCGGGGCCCGGTAGTACCAGAAGCGGAGCGTGAATCCGACCCAGCCGCTCGCCCGGTCGGCGAGCTCGATCGTCTTCACCGCCCCGAAGTCGAAGTTCTCCTTGAACGTCCAGTTGGTGGGGTACTCGGTGAACGTGGCAAAGAGCGTCTGCGACGGGTCGATGGTGAGATGGACCGAGACCTCCTCGAACTGGTTGTGGACCTCCCAAAGGTCCTGGAGAAGTCGGCGATTGATCTCCGCGCGGTGGGTGAGATCCTCGCCCGTGCCGGCGGTCGCCGCCTCCTGCGTCTTCACGAGCTCGTTCTTGAGCGACGAGACAAAGTCATCGTCCGCGAGCGGAGGTTCCGGAGCGGGAGTCCCGGGCTCCGGGACAGCGGCTTCTTTGCGCGTGTACTTGCGAGGCATGCGAACTGTCTCCGAGGTCGCGTAGAGGAGGCCGATATAAAGACTGTATTCCTCCTCCGGCACTGGGCCCCGCCGGTAGAGGCGGATGCATCCGACGGCCCGACGGGCGGGGGCTCCCGCTTAAATACCCTGCCCGGCTCATCACCGCTGAAAGCAACCCCTCCAGGGACGAAAGGAGGTTTCCTCCGGTCGTCGCCGGGAGATCCGGAATCACGACTCATGTTCCGCCCACGGCCTTGTCGTAATCTCCGCGCATCGTCCAGCGACCCGGGTACCACCTAGATCGTCCTTGACGGGGGACGCCCGCCTCGCGGGCCGCTTTCCGAACTCAAGGAGAATCGAACCATGACCAACGACCCTAACGCCGCGAAATACCAGATCCGAGCCCGCATTGCCGCCGAGGGCGTCATCGACAAGCCCGACGTCGTCGGCGCGGTGTTCGGACAGACCGAGGGCTTGCTCGGGGACGAGCTCGACCTTCGCGACCTCCAGAAGTCCGGTAGGATCGGACGAATCGAGGTCGAGATCGACAGCCGCAAAGGAAAGAGCGAAGGCGAGATCCTGATCCCGTCGTCCCTCGACCAGGTCGAGACGGCGATCCTCGCTTCGGGGCTCGAGACCGTCGACCGCATCGGCCCGTGCCGGGCGAAGATCGAGGTCGTGAGCGTCGAAGACATCCGCATCTCGAAACGCCAGAAAGTCGTCGAGCGCGCGAAGGAGATCCTCGCGCGGCTCCAGGAGGAGTCGAAGGGCGTGGGCCTCGACCTCACCGAGGCCGTCCGCAAGGCGGTCCAGGTGGAGGAGATCACCACCTACGGCCCCGAGCACCTTCCGAGCGGCCCGAACATCGACCAGGCCGACGCGCTCAT
>DASPQG010000045.1:0-50362 GCA_035625085.1 Thermoplasmata archaeon
TCGCCGTCGGCGCTCGAGAACGGGCTCCCGTACATGTTTGAGAAGCGTCGGGTCGACCGGGCGGTCGAGGCGAGCGGTCTATCCTACGCGATTGTCCGGCCGACGATGCTGTTCGCCGAGCAGGACAAGCTTGTGACGGTGATGCTCCGGACCATGCATCGGTACCACCGGTTTCCGATGTTCGGCGATGGGGAGTACCACATCAGCCCCCTCGCGGCGAAGGACTTTGCCCGCATCGTTCGACGCGAGGCCTCCCGTTCCGGCCGGAGCAACGTCACCGCGGGGGGTCCGAAACGGTGGCGGTATCGAGACCTGACGGACGCGATGTTCGACGCGCTCAACCTGCGTCGCCGATACTTCTCGCTCTCTCCACGCAGCGCGGTGCGTGTCGCCCGGCTTCTCGAGCTCGTCGGCTCCTCGCTGCTCTACGTCTACGAGGTCGAGTGGCTCCTCTCCGACATGCTCGGCCTGCCACCCTACGAGGGGCTCCCGGAGCCGTTGCATCCGGTGGAGCCGTTCCTCGCCGTGCAGGCCGCCCGCCTCGCGGGCACCCGCCAATCCGCGTGAAGGTAATTTTAAGGCCGTCAGGGGCCATCGCGGACCCAATGGAAGCCATTGATCTCAGCCGGAGGCTCGCGGATTTCGCTCAAGTCGCCGGGGAAGTGCTCCGCGACGTCCAGGACGTTACGGAGCAGCAGATACGGCACTGGATCGTCAATCCGTTCCTGGTCGCGCTCGGGTGGGACCCTCACGACAAGAAGCAGGTGTTCTTCGACTACCCCGCCGGCGATAACGGCGGGCACATCGACTACGCGCTCCTCAACGCCGACGGCAAGCCCGGATTGTTCCTCGATGTTCGCGAACGCACCGCGAACGTGACCGAACCCGGCTCGATCGTGGACGCGGCGAAGGGCGCCAAGGTCCCCCTCGTGCTGCTCACGAACGGCCGGGAGTTCTCGCTCTGGTACATCGCCCTGAGCGAGCCCGCTGCCCCGCTCTTCGTGCTGCCCCTCAAGGACCTCTCCGACAACTCGGAGAGCCTCCTCGGACTCACGGCGGAGTACCGCCTGAGCGACACCGGAACCCAGCAACTCCGGCGGAGTGCCATCCGCCTCGCGGTGCTCCAGATGTTGGAGGACAATGCCGAGAAGACGTTCGACGCTCTCGTCGACTGGGTCCAGGCGCAGGTGGCCCCCGGGGCGCTCGATGACACCACCCAGCAAGCGATCCGCGACGCAACTCTGATCTGGCTCACCGAGGAGCACCTCTCGATGCCGGCGTTCGCGCCGGCGGAGGGGAAGCGACTGCACGAACTCACACCCACGACCCCGCGCGACTGGGATCCGTTCCCCCGCGGGCCGTCCGGGACGTTCCAGTACAAGTACGATTCCACGAAGACTCTCGACCTGAGACAGACGGCGAAGGAGGTCCGGGAGCAACTTCGCCTCCAAGGGCTCCGGACCCCGACCGCGACCAGTTTCGGCGGTTTCTATCACGCCCTGCGCGCGCGGGCGGGTCTCTCCAAGTAGGCACTTCCACGCCCGGGACCGGCCGGGTCCCGTGAGCGATGGCCATCGGAGGACGCCTATCGGAGAGTTTAATACGCATTAGTGCGCATAAACCGGACGATGACGGCCGACCGTCGAACGCATCCGTGCCTCCGGCGGGGGTGCCGTCATCCGGATTCCGACCACGTAGTGACGCCGGAGCTGGCGGGTCCTCAGGAGCTTGTCGTCTGGTGCGTTGCCTGCCAGCGCCACGAGACCCGGGGAGCCCGACGGTGGTTCGCTTCCCGGGTCCCTCGGGAGCCGGCCCACTACGCCGCTCCGCTTCTCCGAGCCACTTGAGGCCCGGCCGCTGTCCCACCAGGCCCGGCCCTCTATAGCATCGCGGCGAAGTGCCCGATCACGAGTCCCGCGAGTCCCGACGCAAGACCGATCACCGTCAGCCGGACTCCACTTCTCCAGAGCGAGCCCGCCGTTACCCGCGCCTCGTAGAGGCCGATCCCGAACAGCATGAACGCACTTAGGACGGTCGCGATGATGGCCGCGTTGACGAGCGAGAGGCCGAAGAAGAAGAACGGGATGAGCGGGACGAAGTGGCCCAGCACCGTGGCCCAGCCGACGAGGAGCGCGCTCCGTCGAGGCGCCTCGGGGGGGACGTACGAGAGATTGAGCTCGAACGCCATCATGAGATCGAGCCAAGCCTTCGGCTTGGACTCGATTCGACGCAGCATCTCCTCCACCTCTTCGCCCTCGAAACCCCATCCTCGAAGGATCTGACGGACCTCCTCGCGTTCGAGCTCGGGGACCTCGCGCATCTCTCGGATTTCGCGTTCGCGCTCGGCCTTGTACAGGCGGAGTCGCGCGTAGGTCGAAGTGTAGGCGACCGCGCCCATCGAGAGCGACTCGGCCGCGAGAGCGGAGAGCCCGGCGATGATGATGATCTCCGAGGTCACGTGGGAGCCGGGCTCCAAACTGGCCGCGACCAATCCGAGAAGGATTCCGAGTACGTTGACGAGCCCGTCCTGGCTGCCCAAGATGAAATCCGAGAGGAGGGTCGGGTGCGGGTGCTGCTCACCGGCCGGATGCATGAGGAAGGCTGGGCGTGAGTTAGCCGGGCCGTTAAGAACCTACCGGCCGCGTTGCGGCCCGCCGGCGGCACGCCGAGCACGACCCCGCCGCGAGGCGGACTCCTTCCTACGGTTGGTGTGCTGGAGGAGCCGCCGTGCGTCCGAGAGGATGCGGCCGTGGTCGAAGGCGAGGGGATGAGCCTCCGCGAAAGGCACCCATGCCGCAAAGGCGGCGTCATCGGCGCCCACCGGAGACCCACCGCGCCCGGTCACGAGGTAGGCGACGCTGGTCGTAGGTTTGCGAGGATCCCGGTCCGGTCCCGAGTAGACTCCCACGATGGCGACCGGACGGCCGACTAGGCCGGTTTCCTCCCGGAGCTCCCGGACCAGCGCCTCCTCGACGGTCTCTCGGAGCTCTACGAACCCACCGGGAAGGGCCCAGAACCCACGGAAGGGGGCCCGCCCTCGACGCACCAGGAGAACCCGACCCGAGCGGATCCACACCGCGTCCGTGGCGAGTGCCGGATTCTGATAACGGGGGGACACCGGTCGGCGGAGCGCGCACATGTATTAGGGGTCAGCCTTGCCGAAGAACGCCGGCGGCTGGAGAGTCGCACCCGGCGGAGCGGTCCCTTCGAGCATTCGAGAGATAAGCATTAAGGCGGGGGCTCCGGTCCCCGGCCGATGCGCATCCTTCGGAGCAAGGCTCCGCTGCGAATCAGCTTCGCGGGAGGCGGGACGGACGTCTCTCCCTATCCTGAAGAGAAGGGAGGCGCCGTCCTGAACTGCACGATCGACAAGTTCGCGTATGTCACCCTCGAGGGGGTGCCGGACGGGGCCGGGACCATATCGGTTGAGTCCCTCGATTACGGTCTCACCCTGAACTTCGCCCGGCCCTCGGATCTCGTGTACAACGGCGACCTGGACGTCGTCAAGGCGGCGCTCAAGGTATTGCGTCCGGACGACGGCGGAAAGACGAAGGACTCGTTCCACCTCTTCCTCCATTCCGACGCTCCCCCGGGGACGGGGCTCGGCACGTCCTCGACGATGTGCGTCGCGCTCGTGGGCGCGTTCCAGCATTACCGACGCGAACCGTGGACCTCGTACGAAGTGGCGGAGCTCGCGTACCGCATCGAGCGGGAAGAGCTGGGACTCAAAGGCGGGCGCCAGGATCAGTACGCGGCGGCGTTCGGGGGTTTCAACTTCATGGAGTTCACGGGCACCCGGACGATCGTGAACCCGCTCCGGATCGACCCGGAGGTCGTCAACGAACTCGCCTACCGGTTGCTCCTGTGCTACACCGGCACCGGTCACTACTCGAACGACATCATTGAGCGCCAGCAACGGAGCTACGCCGAGAAGCGCATCGACACGGTGGCCGCGCTGGACGCGACGAAGCAGCTCGCGATCGACATGAAGAACGAGCTCCTCCGCGGGAACCTCGACGAGATGGGCCGCCTGCTCGACGAAGGCTGGCAGCACAAGAAGCAGTTCACGGAAGGGATTTCGAACGAGCGGATCGACGCGTTCTATGCTCGGGCCCGCGAGGCCGGAGCGATCGGGGGAAAGCTCTTGGGGGCCGGCGGCGGGGGCTATATCCTGCTCTTCTGCGACGTTGCTCGTCGGGCCAAGGTCGCGAAGGCTGTTCAAGCCGCGGGGGGTCGGGTGACCGACTTCGCGCTGGAAACCGAGGGGCTTCAGACCTGGTCGGTGATGTCGCCTCGCTGACCCGGAGCGACGCCCAATGACCTCTGCTGCGGCGCCGTCGAGTCCGGCGCCGGCCAAGCCGGAACTTTCCGTCGTCCTCGCCATCTTCAACGAGCGGGAGAACCTCCCCCCTCTGCTCGAACGGCTGTGGGGGACTCCTCTCCCGCCGTTCGAAGTGGTAGTGGTGGACGACGGGAGCACGGATGGCACCCGAGAGTTCCTCGGGGCCGCAGCCCGAACCGAACCCCGGTTACGGCTGATCTGGCACGACGGCAAGCAAACCACGGTCCGCGCCCAATGCCAGGGTATCGCGAACTCACGGGGTCGACTTGTGATCGTCATGGACGCCGACCTCCAGCATCCTCCCGAGGTCCTGCCGGCGATGGTTCACGCGTTGAACGGGGGGGCGTCGCTGGTGGTCGGGAGCCGATACGCCGTGGGAGGATCGGCCGGCCCCCGCACCGGGGTGCGCACCGCGATCTCTCGGGGAGCGGAGTGGACCGCGAAGCTGTTTCTCGGGGAGGCGCGCCCGCTCTCTGACCCGGTGTCCGGACTGTTCGGATTCCGGCGGGAGATCTTCCGCCCGCTTCCGAGCGAGTGGAGGGGCTACAAGCTCCTCCTCTTCCTGCTCGTGATGAACCGGGGAGGTCCGGTCGCGGAGGTCGGGTACCGGTTCGAGCCTCGCGGTAGCGGAACGAGCAAGGTCACCCAGAACTGGCGCTTCATCCAGTTCTTCCTCACCGAGGTGGTGCTCGCCCGGCGGTTCCGCCGGATGCTGGCGGCCGGATCGATCGCGTAGCGCGTGGGGCGTCCTGTCCCAAGACGCGGGGGCGCCGTCGCCTCGCGCAACCCCTATAATCGACCGCATACGTCCCCGCCGCACCCCGAGGGCGGGCGGGATGCGCTGACGCCGGTACGGGTCATTCGGAAACGAGGCAGATCATGCGGGTTCTGGTCACCGGGGCATCCGGGTTTATCGGCCGGAGCCTCGTGCGCTCCGCGACGGAACGGGGCCACGAGGTGGTCGGCACCTTCCTCTCCCCCGAGGAGCTCGACGCTGAGTCGCGCGGGCTCTCCAACATCCGATGGGAGCGTGTCGATCTGCGGGATCGTCCGTCCGTCGACCGGCTCGTCGACTCTGCTCGCGCAGACGCGGTCTTTCACCTCGGGGCCCAGGCCTACGCGGCGAAGGCGTGGGAATCGCCGGCCGAGACCTTCGACACGAACGTGCTCGGAACAATCTACCTGTACGAGGCGCTTCGACGGAACCGTCCCCGGGAGGGGGTGTTTCTAGCCTCGTCCGCGGCCGCGTACGGAATGGTAGATCAACAGCCAACGACGGAGGACACCCTGCTCCGGCCGGTGAACCCGTACGGGGTATCGAAGGCCTGCCAGGACATGCTCTCCCTCCAGTACGCGCTCAATTTTGACCTGCGCATCGTCCGGGGCCGGCTGTTCATCACGACGGGGCCGGGGAAGACGGGGGACGCGCTCAACGACTTCGCCCTGCGGGTCGCCAACCTCGAGCGACACGGCGGCCCCGGGAAGCTTCGGGTCGGAAACCTCGACGTGCGCCGCGACATATCCGACGTGCGCGATGTGGTCCGGGCGATCTGGACGGTCTTTGAGCGGGGGGAGCCCAAACAGCCCGTCAACATCGGCGCGGGGCAGAGCTTTTCGATCCAGGGAATCGCCGAGACCCTCGTTCGCCTATCCCGGGTCCCGTTGACGCTGGAGTCCGACCCGGCCCTCCTCCGTCCGACCGATGAACGCGAGATCCGATCCGACATCTCCCGGTTGCGCGGACTCGGCTACGCACCCCTGGTCCCCCTGGAGCGGACGATCGAAGATTCGCTCGATCACTGGCGAAAATTCCCCCCCACCTAGGTCCCGGAGCCCCGACGGCCCCCGGCTTCGAAACGGGCTCGGAGAGCGATAGTTTCTAAAGGTCAGAACAACCCTTCCCCCCTCCGATGTCGGCCAACCAGCCGTCCAGTGCTCCCAAGCCGTACCGTGGAGTCGGCCTGCCTCCTCCGGATTCCCGGGCCGGGCTCGCCCTGCTCGGGGCGTTCTTCCTCGGCTTGGTCTACGTGGTGGTCTTCGCCGGGGCGTACTCGGCGTTTACCGCAGAAGCGACGTGGATCGTCGGGCTGAACCTCGTCCTGTCGGTGTTGGTGACGTTCTTCCTGGTTTCGATGATCGGGTCCGACCGGGCGCGCGCTTCGGACTTCGAGCTCGAGTTCGCGCGCACGGTACAGGCCCACCTCGCGGCCGGGGAGACCCTCGTGGAGGCGAGCCCCCTCGGGGGAATCCTCCACGAGTACGCCCGGGTGGCGCACGACCAACGGAACGCGGTCCGGGAGCATGCCCTGGCCGCGGGCCCGGCCATCTACAGCGCGGCGTTTGCGGTCATCGCGGCGTTCCTGGTCGGTCTTGCCTACGCGATCGGAGTCGACCCGAACACGCTGGGCCTCGCGATGCTGTTCGAGCTTCCCGCGTTCTCCCTCCTGGTCCTTACCACGGGCATCCTCGTCCTGAGCGTGGGCCGCACTTCCGAAGTGCCGGAGTTCTCTACCTTCGTTCTGCGCCGGTGGGCACGGGTCGCCGATCCCTCGTTCCCCTTCACCCATTCCCTGTCGGAAGTTCCGTGGGCCGCACAGGCGCCGCTCCCCGTGAACCCACCGCTCTGGCAGGAGACCGGGGCGGTCACCCCGGCTCCCAGCTGAGCGCTCCGAGGTCAACTCGAGTTAACTGGGCCCTGAAATAGCCCCCGAGGGAACTCGGGCGTAACTGGTGTCACGATGTGGGTGTATGTCGTGATCGCTTCCCCCTGCGGCGTAACGGACACTGTTGCCCGCGCCGTGGCCCGGGCCGTCGACTGGTCGTACGAGCACAGCGCTCGGCCGGCGAGCGACGTCGATCCGGTCGAGATTCGAACCCCGTCGGTGCTGTTCCTCGGCGGCCCTACCCATCGTCGCGAGATGGGGGAATCCCTGCGGCACTTCCTGGATCACATGCCGGACCGGCTGATTTCGCAGTGCCTCTTCGCGGCGTTCGATACCCGCTTCCATGATTCGCCGATCGTCACCGGTTCCTCGGCCCGCCACATCCAGCGGGCGGTGGAAGCAAGGGGCGGTCGTAACCTTGTCCCGGGGGAGAGCTTCTTCGTCATCCGGAGGGACGGGCCGCTGCGCGAAGGAGAGGTCGAGCGGGCCCGGATGTGGGCGAGTTGCGTCATCGCGTCCGCAGTCCGGGAGCTCCACGACGTGGAGGTCCGACCCGGCACCCTCGCCTCGTCGGCGCCCCACTCCTGGATTGACACGCTGGCTACGGTTCCATCGTAGGCGTTTCCACCGGCCGCGGGTTCGATCCGATCGGTTCAGGTCACGCGCTTCCGGCGCACGGAGAACGGCGCGCCGTGGCCCGGGATCACGCGGTCGGCCACCTGAAGCACCCGGCGGCGCTCCCTCTCGAGGCGGCGTTCATCGCTGGCCAGCGGGTCGGGGGTGGGGCCGCGGGAGTTCCACCACAGATGGGTCAGCGCGACGACCCCCGTCGGCGTGCCGACGATCGTCGTCAGGTCCTGCGGCGTGTGCCCGGGCGTCTCGAGCAGAACCACCGATGGAGTGAGGTGGAATCCCTCCGCCGGCCGAGAGTGCCATTGGTCCGCCCGGTAGGTAGCCCAGAAGTCGTGCACGGTGGCCCTCGGGAACAGGGCCACGTTCATCGTGTGGTCGGGATGGTGATGCGAGAGGATCACGTCGGTGACCTGTTCCGGACGGACACCGAGGCGGCGGAGGGGTGCTAGAATCGATCGCTGGTCGGGGACCATGCCGGGATCGACGACCGCCCGGAGACGCCCGTCCCGGATGAAGCTCACCGTAGACGCGACCCCCGATCCCACGTACCCTCGGAACAGGACTTCCACCTCCGCCGCCCGCTGCGGGACGACGTTCGCTCGACTCCCGGACACATTCTGGGGAGGCCCCGGACCTGATAACGGCTCGAGGCACAGCTCCAAAGCGTCCCGGCAGACTCCGGCAAACTATGCCCTGGGCGACGCAGCGGGAACTCACTGACTCGGGAGAGCCAGAGAGGTCCCGACGCGGTGATTCGAGCGCCAGTTCGCCAACAGGAGCGTCACCAGCGCGCCGAACAGAGGAAACGCCGCGAACCCCGAGTACGGGACCTTCGGGTAGAGATCCAGATACCCCAGAAACAGGAATACGACGAAGACGGCGAACAACCCCGAGGCAAGCCCATCGAGGGCTAGGTCCGATCGCGTCGACACGGTGTGAGCGGCCCCGGTCACGATTGCTCGAACGGCGATTCCGATCCGTCACGTAACTCTTCTGGTCCAGCGGGCAGGCACCTGAGAGCGGCCGTTTCCGTCCGGAGCGGATCCGATGAACCGCCGCGCGCTCGAGGCGGCGCACAGGGGTAAAGCCCCCTTGACACGGCATAGAAGGCCTCCCCCGTGGTGCGGAAACCCATGGAAGCGGCCCCGCACCCCCTCGTACCTCCGGCTCACAACACCCACAAGATCTCCAAGGTTCCCCGCCTGAAGGGGATGGACCTCCTCGACACGCCCCTCCTGAACAAGGGAACCGCGTTCTCGTACGAGGAGCGCGCCCTCCTCGGCCTTCACGCCCTTTTGCCTCCTCAGGTTGAGACCCTGGACGAGCAGGTGGTGCGCGCCTACGAGGCGTACAAGCGGAAGACCGACGATCTCGAGCGCCACATCTACCTCCGGGCGCTGCAGGACACGAACGAGGTGCTGTTCTACCGGCTGCTCGTCGACCACCTTGAGGAGATGACCCCGGTCGTCTACACCCCGGTGGTAGGGGCGGCCTGCCAAGAGTTCAGCCACATCTACCGGCGCCCCCGGGGGCTGTTCATCTCTTACCCGATGAAGGACGCGGTTATCGAGCTGCTCCGCCACCGGCCGAACCCTGAGGTCGACGTAATCGTGGTGACCGATGGCGAGCGAATCCTTGGCATCGGGGATCAGGGCGCAGGCGGTCTCGGGATCCCTATCGGCAAGCTCTCCCTGTACACGCTGTTTGGGGGCATCGCGCCCGAGCGGACCCTTCCCATCGTGCTCGACGTCGGGACGAACAACCAGGACCGCCTCCAGGACCCGGAGTACCTCGGTTGGCGGCACGAACGCATCACGGGCAACGACTACTACGCCTTCATCGAGCAGTTCGTCCGCGCCGTGAAGCAGGAGTTGCCGGGAACGCTCCTCCAGTGGGAAGACTTCGGGGTCATGCACGCCCGGCCCATCCTCGAGAAGTACCGCGAGCAGCTGCTGACGTTCAACGACGACATCCAGGGAACCGGTTCTATCACCCTCTCGGTGATCATCGCCGCGTCCGAGATCACCGGAGTTCCTCTGGCGAAGCAGCGGTTCGCGATCCTCGGGGCCGGCTCGGCTGGCGTCGGGGTGGCCGACCTCCTCACCGGAGCGCTCACCCAAGAGGGAGTGCCGGGGGCGGAGGCCCGTCGGCGCTGCTGGATCGTGAATCGCGGAGGCCTGATTCACACCGGACGCACCGACGTCAAGGACGAGCAACGGGTGTACGCCCACGACTGGAACGACGTGAAGAGCTGGGCCGCGTCCGGCGACGGTAAGATCGGCCTCGAGGACGTGGTTCGCGAGGCTCGACCGACGGTCCTGATCGGTCTCTCGACGCTCAAGGGCGCCTTCACGGAATCGATGGTCCGGACTATGGCCCGGTGGGTCTCGCGGCCGGTGATCCTGCCGCTTTCCAACCCGACCGCCAAGTCGGAGGCCATCCCCGAGGACCTCCTCGCGTGGACCGAGGGTCGGGCGATCATCGCCACCGGCTCGCCGTTCCCGCCGGTGAAGTACGGGGACACCATCTATCCGATCGCGCAGTGCAACAACGCGTACATCTTTCCGGCCCTCGGCCTCGGTCTGGTCGCCGGCAAGTGTCGGATGGTCACGGACTCGATGCTGCTGGCGGCCGCCCGGGCACTCGCGCAGCGCTCGCCGGCCCGCCAGAACCCGCACGCCTCCCTACTCCCAACGCTACGGGATCTCCGTGAGGTGGCCCTCGAGATCGCGCTCGCGGTCGCGATGGAAGGGCAGCGGAAGGGACTCGCCCCCCGGATGTCCCAGGACGAGGTGTGGCAGCGGATCCTGGAGGCCCGCTGGGTGCCCGAGTACCCTGTCTACGCGTAGGGCCCTGAGACGAGCCCCGGCTCACCCAAACGGGGGACCGGCGGAACCACGGGCCTTCGACCCGTCCGCCGGTCTGGCGATTCCCCTTGAGCGGCAGGGCTAATTGGGGCAACAGGGTCACGAAGCGTACCGGGGGATTTCCACGGCCGCCCGCAAGCGCCCCTCCCGTCGTCGGAAAGTGGCCCGGTCTAGGGCCCGGGCCCGCCTTCGCCGTCGCGCTCCGCGTCCCCTGGGCCGAGAGCGGATGGATTACGTCCGGCTCGATGTCGATCTCGTCCACGAAGCGTTCGCGCGACGGGGGCTTCCGTGGGTCCACCGATTGGAGGCGATTTTCCGGGAACGGGAGGTCGTGGAGGTCGAAGGGTTGCTCCGTCTTATGGCCCGGACGCTCCAGGCGCTCCTGCCGCACGGTTTCACGCGGGTGGATCACTGGGAAGTTCATCCCGGCGGGTGGCTCCCGCTCCCCGAGCCAGCGCACGAGCGACTGGCCGAGCCGGTCGGCCATCTTCTGAACGCGCTCCGCAGCGACGCTTGGAGGCGGATCTCCGGGGCCCGAGCCTTCTCCGTACGGCTCTCCGGATCCGGATCAGTCCGGGCCGACCTCACGGTCCGCCGGGTCCACCGGGAGCGGGGTCATGCCGCGACGCTCGAGCTCTTTGGGCCCCTCTCCGAACGCGACCTCCTCTCCATCGAACGGTCGCTGCGGGAGGAACTTGCCGTCGCCCGCCTCCGGCGGAGTCGCATTTCGGAGGTCGCCGCGCCGGCGACGTGAACCGACCCTGGGCCGCACTTCTTTCTCCAACCCCTGAAGGGCAGCGCCCCGAGGACCCCGGACTTGATGTACTCCGGTGACTAGCGAGGCCCGTTCATGCTGGAGATCTACGTCCCGGCCCTCATCGTTGCGTTCCTGATCACCGTTCTCGAGATGACGGAGGTCGTGGCGTTGGTCTTCGCACTGGCGGCCGACCACACGACCGTTCGGCACGGCGCGCTCGGGGCGGTCGGGGGGACGGCCGTGGTGGCCGCGATCGCCTTTGGGTTCGGAGCCGTCCTGATCGCCTTTCCCCGCTCGTATCTGCTCTGGGGTTCCGCGATCGTGCTCGCGGCCTTCGGCGTCTTCCTCTTCCGGAGCACGCTCAAGACGTATCGCCGTCGCCGCGCGGCCGCGGCCGGGGCTCCAACGTCGACGGCGAGCGCCTCGGCGGCCCAGTTCGCCGGGGGCTTCTCGGTCGGGGCCGTGGAGGCGACCGAGACGGTGATCGTCCTGCTCGCGCTCGCCGCCGCGGGCTACGGGTTCTCGGCCCTCGTCGGGGCGGCGCTGGGGGGCGCGCTCCTTGTCTGCGTCGCGGTCATCGTGCACGACCGGATCCGCCGCATCAAGGTGCCGTGGCTCAAAGTCGGTGGAACGGCGGTCGTCTTCTCGTTCGCCTTGTTCTGGGGAGGGGAAGCGGCCGGGGTGAACTGGCCGGGCGGGGACCTGATCCTCCTCCTGTTTGTGGCCCTCGGCGTGCTGATCGTCCGTGGGGGCGTTGGGCTCGTGATGCGCGCTACGGGATCTCCGCCCGTCCCTTCGTAGGGATCTGCCTTCCGGCCTACCGGACCCGGAAACGGTGGACGGTCAGCCGTCAGCGCGTACCCGCGGTGGAACTTACCGCTACGGAGTGGATCCCCGGGAACTGGTACGGCACGAGGTTCCACCTCCGTCCGGCGTCCGCGCTCCAGAACAGTTGCCCCGTGGTCGTCCCGACATAGACCCCAGCGGGGTCGAGGTCGTCGGTCGCCATCCCGTCCCGATGCATCCCGTAATCCCCCGGCCACTTTCCCTTCGCCACCAGCGAGCTCCATCGCTGGGCGCGTTCGGACCAGCGATAGACCTGGAACTGTCCTCCGAGCATCGTTCGGGAGCGTCCGTTCATCGGTGCGAAGTAGGCCTCCCCCGGGTGGGCGGGGGCGGTGGCCGTGACAAACCCGAAGTCATCCTCGAGACTCTTGCCGATCCGGACCCACCGGTCGCCCCGGTCCCGGCTGACGTAGATGCCGCCGTGGTCCTGACGGTAGAGCACGCTTGGGTCGCTGGAGTCGAACGCGAATTTGTGGATGCACTGGCCGAGCTCGGGGTACCGATTCGGCAGAAAGGGGGCCTCGACCCCGATGTTCTTCGGAGTCCAGTGCTCTCCTCCGTCCTCCGTCCGGAACGCTCCGGCCGCGGAGATGCCGATGTACATCCGGCGTGGGTTCTCCGGGTCGAGGAGGATGGTGTGCAGGCACATGCCTCCCGCACCGGGGTTCCAATCTTTCCGGGTCGGATGCTCGTTCAGGGCGGACACTGGTTCCCACGACGCTCCCTCGTTGTCGGAGCGGTACAGGAGGCCGGGGTCGGCTCCGAGGAAGACCGTGCGGGGGTCGTTTTCGCCGCCCGGAACGATCTGCCAGAGGTTCTTGATCGGGAACTTTGCGGACGGTGCCTCGACCGGGGGCTTCCTCGCCTTAAGGCGGGGAGTACCGGGCACCGACACCTCCGTCCACGAGCGACCACCATTCCGGGAGCGGAAGAGGGCCGGCCCCCACCACCCGCTGTTCGCCGCGACGTAAACCGTGCCGGGATGCCGAGGGTCCGTGCCGATACGATACACCTCGTGATCCGTGTGGAACGGAGGGCGCACCGTCCACTTCCGTCGTCGGACGTCCCCTTCGAGAAGGTATCCGCCCTTGCGCGTTCCCAACCAAACCTGGACCTTTCGCTGTGTCGCCATCGGTTCCCTATCCTCCCTGAATTGAGTGCAGAATGTCTACCTCGTCCTCGGGGGCCAGTCGCGGGTCCTTCGCGCCGTCGGTGCGGATTTCCCGGCCGTTAACGAAGATCTTCACGAACGGACGGACCGTCTCCGTTTCGTCCCGGAGCCGGTGCCGCAGCCGAGGGAACCGTGATTCGAGGTCGTCCAGTAGCGAGTTCAGTGTGCGTGCGGAGGACTGCACCGTTCGCCTCGGAACGAACTGAGCGAGCATCGAATCGAGGTGGACTTCCGCCATCGGGGGTTCCGGTTGTGGCGGGTAGAACACGAGGTACTCCTTAAACCCTCAACGTGCGGATTTCGGAGCTTGGCCCCTCCGGGGGCCGCGAATAACAGGGAGGAAAGGGTTGGCCGAGGTCGGAATTTCCCGACTCACTCGGGGAGGATCTTCCGGCCGTAGTTCCAGTTGGTCAGGATGGCCGTGGCGACGTACCAGGCGATGAAGCCCGTCGCGATGATCATCCCGCCCACGATCCAGTTGTCGGCCCCGCTCCCCGCGAACGGAGAACCCCCGCCGCTGGCCGCCAAGCTCCAGAACTTCACGACCAGGAGCACGAAGGAGATGAACAGGAAGACGAAGACGAACGTGATTCCCCATCCGTGCTTGATCGAGTTGATCATGAAGCTGAACGTGAACAGCATCCAAATGAAGGCGAACCCGGCGACACCATAGAGATACGGTGCCGGTGGGGTGGCGCCTTTCGGGATGACCACGAAGCTTGACAGCATCAGCGCGAACGCGATCCAGAACGACCCGTAGCCGACGAACGCTGACCCAGCGAACAAGTTCCCCTTGCGCAGCCCGATCAGCCCCGCGATCAGTTGGGCGATCCCACCGAACGCGAGGGCCATTCCGAACACGACCCAGTTTCCGTAGAACCCATTGTCGTAGGGGTCGGGCAGGTTCGACAACCCAGCGATCATCGTTGTGGTCCCGAATCCCATCAGGCCCACCACGGCTGGGCTCGCCCACCACTCTGATTTGTCGCCCGTAGCGGGGGGAGCCCCCGCCGTCCCGCCTTCCGTGCCTCCGGGGTTGTCTGGCATGATAGGGCCTCGGACGCGCTTCAAGTAGATAAAAGCCCTTTTCGGCGAGTAATCGCCGGTACGGTCTGCGGGAACCACACTGGGCCGGGGTCCGGTGGGCGAAGCCGAACCGGACATCGTTAAGGCCTGGGAAGCGTCGCGACCGACCGCTATGGAGGACCGCGCCGAGCTCCAACGGATCATCCTGGGCCAGACCCGGGTCGTTCTGAACCGGGACCTTTCGACGATGAATCCGAACCTCGTCGCCGGGTCGCAAGGACTCGTGGTCGGGAAGATTGCGAACTACACGCTCAAAGTCGCCTTCCCGAGGGTCACGATCGGCATTAACTGGCGGGACTGCGACATCGTACCGGGCAAGACGGGCATGCCCACGGAAGCCGATCAGCCCAAAGTCCTGCCAAAGCCTCGCCACATGGGCGAGGAGTAACCTCCTCCCCGCGACCGCTACGGTATCGGGAGCAGCTTCTCGATGATCGGGCCAGCCTCGGTAAGCCGGTCGACTTGGTAGGTCCCCTCGGGGGATCCGGGGGTCCCGGGGAGGAACAGCCGTCGATAGCTTTCCCCATACACTTGCAGCCCAGTGAACAGTACCGCCGCACGGTAGCCGGTCCGCCGAGCCCCTTCGAGGTCATTCCAAGCGTCGCCCACGTGCACGGCCGCGGAAGGCGATTCCGCGAGTCGGGAGAGCGCCAGGCGGAAGATCTCGGGCGCCGGTTTGGTCCACGGGTGCTCGTCGCTGAACACGTAGGTCTCTACATACTGGTTGAATCCCATCGACTCGAGAATCGGCCGCAGAAACGCACCGGGCTCGCCGACGGTGTTGGAGATCACCCCCACTCGGTAGCCATGGTGGCGCAATCTCGAGAGAAAGTCGAGCGCCCCGGGGGCTCGAAGAAACGGGGTCTTCTCTAGCTCCGCGCGAAGTCCCTCGAGATACTCCTTCGGGTCCGCGATACGGCCCGTTTCCTCGGCCGCCCTGAGGAGCTGCTGCGCGGGCGTGACGGTCGTTCCCCGGGCGGACTGAGATACAGCGTCGGAGTACGCCCGCTCGAACGCACTTCCGAGCTCCTCGTCCGTGAGCGTAGGAGCCCCCGGTCGCAGCGGAGCCCGGCGGAGCACCTCGCGACCCAATGCCAGTTGGTGGGCCATGTACGTTTCCTCCACGTCGGGAGGAAGATACACGAGCGTGTGCCAGAGGTCCACCGTGACCGCGGCCATCGGGCCCGTGCCGAACCCTTGCCTCATTATAAGAGGGCGAGCCGAAAAGAACCGGAGTCGGCGGACGAACCGCCCGCTCGGCCCGGCAGCGGGTCGGGCCCCACTACCTCAAGAGCCCGGTCGGGTTTCCCGCGAACCGATCGATGAGCTCGCCCCGTCTCCTCGTGGCTCTTCGGCCCCGAGAGGAATTGCGGAAGGTTATCGCGGAACGCCTCCCCACGATAGAGTGGGGGTACGCGCGGGAAGTGCTCCCGTCCCGGGCGGATTCGGTCGAAGCGATGTTGATTGGTTCTGTCGAGCGAGAGCTCGGCGACGCCGACCTTCGGACGCTGCCTCGGCTTCGATTCGTCCAACGAGTCTACACGGGAATGGACGGGGTCCCGTTCGACCGATTCCCCCCGTCGGTGCGCTTCGCAGGAAACGTCGGGGCCTACGCACCGTTTGTCTCCGAGCATGCCGTCGCCCTTGCGCTCGGGGCGGCGCGGGAGCTCCCCCGCGCCTACGCTCAAGCACAGTCCGGCATGCTGCGGCCGCCCCCCGCCCAGCGACTTCTCTGGGGCCGGACGGCGGTCATACTCGGATATGGAGAGATCGGCCGCGCCATCGCCGAGCGCCTTTCGGGGTTCGGCGCCCGGGTTCTCGGCCTCAATCGGACCGGAAGGATGATGCCCGGCTGCTCCGGAATGTATCCCGCGGACCGGCTGATCGATGCCGTCCGGGAGGGGGACTTTGTCTTCGAGGTCCGCCCTCTCACGCGCCAGACCCGAGGAACGATCGATGGCTCTGTGTTCGCGGCGATGAAGCCCGCGGCGGTGTTCATCAACGTCGGGCGCGCGGGCACCGTTCAGGAGGAGGCGCTGTACCAGCATCTCGTCGAACATCCCGAGTTCCGCGCCGCGCTCGACGTCTGGTGGCACGAGGATTTCGCCGGAGGCAAACTCGATCTCCGCCTCCCGTTCGCAAAGCTGACCAATTTCGTCGGCACTCCCCACTGCGCTGGGTTCGGGCCCGGGGTGGAGGAGTATGTGGTACGGAAAGCCATCGCCAATCTGGAGCGTTTTTTCGCGGGCGAAGAGCCCCGGTACGTGATCGACCCGGCGGACTACGCCGGATTGGAGCATTCGGATTAGCAGACGGCCCCGGGCGGCGGGGGAGGGGGAAGGTCGGTCCTCTCGGGCAGTTCTGACGTCCTCCGCCGGTACAGCAGGTAGAGCGCGATCCAGACCGCGACGTCGATCGGCACCAAGGCGACGCGTCCGAGCACGAACTCGGAAAGGGGCGAGAGCGCGGTGTAGAATCCGATCCCAGTGAGGACGCCGGCAAACGCGGCCTTCCGCCCCTTTACGGTCGACGGGTCGAACGTTGTAGCGGCGGCCGCCAGCGCCACGAACAGCGCGAGCAGCACCCCGAACCCAACCTCGGGATACGGACCGAGCCGGGGGGTTTGCCACGTCCCGACCTGCCCCCCTAGGAAGAACGCGGCAGCGACCGCGACCCCCAGGCCCGTGGACGGAGTCGCGGAAGGCCACACCCGCCACCGGCTGAGCTTCGGCCCGATTCGCCATGCGGCCAGGACGAGAATCGCCACGACCGCAAACATCGCAGCCCACGCGAGTGCCGTGAGGGGGTACTCCCCCACATAGAAACCCGATCCCGCCGCGACGACCACCGGGACCGGGGAGAGCGCGGCCAGCCATCGGTCCGACAGCCAGCGGGTCGACCGAGCCTCGGGCCAGAATTGACCTACGAGAAAGACCGGGAACGAGATGCTCCACACCGCATGGAACGGCACGACCCACTCGGCCCAAAGCCAGTTCACTCCGCCCCATCGGCCGTACGACCCGAGCACTCCTACGTCGGGCCAGGACGGGTTGAAGAGCGAGTGCGCCGCCATTCCTTCGTTGACGACCCCGAACGCAAGCCCGAGGATCAGAACGGTGGCCGGTCCCCCTTGGATCCGGAGCGAGAACTCCCGGATCACGAGCGCCGCGACGCCATAGATCGCCATGAAGACGAGAACGACCGGGGGGAGGATCCAGGCCTGGGGCGGGGTGGATCCACTGACGAGCTCGGCGAGAAATGGAGCGAACAGCACGAGAAGGAACGCCCGCTGCCGAGAGGAGAGCGCCGGCGTGGGGAGGTCCTCCCCTAGCGGATCCGCTCGAGGGCGAAGGAACCGATGATGAGGGCCCGGTTCGTGGCCCGGCACTCGACCCAGTCCCGGGTCTCCACCTCCCCAACGCCCTTCACCGCCAGGAATGTCTTGTCCCGCTCCTGCCGGAATACGATCGCGCCGTCCATCCGGCCAAGGAGGCTCTCCACCGCCGCCTCCGAGAGCGCGCCCGCCTCGAGCGCATACATCGCAAGGGCGGGCCGGGGTTTCAGAATCCCCACCACGTTCTGAAGGAACGAGAATCCCGCCCGCTCATCCCCGTGAGCGAGGACGGCGGAAAGACCGAGGAAAGCGACCCGGAACGAGCCCGCCTTGCTTGACTCGAACGCTCGGGCGGTCGATCCCATCGACGTGAGGATTCCGGCTTGGTCGTTCGCCCCCTTCACGACGGTGCGGTTGGCGTCGGTCGTCCCTCCGGACCCGGACGCGTCGACCCAGTGGACCATGCCCATCTGCTCGTACTCTCGGAATTGGGGTAGCACCACTCCGATCGCGGCCGCGATCTCCTCCGGAGAGCGCGACGCGGTAACGATGAGCGCGGGCTCGCCGCGTTTCAACCCCTCTGCGACGAAGGAGTACAGAACGACCTCCTTCCCAACGAACGCGTCTCCGAGCACCACGATGTGGGCGTGCGGCGGGATTCCCCCGAGGAGCAGATCGTCCAGTCGGGGGATGCCGCTCGGCAGTCGATCGGGGAATCTTCGACCCGCCGGGGCGATCAAGGTTTCGGTGTCTCGGGCGCCTGCCGCGCTCACGTCGCGGATCCCTTCGCTTCTCCCGCCGCGGCCCCGCCGGGAAGGATACTCGCCGGGCTGGTCCATTCGGTCCGCCGCAGCGACCGCCGCGAGTCCCGCAATGGGGAGGTCGCCGCCGTGTTCGATTGCTTGCCGTCGGAGGCTGATCTCGGCCTCCACCGCCTCGAGCGATCGGGAACGCTCGTGAAGCGCCTGCTCCCGCTGCTCGAGCTGCAGAGCCAGCGACTTCAATCGGCTCTGCCCATCGGTCAACGTGGCCTCTCGTGAGGAAAGCGCCTTCAGCGTGCGATCCAGGTCGGCGCCTTTCTGGGCGAGCGATACCTGATCCCGGCCGAGCGTGGCCAGCCTCGCCTCGTAGTCCTTCGCGGCGGCATCGTACTGGGTTCGGCGACCGTCCGCCGATTTGAGAAGGTCCGCGAGCTCGGCCTCCCGCTGCTTGAGCGCCGCCTCTCGGGAGGCGAGCTCCGCCTCCCTCCGCGCCGCCCGGGCGAGCGCTTCCTCCGCGGCCTTGGCCCGCTCGGCGGCTTCGCGAGACTTCCGCCCGAGCGCAACGTTCGCTTCGTCGAGCGTCGCCTTGAACTGCTGGAGTCGCACTTCGCGCGCGACCAGGTCCTGGCTCAGCGTCGAGGGGGCACCGCTCGGTCCCTTCACGCCCGTCTCTCGGGCGGTGACCTCGCCCTCCCGCCGGAGGAGCTCGGTGGTCTTCTGGTCGAGGTCGGCCTTGCGCGTCGCGAGGCGGGACTCCGACTCCTTGAGGTCCTGCTCGAGCCGGGTGAGGGTCTCTTGGCGCTGCGTCAGCTCGACGTCCCGCTTCGTGAGGGCGCCCTCCTGTTCGATCAGGCGGGCTTCCCGCGTGGAGATCTGAGGAATCAGTCGTCCGATCTCCTGCTCTCGGAGCTCGAGCCCCTTCGTCTTGTCCTCGACCTGCCGCTCGCGCCCGTCCATCTCGGCGATTCGGCCGGCCCAGGCCCGTTCCTTTTCGACGAGCGCGTCGGACCGCTTCCGGTAGTCCTCCTCGAGGGCATCGAGCTGCGACCGAGCCTCTTTCAACGCGTCGTACTGTCGACGCACCGAGAGATCGGCGTTCTCCACGGTCGCCTCGCGCTTGACGAGGGCCGCTTCCCGGAAGTGGAGGGCTTCCTCCTTCTTGCCGAGCTCGTCCGCGAACCGGAACATCCGGCTCTGACCGGAGGTGATCAGCTCCCGCTCGTGGGGTCGCGTCCCCGAGGAGATCAGGTGCAGGAACGATCCCGACGTCTGGTAGAAGATGGCGGAGAGGAACAGGCTCGCGGCGAGAGAATCGGACCCTCCGCTGGACGTGGACGGCGGGAAAAAGACGAGGAGGGCCGACGCGAGCGCGAGGGCGGCACAGATCGCGCTCGCCCACTGACGCAAGCGCCACGCGGTCCACGTGAGGACGAATCCGAGAAACGCGATGCTGATCGCCGCAAGTTCCACCGGATAGAACCACGGATACAGCCCGAGGTGGGCGAACGGGCCTTGCCCGGAGACCCTAAGCCCATAGACGATCGCCAGCAGAACGTTGAGCGCGACGGCCCCGACCGTCGTGGAGAAATGCTTCTCCCACGGCCAGAGCTGGTAGGCCTCCCACTTGGTGATCAATCCGACCACCGAGATCACGAGCCCCGCGATCAGCGGGACCAGCAGGTACCCCGAGTCCAGGATCGCGTGGGTGCCCGTTTCGTTCGAACCGAGCGAAGGTAGCGTCGGATAGAACAAGAGCAGTAACACGCCATCGAGCGCCAGAAGGCCCGAGACGATGACGGCGTAGAAGTGAGCCGAACGGCCGATTCGAAGCTGGAGAAGGGCGTCTTCCTTGGCCAGCTCGAGGTCCTCGGGTCCGGGGACGGTGACCGCCCGAGTGCCCGGCGTTGGAGTCTTCGAGGGCGGACCCTTCGGAGCGGCCGCCTTCGGCCCCGCGTCTTTCGGCATGGAAAGAACGGTACAGGATGGGGAAGGCGGGTTACTTAATCATGCGCATCGAGGAAGGATGGAGCACGGCTAGGAGCACGGCCGCGGCCCCGGGCCAGCGGGCTGCGCGACGCCCGACCTCTTCCTCCATCTCCAGGAGGTGGGCCCACGCCTTCGCATCCTTCCGCACCGCTTGGATCCGAATCGGGTCCGCCCCCAACGCGGGCGCCACGGCGACCGTCTCCAGGACTTCCCACCCAAGGGCTCGCCAGCGGGTATGAAGTTCCGCGACCGAGAACCGATGGAATGTGGCTGGAGTACGGTGGCGAGGTGCTTCCGGACGGAACCCCTCCCGGTCCAGCCGGCCTAGGACGGCCCGGACCGGAGAGAGAAGGAGCCGGGCGATGGCGGAAGGAGGCAGCCGGGCCAGGTAGCTCGAACGCTCCCCGGGCGCGGGAGCGATCTCGACCAGCAAACGGCCACCCGGCGCGATGAGTCGTTCCGATTCCTCGAGCAATCGACCGGCGCGTTCCCCCGCGAAGCCGAGCGCGTTCCCGAGAAGCACGACCTGGGCCCATCGGCCGGGCTCGAGGGGAGGACGGACCCCGTCCCCCCGGATTCGATGCGGGACCGGACCCGTGGACCGAGAGGCGCGCCAGGATCGAGGCACCAAGGAGAGCATCTCGCGCGAGATGTCGAGCGCTACCCGCCGGGCAGCCGCTCCTCCCTCGAACGGCAGGAATCGGCCCGGACCCGGACCGATGTCGAGGACCCATCCTTCCGCGGTCGCATGGCGAACCAGGAACCGCTCGCGAAGCTCCCGGTACAGGTCGCGCTGGGCCGTCCCCTCGTAGCGGAGCCACTCCCGCCGGGCCCGATAGGAGTCGAGGTCCCGGAACCGGTCCACTCCGGAAGCGCGACTGCTCGCGTGTTCTTCGGGGGGGTGGCGCGGCTGGGCCGGGGGCACAGGTGACCCCGGGGGGTCCGGACCGATAGCGTTTCCGCCGGTTCCACCCCAGGTCGAGGCCTTTATACGGGGGGCCTCTACGGGGTCCGGGATCTACGATGCCGTACTACGAGTGTCCCAAATGCGGCGGAGGATACGTGATCGACGTCCCCCCGAGCGCTCGTCCGACCTGCGACCGAGACGGAGCTCGACTCAAGCGCGCCAGCGACGCCTCCTACGAACGGAACGCTCGCGAAGAGTAAGATCATCGGTCGAGACGCAGTGGCCGCCGTAGAGTCGCCTCCGGTTGATGTAGCCGCTTCCGAGCGGTACGGCCCGCTCGTCCACCGATCGGTGCACCATGGAGCGCTTCTGCTGCTTCTCGGATCGCTCGTGTTCATCGCCGCGATGATTGTGACCCAGATCGGTTACGGCTCTTCGTTCGACTGGGGCTCCTCCTACAGCTTGAGGGACAACTACATCTCGGACCTCGGAGCGACCCACTGCGGCAATTTCACCGCCGGGTCGTTCGGCAGCGTCCACTCTGCCTGCTCCCCGTGGCATGACGTGTTCAACGTCGCGATTGTCGTCATGGGGATCCTGCTGATCCTGTCGGTGCTGCTCCTGCGCACCGCGTTTCCGGCTCGGCGGTCGCGTACCCTCGGCCTGGCTCTGCTCGGGATCGCCGGCATCGGCGCGATCGGGGTGGGCCTCTTCCCGGAGGACGTCAACATCACCGCTCACACCCTCTCGGCCCTCCTCGCGTTCCTCGGAGGCGGTCTCGCCCTGGTCGTCCTCGGATTCGCGATGTTCCGCGACACCCGCTGGGACGGCTTCCGGGCGTACTCGATCCTCTCGGG
Source organism: Thermoplasmata archaeon (assembly GCA_035625085.1). Taxonomy (GTDB): domain Archaea; phylum Thermoplasmatota; class Thermoplasmata; order Lutacidiplasmatales; family UBA184; genus Lutacidiplasma. Next base: position 22,211 of record DASPQG010000045.1, read on the forward strand.
ATTGGTTTCCCTCGTCGCACTGATCCTCTTCGTTGCGAAGGTCTACGCCGGCCTCGGCGTCGGAGGGATGGAGCGGCTCATCGTAGCGCCGATCCTGCTCTGGGCGATCGTGGCCGGAATCCACCTCGCGCGGATCCCAACGTTCGCGCCACGGACGATCCCGAAAGGTTCCGCGACCTGAGATTCTTCCGTTCGAGCCCTAGGTAAGCCGAGGGTCGTCGAGCTGGAACTCCTCGCCGCAACGACCGCACTTTCGATAGCAGTGCACCGGACCGCTGGCCGGTTCGGAAAGCGGGCCACCGCACTCCGGGCAACCGTGACCTGGCCCGCTCGCGGAGGGAAGGGATCCGGCCATCGACCGCGGTTTCAGCCGGACCGGCGCGCCGCGGCCGGCCCGGCGGCGTGGTCCAGACTCATTCCGACTTGGCGCCGAAGTCCTTGATGTCGGAGGGAGCGGCCTTCAGGGAAACCTTGCCTTTCCCTTGGACCTGCTGCCGAATCTGTTCGACGACGTCGGGGTTCGCGAGCGTCGTGATGTCACCGACATCCATCGTGTTCGAGATCGAGGCAAGAATGCGGCGCATGATCTTCCCGGACCGCGTCTTCGGCATGTCCGGGACGATCCGCACCGCGCTCGGCCGAGCGATCTTCCCGATCTCGGTCTCGATCGCATGGATGACCTTGTCCTCGATCGCTTTCGAAGGCGCGATCCCCGGCTTCAGCGCGACGTACACCTCGGGGACCCGGCCCTTGACCTCGTCCACGACCGGGACGACCGCCGCCTCGGCGATCTCGGGAACGGTGAGGCACGCCGACTCGATCTCCTTCGTCCCGAGCCGGTGCCCGGCGACGTTGATCACATCGTCGATACGGCCGAGGATCCGGAAGTAGCCGTCGGCCGCCTGCATCGCTCCGTCGCCAGCGAAGTACGGCCAGTCCCGCCAGTCCTTGCTGTTCGGGTTCTTGTTGTACTTCGCGAAGTACTGACGCTTGAATCGTTCCGCGTCGCCCCAGATCGTCTGCATCAGTCCGGGCCATGGGTTGCGGATGCAGATGTTGCCGGCCTTGCCCGACCCGGCGGGAATCTCGTTCCCGTTCTCGTCGAAAATCACCGGGTGAACGCCCGGTGCCCCGGGACCGGCGCTGCCCGGCTTCATCTTGTCGATGGCCGGCTTGGTGGTGCAGAGGATCCCACCGGTCTCAGTTTGCCACCAGGTGTCCGTGACGGACGCCTCGCCCTTCCCGACCACGGTGTAGTACCAAAGCCACGCGGCCGGTTCGATCGGCTCCCCGACCGTGGTCATCGTCTTGAACTTCGTGCGGTAGTTCTTCGGTCCGTCCGGCGCCATCTTGCGCAGCTGACGGATCGCCGTCGGGGCGGTGTGCAGGATCGTCACGCCCAGTCGCTCCGCGATCCGCCACGGGCGGTTCGCGTCGGAGTACGTCGGAACCCCCTCGTAGATGACCGAGGTCGCGGCGAGCGCGAGCGGACCGTAGACGATGTACGTGTGGCCGGTGATCCAGCCGATGTCGGCGAGACACCAGTAGACGTCCGTGGGGTGGATGTCCTGGATGTACTTCGACGTGCCCGCGGCGTAAGCGAGGTATCCGCCGGTCGAATGCTGACAGCCCTTCGGCCGGCCGGTCGTCCCGCTCGTGTACATCAGGAACAGCGGAGCTTCCGACGGCATCGACACCGGTGCGACGGTCTTTCCGCGGTACGGCTTCACCACCTCGTGAACGAGGAAGTCTCGGCCTGAGACGAGCGGCTTCGAAGAGGAGACCTTTCCCGGGTACCGCTGCCAGATGAGCACCTTGTCGACCGTCTGGCCCTCGCTCTTCGCGGTCTCGCACGCAAGGTCGACCGCCTGAAGGTGGTCGATCATCTTGCCGTTGCGGTAGTACCCGTCCATGGTGATGATGACCCGGCTCTGGGAGTCCGCCGCCCGCCGGCCGGCCGCCTCTCCGCTGAACCCCCCGAAGACCACCGAGTGGATGATCCCGAGACGGGCGCAGGCGAGCATCGTGATCGGAAGCTCCGCCACCATTGGCATGTGGATCGTCACGCGGTCGCCGGTCTTGAGGCCGGCAAAGTCCCGGAGCAGGATCGCGAACTCGTTCACGCGGGCGTACAACTCGTTGTACGTGATCACCTGAGGCTCCTCGTCCTCGGGCTCGCCCACGAAGATGATCGCCGCCTTGTTCCCATACTGGTCCAGGTGACGGTCGACGCAGTTGTAGCTCGCGTTCAGCTTGCCGCCCGCGAACCACCGGTAGAACGGAGCGTTGCTCGAGTCGAGCGTCGTGGTCCAGTACTTGTCCCAGCTGAGCATGTCGCCGTACTCCCGGAAACATTCCGGAAAGTGCTCGAGCGAGAACCGCTCGTTCACGGCGGGATCGGTCAGGTTGGCCTGGCCGATGAACTTCGGATGGGGCTGGAAGACCTCCTCCTCCTTCCAGTGGACCGCGATTTCGGCTTCGGACAGCTCGGTCTTCGCTTCCTTATCCGCGGACTCGGCCGGGGCGGGTACCATAATTGCGCCTCAGCCCCTCGACTGTCGCAATGTATTTACGCTTTCGTCGAGCCGTTTGCCGCCGGTGGAGTCGCAGTGGGTTCCGGCCGGGAAATCGGTCGCCTCGTGTGCCTCCGGGGGCCCTTCCCGCGAGAAACGTCCCGTCGAATCCTTAATGGCCCCTCGGGCGATGAGCGTTCCCTCGGAGCCTCATGCCGGGAACGGGTCACACGACCACGCGGCCCGAGAAGACGGTTCACCTGAGGATTGACCCGAATGATGAGTCGACCACCTTGGAAGACGTCCTCAGCCGGATCTCCGAGCTCCAGCGGAAGCACCCCGACCGGGAGGTCTTTTTCGACGGAGACGAGTACGCGATCTGCTCCCGCCCGAAGCGGGCCCGTGCCCCCACCCTCCACTGAGCGGCCCTCGCTCGGCCGCCCTCTCTTCCTCCTCAACCTCAAGTCGTACCCCGGACACCTCGGTTCCGGTGCGATTCGCGTCGCGAAGCTGCTTGAATCCCTGGGGAGCGAGACCGGCGTCGCCACCGCGATCGCTCCACCGCTACCGGACCTGGCTCGCGTGGCGGAACTGGTCAGGGTGCCGGTCCTGGCCCAACACGTCGACCCGGGTGAGGCCGGCCCCCGGACCGGGTATGTCCCGGTGGAGGCGATCGAGGCCGCCGGCGCCCGGGGGAGTCTCGTGAACCACTCCGAGCACCCAATGGCGTTCCCCGACATCGAGGACGCCGTCCGGCGGCTCGCCGCACATCGGCTCGTAGCCGTCGTCTGCGCCGCGGACGTCGAGCGGTCCCGTCGCCTTGCCGAGACCCGCCCTCCCTACCTCGCAGTCGAACCACCGGAACTGATTGGGGGGGACCGGGCGGTCTCCACGGCCCGGCCCGAGGTCGTCTCCGGGACTGTCGCTGCCGTCCACTCGGTCTCGCCCGACACACTGGTCCTGTGCGGGGCCGGTGTCCACGACCGCAATGACGTCGCTCGGGCTCTCGAGTTGGGCGCGGAAGGAGTCCTGGTCGCGAGCGCAGTGACGCGGGCGCCCGACGCGGAGAAAGCGATCCGGGAGCTGCTCGCGGGGTTCTGACCGATTCGAATCGGACCCTCGGGCAGGCCCCGCCCCATCGGCGGTTTCATGTGGGTGTTCCGTCTCGCGCCTCCGCCCGCGGTCAAGACAACGGAGGAAGCGGATGAAGCACCCGAAGCATTCCGGCGAGTCGCATCGTCGGGGTCGTCCGAAGGTATCGCGGGCGCCGGCCCGTCGCCGGGGCCGAGAACGCCCCCGGGTTCGTAGAGAGGCTCGGAGCCATCCGCCCGGCCATCGAGCCCGCAGCCACACGGCAGCATCCGCATCGCATCGAGCTCGGCCGGCCTCGGAAGCGGTGCCTCCAACGCATGCCCCGTGGGGCGGAGCGTCACGGTCGCTTCACCTGGTGATGGTGGGTTGGGAGTTCCCCCCGAGCCACTCCGGGGGTCTCGGAGTGCACTCCTTCGAGCTCTGCCAGGAGCTCACGCGTCTCGGCCACAAGATCACCTTCCTCTCGCCGTTCGCTGGCCCGTTCACACCGGTTCCGGGGGTAACGTTTCGGCATCCGGGGGACCGGGCCGGGGCGACGCCTCGGGAGTATCCGCCCGCCTACTGGACCGGTGGTACCCCCGATAGCCCGTTCACCGATTCGACCGATGGGTACAACAGCTGGGTCGCCCAGCTTAGGCTCGCCGACCCCGTCGACGTGGTTCACGTCCACGATTGGTTCGGGACGGTCGGGGCGATCGGCCTCTCGGACCGGCTTCGCGTGCCGCTCGTCATGACGGTACACTCGACCGAGTACGACCGGTCGCTGGGTCACCCTTGGGGGCACATCCTTCAGCGCGAGGAGGTCGGGATCGACGGGGCGACCCGCGTGATCGCGGTGAGCCGGCATCTCCGCCAGCAGCTGATCGACCGCTACCACGCGCGACCTTCGAAGGTCCGGGTGATTTACAATGCGGTCCGGCCGAGCGAGCGTCTCGAGCGGATCGACCCGGACAAGCGGATCGTTCTCTATGTCGGGCGACTCGCCGTGATGAAAGGCGTGGACACGTTCCTTCGGGCCGCGGCCCGCGTCGTGCCGTCGTTCCCCGACGTCTTGTTCGTGATCGCCGGTGAGGGGCCGGAGTACCAACGGCTCATCCACCTCGCCGCGCAGCTCGGGATCGGCGACCGCGTGATGTTCCTCGGCAAGGTGAGCGACGAGGAGCGGGAGATCCTGCTCTCGGGGGCGTCGGTCTTCGTGCTTCCCTCGGTGGTGGAGCCATTCGGCATCGCCGCGCTGGAGGCGATGGCCGCCGGGGTGCCGACGATCGTCTCGAAGACGAGCGGGGTCGCGGAGATGAGCGAGGGGACGACCTTTCGCGTCGACTTCTGGGACGTGGACGAATTCGCGAGCCGAATCGCGGAGCTTCTCGAGTATCCGACGCTGCGAGCGGCGATGGGAGACCAGGGACGCTGGACCGCGCTGCGCGAAGGATGGCCCGAGAGGGCGCGGGAGACGGTCGCCGTCTACGTCGAGGCGATGGCGGCGAAAGGAGGGCGGCCCTGAGGATCGTCCTCTACCTTCACTTGCACCAACCGTGGCGACTCGGCCGGTTCCGGTTCCTGGACCTTGGGTCAGGTCGCTCGTATTTCGACGTGGACCGGAACCTTTCGATCTTCAAGGGCATCGCGGAGAGGTCGTACCGACCCGCCCTCGACCGCCTCCGGCGAGCGCTGGACGAGCACCCGGAGTTTCGCCTCAGTCTTTCGGTCACGGGCACGTTCGTTGAACAGGCCCGCCTTGCGGCGCCGGATGTGATCGACCGGATCCGAGCACTGCAGGAGAGCGGGCGGGTCGCCCTGTTGGCCGAGACCTACTATCACTCGCTGGCCTTCTTGGTGCCACCCCCCGAGCTCCACGAGGAGGTAGCGCTCCATCGCGAGTTGCTGAAGAACGAGTTCGGGGCGCGGGCCAAAGTGCTTCGCATGACCGAGCTCGCGTACTCGGACGATATCGCACGGTTCGCGGAAGGCGAGCGGTTCCGGGGGATGCTGGCCGAAGGGTGGGAGAGGGTCCTGCGCGGCGAACCGGCCACGTACCCGTACTGCGCCGCCCCGGCGCCGACCCTCACGCTGCTCCTTCGGCATTACCCGTTGAGCGACGACGTGGGTTTCCGATTCTCATCGAGCGGATGGAGCGAGTTCCCGCTCACCGCCGAGAAGTACGCGAACTGGCTCGCCGCGACACCCGGAGAGATCGTGGGTCTGTTCATGGATTTCGAGACGTTCGGCGAACATCACCCGGCGCGGTCCGGGATCCTCGAATTCCTGAGCGCGCTCCCGGCGGCGGTCCGCCGTCATCCCCACCTCGGCTGGGCGACCGTCGAGGAAGCGGCCGAGCTGGCCCCCCGAGCCCCGATCTCCGTCCCGTACACGATGAGCTGGGCGGACCAGAATCGCGATCTGGGTGCGTGGCTCGGTAACGACCTGCAGCGATCCGCCTTCGAGGCGGCCAAGAAAGTCGGTGTGCTGGCCCGCCGGTCCCAGGACCCGGCGATCCTCACCGACTGGCGACGTCTGCTCACGTCCGACCATTTCTACTACATGTACGTGAGCGGCCACGGCGCCGATCAGGGGGTCCACCAATACTTCTCGAGCTACGAGAGCCCCTACGACGCCTACGCGAACTACATGAACGCCCTCACCGACCTTCGACGCCGCGCGCTCGACCGGCTCGGGGTCCCGGTGCTGAAATAGCGCGTCCAGCGCCGGCGGACGGCTCGAACCGAACTGTTAAAGCGGTCCGCGTCCCCGCCTCCTCCCCGGAATGCTGGGGCGTCTTCTCTGCGCGGACCGCGGCGGGAGAACGGCGGCATGATCACGCAGCTTACCGGCAACGGTCGAGTGCTGCTGACGGTCAACGAGAACGGAGACTGGAACGAGCTGTTCTACCCGTTTCCGGGCCAGTTTCAGCAGCTGCGGGAGGCACGGATCGGGGTCTTCGATGTGCCGGCCTCGAAGTTCACGTGGCTGCGCCGGGGGAACGGGTTCGAGATTCGCCAGATGCCGTACGGGGCGGGTCACCTCCCCGAGTCCGTGTGGGAGGGGCACGGCCTCACCATCTCCGTCCGGGACCACGTACACCCGAACCACGATCTCGTCGCGAGAGTCTTCCGGGTTCGGGCCGCGTCGCCGCGCCCGGTCCGCCTCTTTGCGTATCACGCCTTCCAGATCGCCGAATCGATGTACCAGGACACGGCGTTCGTCGACGCCAGCGTCCCCTCCCTCGTCCATTACAAGCGGGGCTACTTCTTCGAGTTCTTCGCCGACCCGCCGTACACTCGAGCCGTGTGCGGGGAGCACACGCTCAAGGGACTGCAGGGAACGTACGTTGACGCCGAGGACGGACGCCTTGAGGGCCGCTCCGTCGCCCACGGTGCCGCGGACAGCGTGATGGAGTGGGACTTCGAAGCCGGGCCTGATCGGGAAATCGAGATCCGTCTGTTCCTTGCCGCGGGAAGGAGCCTACCTGCCGTCCACCAGGTCCGGGAATACGTCCGTACCGGCGGGTCGGCCCGCTTCATCCGGGAGTCCGAAGCGTTCTGGGAGACCTGGGTCCAACGGAGGCTCCCGAACCCTCCTAAGGGGCTCAGCGAGCTCGCGCGCGACGTGTATCGGGCGAGTGTCCTCCTGATGCGGCACTCGACAGGTCCGAACGGCGCGATCATCGCGTCACCGGACACGCGCTCGCTCGTAGCCGCAGGAGACACCTACAACTACTGTTGGTGGCGCGACGGTGGCTACGTCTCGAAGGCGATGGACGAGGCAGGGCTTTACGAGAATGCGACCCACTTCCTTCGCTTCGCGCAACAGTGTCAGAACCCGGACGGCTCCTTCTTTCACCGCCACTATCCGGATGGTGCGGTCGGTAGTACCTGGCACCCACCGCCGTTCCTCCAGATCGACCAAACGGCGACGGTCATCGCAGCCGCGTGGCACCATTTCAAGCGGGGAGCCGACCCGGACGTCCTGCTGGAGTTCTGGCCGCTCGTGAAGGGGGCGGCGAACTTCCTCACCACGTTTCGGGATCCCGAGACCCGTCTTCCCGCTCCGAGCTTCGACCTCTGGGAAGAGCGGCTCGGCATCCACGCGTACTCCACCGCCGCCATCGCCCACGCCCTCGAGCGTGCGGCGCGTGTGGCGAGTGAGATCGGTAAGGACCCGACGACGTGGCGGACGGCCTCACAGGAAATCGCCCGCATCGCCGTCGAGCGGTTCTGGGATCCGGAGGCGGCCCGGTTCGTTCGGTCGCTGGCTCCCCGGGACGAACGGATCGATTCCTCCCTCCTCCTCGCGCTAAAGCTCGGCTTGCTCCCTTGGAGCGATCCCCGGACGCGCATCGTCGTCGATGGAATCGAGGCTCGGCTGTGGGCGCCCGAGGTCGGGGGCCTCGCCCGATACGAGGGGGACAAGTACTACGGGCACGAGAATCCGTGGATCGTCTGCACCCTCTGGCTCGCCGAAGCACGACTTCGGCTCGGCGATCGGGACCGGTGTCGCGAGCTCCTCGAGTGGGTCGCGACGCACGCCACGCCGACCCGGCTCCTGCCCGAACAGATCGACCGAACCACGGGAGAGCCGAAGAGCGCCACCCCCCTCACTTGGTCGCATTCGACCTTCGTCGATGTCGTGCACAAGTTCGCCGAGTCGGAAGGCGGCGCGCGGATCCCCGAAGAGTAGCGAAAGCGCCGGCCGGGGGCGCCGAAGCGCCAATTCTGCGTTCCTTCCAAGGAGAACTACGTAGATTTTGAAATCTCGAATCTCCCCGATTTTAATAGCAGGACCTCATCCTTCCGCTTGGGCCGGGCGTATAACATGGGAGCTTCGCGGAAAGGACTGATTCGTGCGGGACTGGTGGCAGCGGTCGTAGTGGCGGTTGTGGTGGCGTTCCTTCCGACGGTGGTGGGGACTACCGATGGGCGCACAATCATCTCCCCACCGCATCCGACCACCGGGACTGTGATCACCGCGTGTGACGAAGGGACCCTCGCGACAGCGGTGGCCGGCGGTGGCGTGGTCACCTACGGAGCGGCGTGCACGGTCCCGTTCTCGAGCGAGATCACGATCGGTGCGGGGCTCACGGTCACGATTTCGGGCGGCGGCTACGCGGTCACCTTCAATGGTCAGTCCACCACACGGTTCTTCCAGGTCTCGGGCGGAAATCTCACGATCGAGTTCATCAGCATGGAAAGCGGGCGCGCCACGGGTGTGGCGGGCACGTCGGGCACCGCCGGTCCGGCGGGGACCTCGGGGTCTCCCGGGTCTGCCGGATCGAGTGGCACGAGCGGCAGCGGCGCGCCCGGAGGAGCGGGCGGGCCGGGGGGCTCGGGGAGCGCCGGAACGGGTGGCTCGCACGGGAACACCGGAGGTGGCGGCCAAGGCGGTGCGATCCGTATCTCAAGTGGAACGGTCCGCCTGACAAACGACACCCTCTACGGCAATTACGCACTCGGTGGCGCGGGCGGTAGCGGGGGTGCTGGCGGACCCGGCGGGTACGGTGGGACCGGTGGGACTGGCGGAGGCGGCGGCTCTGCCGCCTCGGGCAGCAGTGGGACCGGCGGAGCTGGCGGTGCCGGCGGGAGCGCGGGAAGTGGCGGTAACGGTGGCATCGGAGGCTACGGCGGGAACGGTGGGGCTGCGGTGGGTGGTGCGGTGTACAACCAGGGCCTCCTTGTGATCGTCAACACGGTCATCGAGTCGAGCTATGCGGAGGCCGGTACCGGCGGAGCGGGAGGTTCCGGTGGAGCCGGTGGCTCTGGTGGGAGCGGTGGCTACGGAGGCTACGGAGGATACGGCGGCACGCCCAACTCGGGGGCGGGCGGTGGCACGGGTGGCGCGGCCGGGTCCAACGGCGGTGCGGGACGAGCGGGCACGGGCGGCGGGGGCGGTGCCGGGGGAGCGGGCGGTAATGCTCAGGGCGGTTGCGTGTACAACACCGGCACGGTCTTCGCCAACAATTCGAACTTCGACTCCTGTTACGCGTACGGCGGTGGGGGAGGGGCAGGCGGTTCCGGTGGCAATGGCGGCCAGGGCGGGTCGGGGGCGACTGCATACACCGGCGGCAACGGGGGTGTCGGTGGGAGTCCGCCGACCGGCGGTAGCGGTGGCAACGGCGGGTCCGGCGGTGCGGGAGTGGTAGGTGCTCCTGCCGATCCGGGTGCCGCCGGAGGAAAGGGTGGCGCAGGCGGGGCCGCTGGCGAGTCGCTCGGCGGGGGAGTCTACACCACGCATGTCCTTGTACTCTACGGTGACACCTTCCAATCCGGGTCCGCCTACAGCACGACCGGTGGCGGGGGGGGTGCCGGCGGAGAGGGTGGCTACGGCGGTACCGGAGGCCAGGGAGGCTCCCCGGGACCGGGAGGCGCCGGGGGAGGCGGGTCCTCAGGTACGAGTGCCACGGGTGGTTCCGGTGGCGCGGGGGCCGCCGGGAAGAACGCCTACACTCCCGGGTTGGGCGCACCGAGCGGTCCTCCGGGGGCCGGAGGTCCCGCCGGTTCGGGCGGTGTCGCCGAAGGCGGCTGCGTCTGGGGGGCGGGAACCTCGCTTTCTATCACGAATACCAACTTCAACTCGTGTAATGCCGTGGGAGGCACGGGAGGCGCCGGCGGCCCGGGGGGAGAGGGCTACTACGCTGGTTTGGGCGGGGCTGGCGGTGCCGGAAGCTACGGTGGTGGGGGTGGCTCGGGTGCCAGCAGTACTTCCGGCGGTGAAGACGGTGGAATCGGCGGCATAGGCGGTTCCGGGACCGGTGGTGCGAACGGCGCCGCCGGCGCCGCGGGAGGTCCGGGAGCCAACGGTGGGAGTGGGGGAGCCGCGGACGGCGGCGCCGTCTACGTTTCGATCGCGGTTACCATCACGGGGAGCACGCTGGCGAGCAACTGGGCCCAGGCAGGTTCGGGCGGCACCGGTGGGTCCGGTGGGACTGGCGGTGCGGGCGGGGCCGGAGGCACCGGCGGCTACGGGGGAAGTGGCGGGTACGGTGGCAGCGGGACATCGACCGGCTCGGGCGCTTCCGGCGCTCTCGCGGGTAACGGGGCGGCGGGTGGGAACGGAGGTGCCGGCGGTCTCGGCGGACCAGGTGGCATTGGTGGTTCCGGAGGCACCGCCGAGGGAGGCGCGCTCTATGCTTCCGGAGCCCTCACTCTGACCAACGATCAGTTCGTTCGCAACTCGGCTCGCGGCGGTGCCGGAGCTTCGGGAGGTTCTGGAGGTCTCGGAGGGGCCGGCGGCAGTGGCGGGACCGGGGGCGTCGGCGGCTACGGCGGCCAAGGCGGCGGTCCTTCCGGCTCGCCGGGATCGGGCGGTATTGGCGGAAACGGAGGAAACGGGGGGAACGGAGTCTCCGGCGGCAACGGTGGTCCTTCGGGGACCGCGGGCAACGGTGGGAATGCTTGGGGCGGAGCGATCTACAACACCTCCGCTCCGAAAGCGGCGACCGGACTTGTGTTCGGGGCCAACAGCGTGATTGCCGGAGTCGCCGGCGTGGACGACTGTCTCGCGGGGAGCGCATGCCCCGGGGCCGGCGGGACACCGGGCTCGGCCGGCGCTGGGGCGAGCGGCGGGTTGGGCGGCCTCAATGGCGCCGGCGCGAACCGGGCTTCCTCAGGAACCAACGGTGTTGCCGGCCAGGCGGGAACACTGGTCGCCTGGGGAGCCAACGGAGTCGGCGGAATCTCGGGGACGGCCAAGTACCAGAACTGGTACAAGGTGAGCCCATAGGCGAAACCATTTCAACGGGCGGGTCCCGGGTCGAGCGCCCCGGGACCTCGCCACCGATGGACGAGCTCTGTTGGCCGCCCCTCCGACCCTCACCGAGCCACGTCGCTTCGGACGCAGAGTCCAATAAGACGCCGAGATTGGCTCTTTGGGCGCGCGAGCGCCACTGAGAGTGCGACGATGGCGAATGCGAGACGCGAGCGGCCCGCCGAGACACGGTCGCCGACGGCGAGCCGGTTCTCCGAGGATCTTGTCCTCGGAATCGACCTGGGCGCCACCAAGGTGGTAAGCGGGCTGATCTCGCCCGACGGGACGATCGTTCACCAAGGGGGCCGGCATCTCCACGCCAATGATGGACCCGCCGGCGTTCTTCGCTCGCTCCTCGAAAGTGTCGACAAGTGCCGAGCCGATGCCCCTGAATACCGTCCGAACCGAGCCGGCGTCGCGGTGGCGGCGCAGGTCGACCCTCGCGACGGGACCGTGATCCACGCCCCCAACCTGGGTTGGCGAGACTTCCCTCTCGCCCAGAAACTCTCCGAGAGCCTGGACGGAGTCCCGGTAGTGGTGTTGAACGATGCTCGCGCCGCAACGCTGGCGGAGTGGCGGCTCGGGGTCGGCCGCGAGTCCGCGGACTTCTTCTGCATGATCCTCGGAACGGGGGTCGGGGGTTCCGCCGTGGTCGGGGGCCGTCTTCTCGAGGGAGGTGCCCACGCTCTTGGAGAGGTCGGTCACCTCACGGTCGTCAGCGGAGGACGGAAGTGCCGCTGTCCGAACTCCGGCTGTCTCGAGGCGTACGTCGGCGGTTGGGCGATCGCCGAACGGGCGCAGGAAGCGGTCCGAGCGGATCCCGCCAAGGGTGCCGGGCTTGTGCGCCGTGCCGGCTCAGCGGAAGCCATCACGGCGCGCACCGTCTTCGAGGCGTACCGTTCGAGCGACCCGTTGGGAGTTCTCCTGGTTCGGGAAACGGAACGGTTCCTCGCCGATGGCGCGGTCAGCATCTCGAACGCGTTCAACCCGAGCGTGATCGCGATTGGCGGGGGACTCGTCTCGGGGATGCCGGAATTCTTGTCCGTGATCCAAGACGCGATTCGGTCCCGCTGCCAGCCTCCAGCGGCCGGGGCCCATGTGATGCTCGCCCGCTTCGGCGAGGACGCCCCGCTCGTCGGCGCGGCCGTGGCGGCTCGAATCGCCTCCGCTCACCGAGCGTAGAAGAGCCGACTACCCCGGTAGAGCGGGGATGCCGGAGATCCGAGCACATTCATCAAAGAACGTGTGGGCCCTTGCGAGGTCTTGCGACTCCTTGGAGCCAGGGACCTGTTTCCGGTCCGCGAAGTAGCCCCCTGTCACCGAAGTGAGTTCGGGGGCCGAAGCAACGTACATCGGGGTCTCGGCCCCTCGAGCCACACTCTTCGCGAAAAGGCGTGCAAGGATTCTCATCGCAACGGCGGTCCCACCGCCGTTGTTGAGACCGAAGCCAGAGCGGATGTAGCCGGGGTGGACCGCGTTCACGGTGACCCCCGTACCAGCGAGGCGCCGGGCGAACTCTCGCGTCAGCCACATCAGTTCGAGCTTGGAGGCGCCGTAGGCCCGGAACCCGGCATAATGGCGTGCACCCTGGAGATCGGATAGGTCCACCCGCGCCCCACCATGGGCCGCGGAAGAGATGTTGACCACCCGGGCCGGAGCATTCGAGATGAGGCGAGGCGCGAGCAGCGTGGTCAGGAGGTACGGCGCCATGACGTTGAGGGCGAACGTTCGCTCGAGCCCGTCGGTGGTAACGTCGCGTCGACGGAAGTAGCCGCCCGCGTTGTTGATGAGGACTCGGACCGACGGATAGCGCTCGAGCAGGGCCGCCGCGAGCTGTCGGACGTCCGCGGCCTGGGCGAGATCCGTCACGCCGAGGGATTCGACCTTAGGATTCCCGGTCACCTGGGCGATTTCCGCGGCCACCCGGGCCGCCCGGTCGGCGCCTCGTCCTACGATCACCGTGGTCGCCCCGAGACGAGCGAGGCCCAACGCCACCTCGTGACCGATCCCGGACGTCGCCCCCGTGGTCACGATCACGCGGCCGGCGAGCGGGCCTGAAACGTTTGAGGACATGCTTCCCACATCGACCCATCGGGGGTCTTGGCCCTTTCGGTGGGCCACGTCCGATCAAGCGAGCCGGTACTCTCGTCGCCGCGAATCGTGGAGGGAAATCGTCTCTTGCACGAGGCCTTGCCGTCGGAGCGACTCCAGCGCGCTCTGGACCGTCCGACGCGGCAGGCGGGACATGTGCGCCAGTTGCGTCTGGTCGAGTCCCCGGTACGTCTCGAGGAGGAAATAGAGGAACTTCGCCGCCGGAGGCCCGCCGATCGGCCGAGCGTGGCGGATCATCCCGAACGTCTCGCCGCGGAGGCCGAGCCGTTCCGAGGCCAGCGGGGCGATCGACCCGATCGCGACGTTTCCGAGGTTGACCTCGGCCCCGAGCTCCCGCAGCAACTGGACCTGCTGCAGCTCCTGAGGGGCCTCGAAGATCAACTCGTCCTGAGGGTGCTCGGAGAGGATCGATCGCACCCAATCCCACTTGATCGCGCCGTCGCTATCGTAGATCCCCACGCCTCGGCCCGACTCCCGGCTCTCGATGATCACGCGTCGGGGAGTGAGCGTACGGGCGTGAGCGATCTGAGCGTTCGTCTCCTTGAGCGACAGTTGGTGCTGCGGATCCTTCTTGCCGACCTCGATGAAGTAATCGAGGCTGTGCTTCTTCACTGCCTCCGCGAGCCGCTCGATCTGCGCGAAGGAGAGTTCGATGATCCCGCTCGAGATCTCGATCAGATCGAAACCGAGGGCGCGCGCCTCGTCCATCATCTGCGACTGTCGGTCGTGCGCCACCGCGTACTCGAGGAGAGTCCCTCCCGTGCAGACCTCGACGCCGACCTCGTGGTAGAGACGGACCCGTTCGCGGACCTTTTCCCGCGGCAGGAGCAGCGGGAGCCCCCAGCCGATCTTCGCGACGTCAAAGTACGGCGCGAGGTACGTGAGCTCGTCCTTGTGGAGGCCCTGCAGGCGGTCGAGTACGTGCGTGATGCCCGTTGTGCGGGGACGGGTCACCCGAGGGGCGTCCGCCGGAAAGAACGCATTCTTAGACCTCACCGATGCAGAACTTGCCGCCATGACGTCGCTTCCCCGCAGTAGTGACATGTACGGGTGGGTGGGGGTCTAAATACCTACCCCCGCCGGCTGGTGCGGCTCGGCTCTCACTCCGTGAGCAAGACGTCCCCGCGGGCCAGCACCTTCGCGACCTCGGGCCGGATGATCTCAGCGGGAAGCGCCTCGCCCTTGGCCAGTGCCTCACGGATCCGGGTCTGGCTCGTGTTCAGCCGGCTCTCCGGTGAATGGGCGCAGGTCCGCGCCGACGCCATCCATCCGCACACCTTGCAGAAGTACGTCTCCGCGAACTTGAGGACCTGAACGCCGATGGGGTACTCGTCAAAAATGCGCTGACAGGCGTACGGGTCGTAGTACGAGCCGACGCCGGCCTGGTCGCGTCCGACGATGTAGGCGCCGCAGCCGTAGTTCTTCCGCACGATCGCGAGGAAGAGAGCGGCCTTCGGCCCCCCATAGCGCATCGTGATGCTGAGCGCGGCGAGCATCACTCGGTCCGCGGGGTAGTAGTTCCGCACCAACACCTCGTACGCTTCGAGGATCACCTCCGGGCGATAGTCCCCTCTTTTCAGGCGACCCAGCACGGGGTGGACCAGCAGGCCGTCGATGTCGTCCCGCTCGAGCGTGCATCGCTGGAGATACTCATGGGCGGTGTGGGGGACGTTGCGGGTTTGGTACCCCGCGACGTGCTTCCAGCCCCGTCGGGCGAACTCGGCCCGCGTCTCCTCGGGCGTAAGCTCGAGGGGTCCGGTGGGAAGGTCGAGCCGCCGCAGCAGGTCAATCTTCCCCGCGAGCGAGGTCTCACCCGCACTCAGCAGGTCGGCCACGTTCGGATGGTTGGGATCGGTCGTGGCGTACACCGCCTCCGCGACCCTGCTCCGGGGGAACGGAGCCTTCTCGTCGAGGTGGAGCACGGCGAAGAGCCGTCCAGCCAAGTCCGTGAGACCGATGTCGTCCCCCGGCCGTGCCGCCCGCACGACCGACTCGTTGGCCGCCCCACTCGGGGTGAGCACGATCGGCATCGTCCAAGGGAGGCCGCCCGGGAGCACACCGCGGGTCGTCACCGATTCAACCGTGGCTTGGTCCTGGAATCCCTCGAGGGGGCTGTAGGCGCCGATACCGATCTTCTCCGCGTCGTACACTTGGTCCACGAAGGGCGAGATCAGCAGCAGATCCTTCCGCTCCGCCTCCCGCCGCGCGAGTTCGCTTTCCGGACGGAGGCGGTTCACCAGGTGGCCACCGTGGGCCGGAGGGATCATGAGCGCACCGGCGAGGGAGCGATGCGCGTATTAGAGACTGCCCGCGCCGGTCGCGCACCCGCCCGATCGGTTCGGGCCTGCCGGTCACCTAGGGATGGCGGGGCCAGCCCAGACGGTCGAGCTCCGAGAGCACGAACCGGGCCGACTCCTCGGGGGAGCGGTGGACCGTGTCGACCCGGATCTCGGGGTGCTCGGGCACCTCGTACGGGTCGTCGACGCCCGTGAACTCCTTCAGCTCTCCCCGACGCGCCTTCGCGTAGAGGCCCTTCACGTCGCGCTCCTCGCAGACCTCGACCGGGGTCGTCACATGGATCTCGACGAACCGGCCGATCTCCGCCCGAGCGCGGGCGCGCGAAGTGGCGTACGGGGAGATGAGGGCCACGATCGGGATCGCGTCATTGCGCGCGAGCACCTTAGCCACGAACGTGACGCGACCGGCATGCGCCTCCCGGGCCGCCCGATCGAACCCCAGGTCGGCACTCAACCCCTTGCGGACCTCGTCGCCGTCCAGGAGCTCGACGTTCCAGCCGCGTTCCCGCAGCAGCGGGATGATCGCCTTCGCGATCGACGTCTTCCCCGCGGAGGGGAGACCGGTGAACCAGAGGCAGAATCCCTTGTTGGCCATGATGCTGGAGCGCTCGGGGACCGTTCCCAGTTAAGAAGGTATCCCGGAGACCTCCGTTACAGGAATGGGACGATCGGATTTCCCTGCACGTTCGAGGGAATCGGGATCCCGAAGTAGCGCATTAACGTCGGTCCGATGTCGATCAGTTCGCGCTGGGCGCCCCGTCCTCGCTGGCCCTGGCTCGGATCCACGACCACGTAGATCCCGTCGAACGAGTGCACGGCGTCATCTGGGCCGGTGTCGTTCTCCTCGAGGAACAGCGAGCCGTAGCCGAGCGTACCGGCGGAGCGCCACGCCACGTCGCCGAAGTACGCCATCATGTCCGGCGCGTCCCCGTTGACTTGGCGGTATATCTGGGCCGGCGCCTTCATCTCGGTGCCCAGCGGCTTTCCGTCGGGGCGGCGGACCTCCCCCAGCTCGCGTCCGAGCCTCTCGAGAAACGGCGTCGCTTCGGATGGCTCCAGCACTCCTTCGGGCTCGCGGCCTTTGATGTTCAGGAATATCCGGGCGTAGTAGCCGCCAGCGCCCCACGCGCGCGTCTTGGACCAGTCGACCGACGCCTTCTCGAGCGGAGTCCCCGGTGGGGGCGGAGGGCCTTTGAGCGCGAGGTACCCCTTCGAGATCAGCCACTCATTGATGCAGAAGCAGCCTTGCATCGCCTGGCTGCCGTGGTCCGATAGAAACAGCACCTTCACGTCCTTCGGGACCAAGTCGAGGAGGCGCCCAATCTCCTGGTCGAGCATCTCGTAGTACGACTCGGCGAGGCCCCGCAACGCGGCGTTGTCCTCGTACCGCGGGTGGCTCGGATCGAAGAACTTCCAGAAGGCGTGATGGATCCGGTCGGGTCCGATCTCATGCATCGCGAAGAGATCCCACGGCTCCTGCGACCACAGGTGTCGGGCCGCCGAGAAGTGGCGGCGGGTCATGTCGATGAGCTCGCGTCCTACTCGCTCCCGATCGCCGGCGCGAAATATGACGTCGAATGGGTAGCCGCCGGTTACCTTCTCGAGCTCGGCCCGCAGCGATGCGGGATAGACGTAATCGGTCGCCCCGTCGGGGGTTAGGAAGTCGGAGACGTAAACGCCGTTCACATGCGGGGGCGGGTAGCCCGGGGGCATCCCGATGACGCACACGCGCCGCCCGGCGCGGGAGAGGAGGTCCCAGACTCGCGGCTGGAGAATGGTCCCGGAGGACGGAACGTACTGGTCGAAGTAGCTCCCCGGACGTCGGTGCCGGAAGCCGTAGACGCCGAGGGTCCCAGGATCGATTCCCGAGAACATCACGGCCCACGCGGGAACCGTGATCGGTGGATCGATGCTGCGTAGGGACCCGTACGCAGAGCGGCCCAGGAGCTCGCGCATCCGGGGCATCTGGGGCAGGAACTTCTCGAACAGGATCTCGGGAGAGACCGAGTCCAGTCCGAGGACGAGCACGCGGGGACGCGGCGAGGACACGGTCGGCGTCACCCCGATTCCCTCATAACGGTGACTCAGAAGCGTCGGTGCCGGCGGCGATGCTCGAAAGAATCCGCCGTTCGGGACCGACCGTACGGGAAACAAGCAGATTTTGTAGGGCAGTGGCAGAAAAGTCATGGACGGGGCTCGACCGAGCGCTTATCGAGCTACCCCACGAGATTTCCCTCCCGGCGTCGAGAGTCGATGAGCATCGTCGCACGACTACCGCGACCACCCTCTGACCGGGTCGAGGAGGAGTCGCCCGAACCTCCCGCGTTGCTCATTCGCGGCCGCCACGCGCCCTCGCCGGAGGAACGGTCGCTCTCCGAAGAGATCCTCACGGAGTTTCGCGCGGACCCTCGCTCCTCCGAGTTTGTTCTGGGATGCCTCAACTGCGGGGAATGCACGAGCGGCTGTCCGGCGGCGCGCTTCTATGACTTTTCCCCGCGCGAAATGGTCCAGGTGGCCATCCATGCCGACGCGCCCACGCTGTGGGATGCGATGCAGGAGAAGATCTGGGCCTGCTGTCAGTGCTACTCGTGCACGATGCGCTGCCGCTTCGGCAACGACATCGGGGGGATCATTAGCGTCATGCGCGAGCTCTCGGTCCGCCACGGGCTCGACTCGGCGCGAAAGACGCTTGCCCCCTTCGGCCGGACGTTCCGATTGCTCACAACGGTAGGGACACAGATCTCCCCTGACATGATCCAGCCAGAGTTCTTCCGGGACTGGGGTCCCGCAGCGACGCGCCTCGACGAAACGTGGGGGGTTCCGCTCGAGGTGCTCCGCAAGGCGATCCCGATCGACGTGCTCCGGACGACGCGGGCCGCGTGGGAAGTATCGGTGCAGACCTCCCTCGAGCTGTTCCGGATCTACGAGGAGACAGGCGTCCTCGACATGCTCCGAGGCGTCGACCCGGATCTGGTCGAGATGCTCGTCGACCTAGTGGACGAACGACGGGGGGAATTCGAGGAGGCGAAGAGGCGGTTCCAACTCCCCAAGGCGGAGCCGGCAGGCCCTTCCTCGTCCTCACCGGGGTGACTCGCTCGTCATGATGGATACGGATTCGCTTCGGACCCTGGTCGAGAGGAATGCCGCCTCCCGCGGCGGCCCCGGAAAGCGGTTCCCGGACCTTCGCGCCGAGATGGAGCGGCTTGAGGAACGGGGGGAGCTTATTATCCATCGAATTCGACCCGAGAATCGCGCCGTCGAGGTCCGGAATCTGGTCGGCGGAACAAAGCGGATCCCGACCGATCGACTCTGGCATCACAAGTCGTGCGGTCAGTGCGGCAACATACCGGGGTACCCGTCGTCGCTCCTCTGGCTGATGAACGAGACCGGCCGGTCGTACCTCAACGAACCCCACCAGACGTCGTGCACCGCCTGGAACTACCACGGTACCGGGACGTCGAACCCGGTTGCCCTCGCGGCCGTGGCGGCTCGGAACTTCCATCGGGCGTACGAGACCGACCACTTCCCGCTCATCCATTGCGGTACGAGCTTCGGCGACTACAAGGAGATGCGGAGACTCCTTGTCGAGAACGAAGACGTCCGGCACAAGGTCCGGGACGTGCTCCGCCGGCTCGGCCGGGAGCTCGTGCTTCCGGAGGAGATCGTCCACTATTCGGAATGGGTCCACGTGATGGCCCCCGAGATCGTGGCCCGGAAGGTCCACAACGTCGACGGGATCGTGACGGCGGTCCACGAACCGTGCCACTACTACAAGATGGTCCCCGAGGACGCGGTGTACGATCCGCATTTCTTCGGGGGCCAGCGGCCGGCCGTCCCGAGCGCGATCGTGATGGCCCTGGGAGCGAAGGTCGCGGACTACTCCACCTGGTACGACTGTTGCGGATTCGGGTTCCGCCACATTCTCGCCGAACGGGAGTTCAGTCGCTCGTTCGCCAACCTTCGCAAGATCCGTCCGATGGTCGAGGAGGCGCACGCGGACGTGGCGATCACGAGCGACACCGGGTGCGTAACGACCCTCGACAAGAGCCAGTGGATCGGCAAGGCCCACGGGTTCTCCTACTCCCTTCCGATCCTCTCGGACGTCGAGTTCGTGGCCCTCGCTCTCGGGGCCCACCCGTACAAGATCGTCCAGGTGCACTGGCACACGACCTGCGTGGAGGGACTGATGACGAAGATGGGAATCGATTGGAAGTCGGCGAAGGAGGAGTTCCGGGAGTATCTCGAGCGGCTGAAGAACGGAGCGGCCCCCGACAACCTCTATCCACCGCGCGATGAGATCGAGCGCTACTTCGCGATCAACAAAGGCCCCGTGATGCCGGACCCCGAGGGGGTCGGTCCGGCTTCGCTCCCGGCCCCCTCGAACGCGAAGGGGGGATCACCGTGAACCCGATTCTGGTCATCGGGGCGGGTCCCGCTGGCCTCAGCGCCGCCGCGGAACTGGCCGACCTCGGCGCTCCGACCCTCCTCGTGGAACGGGAACGGTACCTTGGGGGAAACCCGACACGCTGGCGCTACTCGATGCTCGTTCCCGACCTCAAGCCGACCGAGGAGGTTCTCGGTGGCCTGCTCCGTAAAGTCGAAACCGATCCCCGGATCGAACGACGTCTCTCCACGATCGCCACCAAGGCGGAGGCGGCCGGGAAGGGGTATCGCGTCACCTTGCGGACCGACGCCACAGAGGAGACGCGGGAGGTCTCCGCGGTCGTCGTCGCGACCGGGTTCGAGCACTTCGACTCCCGCCGGAAATTCGAGTACGGGTACGGTCGGTTTCCCGATGTGCTGGACTTCAAGGAGCTGGAAGGGATGATCACGGACGACCGGATCGTCCGGCCGTCGGACGGAAAGGCGCCCCGCCGGATCGCATGGATCCTGTGCGTCGGTTCGCGCGATATCCAGGTCGGGAACACCTGGTGCTGCCGCCTCGGCTGCGCCGTGAGCATCAAGCAGGCGGTCGAAGTGCGTAAGCGCCACCCCGAGATCGAGGCGTACGTCTACTACATGGACATCCGGACCTACGGGCTTTGGGAGCGTCTCTACTGGGACGCGATGCAGGAGTTCGGCGTCAAGTTCATCCGGGGTCGAGTCGGCCACATCACGCTGGCCGAGGACGGAAAGCGCCTGCTCGCGAGCGGGGAGGACACCATCCTCAGCCGGCCCACCGAGATTCCGTTCGACATGATCGTGCTCGCGAGCGGGATGGAACCGGGCGCGGGAACCACGGAGGCGGCCCGCCTGTTTGGGCTCACGGTTGGCCCGGAGGGGTTCCTGGCCCCCCGGATGGCGGACCTCAACCCGATCGACTCCGGGGTCCAGGGGGTCTTCTACGCGGGCGCGGCGACAGGGCCGAAGGCGATCGTCGATTCCGTCACGGAGGGGATGGGCGCGGCTCTCCGCGCCTTCCGGTATGCCCGCGGCTGAGTCCACCCCGACACTTTCGCTCCCGTGTGCACCGGGCTCTACTGTCGCCGGAGTGTTCCGCGAGCGGGTCGCTCCCTGTGGGATTGGTCCCGTGCGACAGCTCGAGGCCGTGGTTGAGAAGAAGCTCGCTGCGATCGCGGAGCTCGAGCGCACCTCCGACGACGCTTTCCCGGACGATTTCGACCGTGTCGTGCGGGGAGTCGCGTCCGCTCGTCCGTACCGTTTCCAGATCGTCGACGCGACCTCCCCGGTGGAGGTCCGGGAGCTCCTCCGAGGGGCGCGAGAAGGGCGGCTTTCATCCGTCGACCTTCCGGTTCTCGCAGATCACCTGGCGGGCGCCCCGTGGGAGGTCCGCCTGGACGTCGCGAGCGAACTCGTTCATGGTGCGGCGCCCGACCGGGTGGCCCTGATCGCCCGATGGGTCTGGAACCCGTCTCGTGGGACCGGAGTGCTCTCGGAGTTCGGTCTCCCGGGGCCGACCACGTATGGGGGCAGCCAGGAACGGCTCGGACAGATTCGTCTGGAGCTGGGAGCATTAGGATTCCCATGCGCTACGTTCGCGGGGGTCGACGTCGTCCTCGCCCTCACGTACGCGGCCCGCCTTCAGCAGACGGCAGACCTCGGTCTCCGCAGCGGGGGGCTCGAGTCGCTCCTTCCCGGCGCGTTCCCGCTCGCGACCATGATCCTGGGCGTTCGGAGGCGTGTCGTCGATGCCGATCGTTGAGCGTTCCCTCGTTGAGGTGGACCGGACCGAGACCCTCGTCCTGGACGGGGTCGACGTTTCCGGCGATTGGAACGCTTTCCTCCGGCCGCGGGTGGTCACCGATCTGGACTCGAAAATCGTCGACTGGGTCAAGACTCAGCCGTTCGGGGAGACGATCTCGCGGTGCTGGCAATGCGGGACATGCACCGCGAGCTGCTGCATGCACAGCGACTACGGAATGTCGGAGTTCAACCCACGACGGTTCATCTATCTCGCCCAGATCGGCGATGAAAAGGAACTCCGCTTGCACTCGGACGCGCTCTGGCGGTGCATCTCGTGCAACAAGTGCGTCGAACGTTGCCCGAAAGGGGTCAAAGTGGAGGAAGTTGTTCACGCGATCGGCCGCTACCTTCGTGCGACGGGTGCGGCCCCCGAGAGCCCCGCGGACCGGTTCGACCGGGCGTACACCGAGAATCTGCTGGACCGCGGGATTCTGGACGAGGCGGCGCTGTACCGAACCTACGAGCGGGAGGAGGGCCGACAGCTCCCACTCCGGGAGCTTGTGCGTACGGGCTTCCGTCTTCTCACGACGGGCCGTCTGCGCACCGGTCCGCTGGCCCACCGGACCCGCGGATGGCGCAAGATGCGTTCCGTCTTGCGAGCCCAGCTACAGGTAGACGAGGCGAAGGCCGCCTCGGGAGGCCGGAAGTGATCGCTGCTCGCGGCTCCATGGAGCCCGTTCCCGCGTTTTATCCGGGCTGCTCGCTCGACGGTCTCGGGACTCCCTACGAGGTGAGCACGCAGAGAGTGCTCTCTCACTTGGGCCTGCACCTCGATCGGATCGTCGACTACAACTGCTGTGGCGCCACGGAGGTCAAGAGCCTCAGCCAGGACGTGTCGATCGCCCTGCCGTCCCGGAACCTTTCCCTCGCTCGATCGGCCGGTCACCACCAGGTCGTCGCGGCGTGCAGCGGGTGCGTGTACTCTCTCGCCCGGGCGCATTCCGTGATGAACGAGGATGGGAAGACCCGACAGCGGGTGAACGAGCTGTTGACCCGCGGGGGGGCTCCCCCGTATGACGGAGGGGCTGCGGTTCAGCACGTGCTCGAGTTCATCTACCAGCGGGCGGGACCCGACGGCGTCCGTGCGGCGGTCCGCCATCCCTTGGCCGGAATCACGGTCGCGCCGTACTACGGGTGCCTGTACACCCGACCGAAGTGCTACACCGGGGTCGGAAAGACGGCCGGGACGGACAACCCCGAGCATCCGCACTTCCTCGACGAGCTGCTCGTCGCCTGTGGCGCCCGGGTCGTGGAGGACTTCTCGGCAAAGACGGTCTGCTGCGGCGGAGGGCATGCGTTGAGCGACCTCGAGGTCTCCGTGGCGTTCTGTGCCTCGATCCTGAACGAAGCGCAACAGGCCGGGGCGGACATCATCGCGACCATCTGCCCGCTCGGCCAGGTGAACATCGAGAACCATCTCGACCGGGTCCGGGCAGCGTACGGCGAAGGAGTGGTGCGGCCGGCGGCGTACTTCACCCAGCTCATGTGTCTCGCGTTTGGGTCAAGCCTCCGCGAGGCACGCCTCGCGGACAACTTCACGCGGCCGGACCGCCTCTTCCGGTCGCGAGGATTCACGTAGGGAGTTCATGGCGATCATTGAGGGCTGTGAGATCCCCGAGGACCGGCTCTACTACATCGAGCGCACCCAGATGACCTGGGTGAAGGTCGAGGACGGGCGGATCACGATCGGGGCGACCGACCCGGCCCAGGCGCGCGCGGGACGGATCCTCTTCCTCCGCGTGAAGCCGGTCGGAACGGTTCGAGAACGAGGGAAGCCGATCGCCACCGTCGAGAGCGGGAAGTGGGCCGGACCGATCCTCGCCCCGGTCGGTGGCACGATCGTGGAGGTGAACAGCGAGGCCGAGAAGGAGCCGACCCTCCTCAACTCCGACCCGTATGGGCAGGGGTGGGTCGCCCGTATGACCCCCTCCGCACCGGCCCAACTGGCGGAGCTTCTTTCAGGGGACGCCGCCCTCGCCAAGTTCCGAGAGGTGATCACGCGGGACCAGATCCACTGTTCCCGGAATCACTCCTGAGGCAGCCACGATGAGTGAACCCCCGGCCTCGTCGGCACCCCCCGATCCCACCGGGAAGCGGATCCTCATGATCGTGACCACCGGCCCTGAAGAGCGCGACAAGACCTACGCGCCGTTCTTCACGGCGGCCCTGATGGCGGCGATGGAGATCGATACCACGATGTTCTTCATGATGCACGCACCGGAGCTTCTCAAGAAGGGAACCGCCGAGAAGATTCCCCTCCGGCAAGGCCACACGCTCCGGCACTTTGTCGACATGGCGATCGAGAACGGCGTCAAGCTCCTGGCGTGCGCCGAGAGCTGCCGCGACCTCTGCGACCTCGGTCCGGGGGACCTCCTGCCTGAGGTAAAGGTCGTCGGGGCGCCGACGATGGCGGATCTCGCCCTCGACGCAGATGCCGTATTGTCGTTCTAGCCTGCGACTATTCGAATCCGCCGCTCTCTTTGGCCCGGCGAATCAGAGCCGAGTATCCTGGCTCGCCCCGGCGCAGCTTTCGAAGTCTCAGTGCGGACCCGCGTCCCACGCAGAACGCGTCCGTAGTCCTGGACCCGTTCAGGACCGCCACGAGCAGGCGGTCATGCTCCGGGTCATCAAACACCATGAGGCCATGCGGCCCAGCGACCCGGATTCTGCGGAGGGGCGCACTCGGTCCGCGCCGTGGAGGCGCCCGCTCTCGCCAGGACCGACGACTGTGACGGGGCACCGTCTCGGCGAGAAACGTCGTTTCTTCGGCTCCGGTCGGTGGTCCGGCCCGGAGGCGGCCCAGCCCGCTGCGCTGGAAAGCATCTAGGAAAGAACCCTTCACGCGGACCCAGTCCGGTTCTCGACCCGTTTCGAGCCGAAGGGACGTCATCCGTCGAGCGATCTCGCGGCGCAGGAGCGGCCGAAGGGCCGGATGCGGCAATCGAAGGAGATCCGCCATCGCCCGGACGTTGGCCCGGCCCAGGATGTCCCCCGTCAGGATCTGCGCCCCTTCCCATTCCCCGCCGGCACTCCCACCGAGCTTCCGATCGCCAACCACAACGTCGGAAGGGGGCCTTCGCACGGCCGGGACGCCCAGCGACCGCACTGCGCGGATCGGGGCGCGAAGGCACTCGGCGAAGTCGGAAGCTCCCCCGGGGTGCTCGTCGGTGCTTTGGTAGACGAACTGGTAGAACAGCTGGTCTCCGTCAAGATACACGGTCCCGCCGCCTTCGACACGACGCACCACCGGTAGTCGCTGGCGTCGCAGGAACGCGGGATCCAGCTCCTCGACGAACGACTGATGAAACCCGAGGGAAATCAAGGGAGCCGAGGTTCTCGCCAGGATCAGCGTATTCGGCACCGCACCCCGCGCGACAAACGGCGCCGCTGCCTCGGCGAACGCCACCGCTCTGACCGGCGAGCAGGTCCCAAGGTCCACCAGCCTCCACTCCGGCCGACTCCGAGCGGTCATCGCCGGGTCCTCGGGGGACGCTCCTTCGCAGACTCGAACGTTGCGGACCGATTCGGCCGAAGCCGGCAGACCCAGCCCGCGCCGTACGGGTCTCGATTGATCGCGGCCGGGTTTCCTTCTAGATCCCGATTGGACTCCACTACGACAGCGCCCGCCGGTAACGCAACTTGGCGCACGCACTTTTCGGATTCGAGTGTCATCGCCGGCTGCCTAGGCCGGTACTTTCGCCCGGCGTCGGGGCCCCGGAAGAACACCACCGACCCCAACCGCCGCTGAGTCGCCTGCGTGAATCCCACTCGGTACGAGCCCTCGGCTTCACGGTGGGCCCAAAACTCGGCAGCACCTGCCGCCCGGGTCCGGGCCCGACTCCTCCGATGCGAGGGAACCATCATTCTGCCTCGCCGCCGCGGGGGCCCTCACTTGTGCTCGATCACGAATCGGAACGCACCCTCTACCTTCGAGGATTCCCTCAGGGGATGACCACTGCGATGCGAGAACGCCGCAAAGTCGATGGGGGCGATCGGGTCGTCTGCCAGGACCTCCACCCGCTCCCCCGAGTGGAGCGTCTTCAGGATCTCCCGTGTCTTCAGCACGGGTTGAGGGCAGAGCAATCCCCGCGCGTCAAGACGAGCCTTGATGGTTTCGGGGTCCGACACAGCCTACCCTAATCCAGACGATGGCGCGTTTCTTCATGGTTGTGAGGTCAAACCCGCTCGACTGACCCCGCGATCCCGATGCTTCTCGGCCCCGTGCTCGTGCGAATCCCTAGGACCCCGGCGGGACCCTCCCGTCGTTCCGCCGACCCTCTCTCCGTGCATCCCAGGTCAGTGCCAGTCACTCCCCTCCCCGGTCCTTGTACGCCCCGGACCGAAGTACGGTTCACGCCCGTTCCGCAACGGACCGACCCTTATGTAGAACATATGCATATGCATATTCATGCCATCCCGGAACATCGCCGTGCAGGAGACCGTGTACGAGGCACTGATGAAGGAGAAGCGACCTGGGGAGAGCTTCACCTCGGTATTGCGGCGGCTCCTCGATCAACGAGGGGGAATCGAGGAACTCTCGGGGGTCTGGGGGGCGTCGGGCACAAGGGCCGCCCGAGAGCGCCTACGGAATATGCGGATCCTCGGCCGCGGAGGCCGACGATGAAGGCCCTTGACACATCAGTGCTTCTCGCCCTGCTCGAGGGAGACCGGTCCGCCCGCGATCTCGTCCGGAAGCTGCGGGAGGTGGAGATCGCCACGACGGAGGCGAACTTCCTCGAGCTCGCCTACCTCGCTCATCGAGGCCCCCCGAGGGTTCGGGCTCGGCGGCGAGAGACTTTGGGCCGTCTCCGAAGGAAGCTCACGGTACTGCCGATCGACCCTCGGGCGGTCTCGGAGGTGGAAACGTGCATCTCCCATGGGGACGCGCCGGCGACGCCGCTCCTTGCGGGGATGCTCGGAGCCCTGGAAGCCGCGGGCTGCGACGAGCTGTTCACGTCCGACCCTCAGGATTGCCGGGGTCGGTGGCGGTTCCAAATCACGCGGTTCACGAGACACACACCTAAGTAACGTAGTATGCGTTTTTGATTGTCTAACACCACCAATTACGGAGAACGCGGTCCGATCCTCTGCCGAGAACGTCGGAAACGGCCCTAGGAACGATTCTGCCCACCGGAACCGACCGGAAGGCCGCCCCGCCTGGTTTGGGCCACTTTTGCAATGGGCCATCATTTGTATCGGTAATAATGGATAAGGCATTTCTCACCATGTGTTAATCGATAACCGAGTTGCTCCGCCTCCTGGGATCTCGCCGAGTTCTTCGAGGGAGCGGCGTATAACACGAGTTATACAGCGAATCCACGGAGCTCGGTCCGCCTTGTTCCGGGAGAAGAAAGCGGAAGGAAAGGGTTGGACTCGATCCTCGGGATGCAGCCTACGAGGACGGCGGCGGGGTCGCCGGAGGCGCTCCCGTGGTCGGGGCTGGAGCGGCGGCGGGCATCGGCTCCGCCATGTCCTTACGAGCCATGAGGAGGATGAGCAGACCAATCAGGAGCACGACGAACGCCCCGATGGTCAGATACCATCCAATGGCCGGACCCCAGTTGCTGGACGCCGGGATCCCGTGGTAGGTTGTGTTGCCCGAACCGAAGAAGGTCGACCACGGCCCACTACCGGTGTGACCCGGCGTGTCCTTCGCGACCGCTCCCGGCAGCAACCCGGCGAACATACCGACCGCAACGATTCCGAGAATCATCGCGATCAGCGCGAGGGCAATCGCCGGAGCAGCTCGTCGCGGGTTGCCTCCCGACATGAGGCCCATGATGGCCCCGATGAAGCCGAGGATGAACCCCACGATGAGGATGAAGAACCCGGATTCGGCGATCTGACCCGTATTGTTCGCAGGCAGATTGTTGTAGGAGGTCGAAGTGCCCGAGGGACACGGGAACCCCGAGGGTAGGCCGCTACAGGAGTAGGTCGTCTGGATGGTCCCATTCGAGCTCGGCAGGCCCGGATAGAAGTTGTATGTCCCCGTAATCGAGGCCCCTTCTATCGTCGCCTTCTGTGACCAGGCGTACCATGGTATGAACGCCGCGACGATCAGTAAGATCGCCCCGATCAAGACGACAATCGCTCCCAACCGCCTTCGCTTTTTGTTGTCCGCCATGCTAGGCCCTGGCGTGCCGCTATTCTCTCCTCCCGTTTAGACCCTCCGTTCTGGGGCCATAGGCGGTGAA
>DASPQG010000046.1:0-13965 GCA_035625085.1 Thermoplasmata archaeon
GAAGCCGTCGGTCCGTTCCTCCACGACCTCGGCATCGATCCGGGCCGTCGGCCCGGGAAGCTCACCGAGGAGGAGAACCGCCGCCTCGTCACCGTCCTCAAGGAACGCCTCGCGAGAAGCGGCGTCGTCCCGGAGTCGGCCAACGTCCTCGACCAGGAGCGCTGGTTCGTCCCGTCCCTCGGCCTCGATGCGGAGGAGGTAGCGAACCTCCAGAACGCCGCGGGCCGTGCCGGTGTGCCCGGGGTCGGTGTCGCCTACGCCCTCGGCGACAGCCGCTCCGCGGAGCGGGTCCGGACGGCGGAAGCCGAGTGGCGCTCGGGCATTCTCCGGGGCCTCCTGCGGATCGAGAACGACGGGGTTAACTCGATGCGATTCCTTCGGTGGTTCGAGAGCCCCGAGACCACCCTCGCGGGCACCCAGGCCGGCCTGGCGATGAACTATCTCCTTCCGCCCGACCACCCGGTGTTCGTCTTCTCGAAAGGCGACCCGGGCCCGACGAAGGTGAGCTCGCGGGGCCTCCTGCGGCAGGTCGATCGAGGCCTCGACCTCGCCGCGGTCTGCCGCATCGCCGCCGCCGCGGTGGGCGGCGAGGGTGGCGGTCACCGGGTCGCGAGCGGAGCGACGATCCCGCCCGGCACCCGGCAGCCGTTCCTCGACGCCGCCGACCGCGTCCTCGCCGAGCAGCTCGGTCCGAGCGACGGGAGCTCCGCATGAGCACCCCGCCGCCGGCCGTCCCCGAGACCCCGGTCGACCGGGTCCACGACCGGGCGCTGGAGCAGGAGATGCACCGGTCGTACATCGATTACGCCATGAGCGTGATCGTCGGCCGCGCGCTGCCGCTCGCCGGCGACGGGCTGAAGCCGGTCCACCGGCGGATCCTCTGGTCGATGTGGGAGTCGGGGGCGACTCACGACCGGCCGTACCGCAAGAGCGCCCGCACGGTGGGCGACGTCCTTGGCAAGTATCACCCGCATGGCGACATGGCCGTCTACGACGCGCTCGTGCGGATGGCCCAGCCGTTCAGTCTCCGCTACCCGCTCATCGATGGTCAGGGGAACTTCGGCTCGATCGACGGGGACGCCCCGGCGGCGATGCGGTACACCGAGGCTCGGCTGAGCGCGATCGCCGAGGAGCTTCTCCTCGACATCGAGAAGGAGACCGTCGAGTGGATCGACAACTTCGACGGGACGCTCAAGGAGCCGCTCCTGCTGCCTTCCAAGGTCCCGAATCTCCTCGTCAACGGCTCCGCCGGAATCGCGGTCGGCATGGCGACCAACATGCCACCGCACAACCTCGGCGAGGTCGTCGACGCGCTCCTGCTTCTCCTGGCCCGCCCCGAGGCGTCGCTCGACGAGGTGATGAAGGTGATCCCGGGGCCGGACTTCCCGACGGGTGGGTACCTCTCCACCGAGGGGATCCGGGAGGCGTACGAGACCGGACGCGGGATGATCCACCTCCGCGGGAGCGCGGAGATCCGCGAGCGGGGCGGCAAGGACGAGATCGTCCTCACCGAGATCCCGTACGAGGTGAACAAGGCCGACCTCCTCCAGCTGATCGCCGACCTCGTCAAGGGAAAGCGGATCGACGGGATCACCGACCTGAGGGACGAGTCGGACCGTGACGGGACGAGTGTCGTCCTCGAGCTCCGGCGCGACGCGCCGAGCGAAATCGTCCTGAACCGCCTCTACGAGCACACCCCGCTCGAGACGAGCTTCGGCGTGATCAACCTCTGTCTCGTCGAGGGCCATCCGAAGGTCCTCTCGATCCTCGAGCTCCTCGCCCTCCACCTCGACCACCGGCGCACGATCCTCACGCGCCGGACCAAGTTCGACCTGAGAAAGACCGAGGAGCGGCTCCACCTCCTTGAGGGGTTCCTCACCGCGATCGATCACATCGACGAGGTGATCCGGATCATCCGACGGTCGAAGGACGTCCAGGTCGCCGAGACGAACCTGATGGGGAAGTTCCTGCTCTCGAGCGAGCAGGCGAAGGCGATCCTCGACATGCGGCTCGCCCGCCTGACCGCGCTCGAGCGCGAGTCGGTCGAGAAGGAGAAGACCGAGAAGGAGGCGCTCGCGAAGCACCTCAAAGCGATCCTCGCCTCCCCGAAGCTCCTCGATCAGCTGATCGCGGACGAGCTCACCGACCTCAAGAAGCGGTTCGGCGACAGTCGCCGCACCCGGATCGTCCCGGCGTTCACCGAGCGGACCCTCGAGGACCTGATCCCGGACACCGACGTGGTCGTCCTTGTCACGCGGGACGGGTACGTGAAGCGCCTTCCGCTCGACCAGTACCGCCGCCAGCGGCGCGGCGGCCGCGGCCTCATCCAGATGGAGACGAAGGAAGAGGATTTCGTCATCCGCACGTTCGTCACGCGGACGCACGACGACGTGCTGTTCCTCACGAACCTCGGACGGGTCTACCGGCTAAAGGCGTACGAGTTGCCCGAGGGGAGCCGGCACTCGAAGGGGAAGGCGGTCATCAACCTCCTTCCGAAGCTCAAGGACGGCGAGCGCGTCCAGACGCTGCTCCCGCTCCGCTCGCTCTCGGCGGAGGGGTCGCTCGTCTTCGCGACCCGCAAGGGGCTCGTGAAGCGCACGAACTTGGACGAGTACCAGAACATCCGCACGAACGGCATCCAGGCGATCCTCCTCGAGGAGGGGGACGAGCTCGTCGACGTGGTCCGCGTGACGAGCGAGGCGACCGAGATGGTCCTCGCCACGCTCGCGGGACAGCTCGTCCGGTTCCCGCTCTCGGAGGTGCGGCCGATGGGACGCGCCACGTACGGGGTGATCGGGGTGCGCCTCTCCGAGGAGAAGGGCGACAAGGTGGTCGCGATGGCACCGGTCGACGAGCGGTTCCCGATGCTGCTCTCCCTCACCACGACCGGCTACGGCAAGCGGAGCCCGACCGCGGACTACCGCCGGACCCGCCGCGGGGCGAAGGGGGTCCGCACGATCAAGACCGGCGGCCGCAACGGCTCCGTGGTCGCCGTGCTCCCGACCACCGACGCGAGCGAGGCCCTCGTCACCACCGAGCACGGGATCACGATCCGGATGGCGGTGAAGGGGATCCGTTCGCAGGCTCGCAACACGCTCGGGGTGCGGGTGATCCGACTCGATGAGGGCGACACGGTCCGTGACGCCGTGATCCTTGAACCTCCGATCGAGGGGACCGTCCCGGAGGGCGGTGGCAAGGCCGGCGCGCCGGAGCCGGCGCCCGAGCCCCCGGCCGAGGAAGGGGAGGGCGGGGAAGCGGAGGAAGACGAGGCGGGGAACGACGAACCGCCGAAGGACGACAAGTCCGACGACGAGGCGGAGGACGACGATGCGTCGTCGGGCGAAGCGGGGTAAGACCCTCCTCCTCTGCCCGAAGTGCGGCTCGGTGCGGGTCTCCCTCATCGCCGGGTCGATCGTCGGCCAGGTCTACCACTGCCAGAAGTGCGACTACGTGGGGTCGCTCGTCTTCGAGACCGAGGTCGCGGACGACGGGACGCCGATCGCCCCGCCCTCGTCCGAGGACCCCTAACCCCGCCCGCGCCTCGTCAGGGAAGATCGGTCTCCCGATCCGCCTCGGGCGCGTCGAGGTCCGGCGGCTTCGCTGTTCCGCCGTTCGCGAATCGATGGGCCGCGCCGACCAGCGCGAGGGCCCGCACCGTCGGGGCGACGTCGTGCGTGCGAACGAAGGCGGCCCCCCGCTCCGCCGCGACGACAGCCGCCGCGAGGCCGGCCTCGAGCCGCGCGCCCTTCTCCTCGATGCCGAGCAGCCAGCCCAGGAACGATTTCCGGGAAGCTCCGACGACCACCGGGTAGCCGAGACTGCGGAGCTCACCGAGATGGACGAGGAGCTCGAGCGACTGCTCGGCCGACTTCCCGAAGCCGAGGCCGGGATCGATCAGGATCCGGTCGGCCGGAACCCCGTCCGCGACCGCGCGGTCGGTCGCCTCCGCGAGCGCGCCGTAGACCTCGCTCCGGAGGTCGGCGTAGACGAGGTTCGCCTGCATCGTCGTCGGGTCTCCGCGCATGTGCATCGCGATCACCGCGGCGCCGCTCTTCGCGACGACGCGGCGCATCTCCTCCGAGCGCAGCCCCTCGACGTCGTTCACGATGTCCGCGCCCGCGTCGACCGCCTTCGCGGCGACCTCTGCGTGGCGGGTGTCGATCGAGATCGGAACGGAGAGCCGCCCGGCGAGGCCCGTGAGGACGGGCCCGACCCGGGCCCATTCGGCCTCAGGGGAGACCGGCGTCGCTCCCGGGCGCGTCGACTCGCCGCCGATGTCGATGACCGACGCGCCCTCCGCGACCAGGCGCTCTGCGTGGGCCCCTGCTTCCTTCGGTTCGAGGTGCACCCCGCCGTCCCAGAACGAGTCCGGCGTCACGTTCACCACCCCCATCACCCGCAGGCGGTCGCCGACGACGAACGACCGGTGCGGACCGGGCACCGTCCGCGCGGACCGGGAAACGTAGGCGCGTAGCGCCCGATCGATCTCGGCGGCCGCCTCCGCGAGCCGGAACGGCTGGCGACGTAGCTTCGGCAGGAGCCGCTGGTACTGGCCCCACGTCGCGAGGATCACTACGGACGTGTGAGCGACCGAGTGATCGGCGATCCCCCGCGCATGCGCCGAGTCGGCGCCGACCGAGAGCGTCTCCTGCTTGAGCAAGGGAGCCGCCTTGAGCGAGATCCCGTCGAGGCGGACCGGGTAGATCCTCCCCTTCCGCGTCATGATCGCGACGCCCTCGGGATCACTTTCGGTCCGTGCGACCTCACGCGAGATCTCGGCGAGCGTCTCCGCCTCGAGGACCCGCGCGGGGAAGCGGTGCCGCGGGGGGGACGGGGAGGAGACATCGGACATGTCTCGGGGGATGGAGGCGAGGCGAGAAAAGGAAGCGGTGCGGGAAGCGGCACGGTTTTCCGCGGTCGAAGGACTCACGCCCGGGAGGGACGATGATTCGTCGGGGCCGACTGATCGCGCTCGAGGGCGGCTCGGCTGCCGGGAAGACGACCCTCGTGCGGACCGCAGCTCGCTCTCTCGGCTGGCGGGCACTTTCCGAAGCGTTCGACCGTCTCGATCCGGCCCCGTCTCTGGAGTTCGACTCGGCCCAGGCCCTCCTTCGCCTCGAGGCGACCCTCCTGGCCGAGGAGGGGCGACGGTATCGCGAGGCGCGACGTCGCTGCGACCGGGGGGAAACGGTCCTCGCCGATACCGGGTTTCTCGGTCCCCTCACCTACACCGTCGGGCTGGTCGAGCGTGGATGGGCCCCCGTCTCTGTTGGGCGTGCGCTCCGTCGGAGCGTTCGGGCCATGATCGAGCGGGGTACGCTCGGGATCCCCGACCTCACGGTCTACCTTTCGACGACCGCGGCCGAGCGGCGACGCCGTTCCCGCGCCGGCGCTCGACGCCACCCTCCGGCGTTGTTCCCGCGTCACGAGGCGGTCGGAGCGCTGGAACGGCGATACTTCGAGACGGTCTTCCCGGAGGCGGTGCCGGGCCGATTCCGGGTGCTGCGCGCGCGAACGGGACCCGCCTCCCTGGTCCATTCTCTCAGGGAACTCGTGGAGCGCGACTGCCCTCCCCGGTCCTCTCGGGTCGAGGCGCTCGGCCTCGTCGCCCTTCTTCGCCTGCCGGCAGGTACGGGTCGCCACTCGTAGCTCGGCCCCAACCGTTAAAAAG
Organism: Thermoplasmata archaeon; assembly: GCA_035625085.1. GTDB lineage: Archaea > Thermoplasmatota > Thermoplasmata > Lutacidiplasmatales > UBA184 > Lutacidiplasma. The sequence goes on from DASPQG010000046.1 coordinate 5,672, forward strand.
GGCACCCGGTCTGCTCCGCTTCCTCGCGACGCTCGTCCATGAAGCCGCTCGACGCCTTGCAGCAGAGCCTCCACAAGCGGGTCCTCGTGGAGCTGAAGGGCGGACGCTCGTTCCGAGGGACGCTCGACGCGTACGACCAGCACCTCAACCTGGTCCTCTCCTCGGCCGAGGAGGTCGTGAAGGACCAGGTGACGCCCCGCTCGGGCCTCACGCTCGTGCGCGGGGACTCGATCATCTACATCTCGCCGTAACACAAGCGTAAGTCGCAGGGAGACGAACCATGGGAAAGGGAACACCGTCCCGCCGCGGAGGGAAGATCGTCCACATCGTCTGCCGCCGCTGCGGTCGTCATTCGTACCACCGCCAGAAGGGCGTCTGCGCCTCCTGCGGGTTCGGCGGCACCCCCCGCCGACGCGGCTACGACTGGAAGAAGCTGAAGTAGAGGCGCCTCGCCCGGGCGGCCGCCCGAGGGGTGAGGGGGCCTTATCGGAGAGCGAACGGAAGGCGCGGCCGAGAGACGGCCAGCTCGTTCGGGAGCGCGAACCGAAGGCGGCGATTTGCGGCCTTACGGACACCCACCCGGGGTCCTATAGCTACCTTGAGCCGCCTTCTCGAACGGATCCGGACCTCGACCCGAGCGCCTCGGACGGCATCGATTCCATCGTCCCGGTGCGAGATCCCGAGGTAGCGGCAGAGGCGTCCCGGGCCGGAGGCGATCCCCGGCGCGAGTGGGTCGGCGGATCCGGCGCGCAGGAGCACGGCTTCGCCGCGACGGGCGACCAGGTTCGCGCAGACGACCTGGTGGATCCGATAGACGTAGAGCGTTCCCGGTACCGAGAACATCGACCGGTTCCGGGGCGTGGGTCCTCGGAACGCGTGACTCGCGGGGTCGTTTCGCACGTACGCCTCGGTCTCGACCAGACGGACCGATCGGGTCGTTCGCCCCGACCGGACGCTCAGCGTGGCGCCCAGGAGATCCCGCGCGAGCCGCTCCGCCGGGCGGTCGAAGAAGGCGCGGCCCGCCCGTTTTCCCGGCTCTAGGCTAGAGGACCTTCCCCCGGTCGCAGAGCGGCGCGCCGTCAACGGCGACCGTCGCCTCCCCGACGGTGATCCACGAGAGGAACCGGCACCGGTTCCGACCCCCGTACAGCGTGTTCCCTCCGATCGCGAGCGTCACGGTTCCGGCCTCCTGGTCCTCGGCCTGCGGGACACCGGAGGCGAGTGCGGAGTTGAGGCCAAGGGCGAACAGCGACACCGTCTCCCGACCGCGCGGGGCCTTCGCGAACTCGCTCTCGAACGCCTCGCCGCCCTCCGTGTACCAGTAGTTGCGAAGGCGTCCGGCGGCGACCTCCCACTGGCCCCCGTCGACCCGCCCGGGGGAGAGGAAGCTCGGGCGATTCGCGACCACCATCCCTTCGGCCGAGCTCTCGTCGACCGCCACCACGACCGACCCCCCCGGCGCGGCCGAGACCCATCGGCCCCGTCGACGGTCTTCCGCGTCGACGAAGCCGTCGTCCACCCACGGGACCCGGCCCCGCAAGCGGAGCTTCAAGTCGGTGCCGTTCGCCGCCGTGAGCCGGAGCTCGCGACCTTTCGCGAGCAGCGCTGCGGCGCGCTGTCCGTCCTTGCGCAGATCGCCGTAATCGACCTCGGTGATCCCCCGAATGAGCTGGCTCCGCCACATCGCTCCCGGGACCCTCCAATGTTCGGCCTGCGCGTCGGAGGCGTATCCGAGGAGGCAGCGGACCGAGCGGAGACGGTTCCGCCGCGCGAGCGAGAACCACTCGTCGTCCGTTCCGGCAAACGGGGCGAGGAGGTGCGGGGGGAGCGCATGGAAGCGGGGCCGGTCGGCCGGCCCGGGAAAATAGACGAGCGCATCCGCCTGCGCGAGCGCCGCGCGCACCGGTCGGGCCACGCCCGCCCAGCGACGGGGGCTCGAACTCCCCTCGACGCTTTTCCAGAAGGCGGCCTCGTCCTCGAGGAGCAGCAGGGCGGGCGCGCCGGCGCGACGCGCCTCCGTGATGCACGCGGTCGCCCACGGAAGCGTGTGGTTCCAGCTCACCACCACGACGTGCTCGCCCCGACGCACGCCCAGGGCGCTTCCGATGAGGGCCCGCGCGACGGCCGGGGGCGTCGCCTCCTCCGGGGGCATGGCAGCCCGCTAGGAGCGGGGCGCCCCGATTAAGGATTCGAATGACGCCATCGAGCGACGATATCGGAGGCCCTCGCTCCGGGCTTCGCGAGCTCGCGGGCGACCGCGACGAGCACCCGTCCGGCGTCGGCCCGCTCGGGAGGAAGACCTGACGGGGTGAGGGTCGGGAAGCGGGCCCAGCCGTCCTCCTGCCGGGCGGCCCGCACGACGACCGATTCCGCCCGCCGACCGCGGGCGAAGTCGGCGAGGTCTCGTTGCAGTGCCCGGGAAACGCCGGCCCGGCGCGCTAGGTCGAGCCACGCGCGGATCTTCTCCGGCCGGTGCGGGCGGCGTCGGGCGCCCTGCCCCAGCATCCCGTTGAAGTAGAGGAACGGCCCGCCGACCTCCATCGCTTCGAGGAGCGTCCGGCTCCCGGTCACGATCCGGAGCTCCGCGTGCCGGAAGCGCTCGCGCCATCGGGCGGGGACGATGGGTGCGCTAACGACCTCGATCCCCGGACGGCCCGCGATACTTGGCCACGGTCGTGGAGAGCGGACGAAGAGGTGGATCGGGGGGTGCACCTTCCCGAGTCCCCGGATGACGTCGGGGGCGAGCCGCTCGGCGCTCGATGGGCTCGCGTACCAGACCCATTCCCGGGTTCGGGCATGTGGGGTGGAGGCGGGGAGCGGGTGGCCGGACCCAAGCGGTCCGGTCTGGACGGCTTCGGGGAACTCCCGGTGGAACGCCCGATTGGCGCGGAACGTCGCAAAGAGGTGGAGGACGTTCGGCCGGTCGAATCCCCGGAACTGCCGGAATGCCGCACGGAACGCGTCCACCTCGTGGGCTGCCTCCGCCGCCCGGAGCCGCGGGGCGATCGCCCGCGACGGCACGCCGCCCTCCCGCAGTCGCTCCCGGGTCTCGGCCCGGCTTGGGAGCGTCCGTGCGAACTCCTCAAGGCTCACATGGACCGTCCGGTCCGCGCCGTAGGCGGACTCGATCGCCTGTGCCTCGACCTCCCATGGGCCCCCCCGTCCGAAGCGGATGGGCCGGCTCGGGCCGGCGCTCACGCCCCAGGAAGGCGCGATCGTGATCGCCGCCCCCGCACGAGGACGGAGGGACGTCCGCCGTGTCATCCCCCGGGGCCACTCCCAGGGACCCTCCACGCTCGACGGGAGCGGCCGGTCCCTCTCCCGATACAGGATCGACGGGAACCCCGCCCGGGCAAGATGGCGCCCCGCGGCCAGGACCTCCTCGATGTCACCGAGCCCTCCGCCGACCACCGCTGGGAGGAGGTAGACGTCCACGTCGCCCGGAGGGACGGGGCGACGGTCAGTCGACCGGTCGGTAAAGTGTCCAGAGCGGGCGGGCAAGGTGAAACCCCACCGCCTCGAGGGCCGCGCGGCCCCGAGGATTCGTGTCGGTGACCATGGAGAGAATACGGGGGGCCTGGCGAGCCGCGCACCAGACGGTGGCCGTCGCCACGAGGTCCGCCGCCAGGCGGTCGTCCACCGAGTCCGCGAAGGTCGGGGCCACGAGATGGGCCGCCTCCATCGTGCGCGAGACGGACGCCGAAACGTGCGCCTCGGCTCCTTCGCCTCGGTCGATCACCCAGGACCCTTCCTCCAGCGCCATCATCCGGTTCGCGACCCCGCTCCCGACGAACCGGCTCTTCCCCGTGGGGAGGACTTTCTCGATCTGGGGCGGAGTCTGCCGACGAAGGATCTCCACCAGTCGGGGAACATCCGAACGTTGGAAGGAGCGAATGGCCCCATTCGCGGGGGGAGCGGACGGGAAGCTATCCAGCCGGTCGTGGGTGAGCTGCGCCCGCTGCTGGAGCGGGAGGTAGCCGAGCGACTCGTAAAGGGCCCGGGCGCCGGTATTGCTTTCGAGGACGTCCAGCGCAAGGTACCGTCGCTTCGCCCGACGCGCCGACCGGCGCGCCTCCTCGAGCATCAGCTTGGCGTACCCCCGTCGGCGGTACGACGCGTCGACCACGACGTTGCTCACGAACGCCGCGCCGGGCGGGAAGGTGACCAGCGTCTCCGCGACGACCCGGCCTTCGGCCTCGACGACGAGGGCCCGGAAGATCGGCCGACCGAACAGTTTGAGCAGACCGAGGAGGAGGCGTGTGTCCCAGCGGAAGATGCGACGGAACATCTTCTCAAACTCCTCCGGCCGGCCACCGAGGACCGCGGACTCCTCCGGGAAGCCCCGCGCCATCACCTCAAGGAACTGGGTGCCGTCCGCCGGCCGAACGTCCCGGAGCATCAGCTTGGGTCCTCGTCGTCCGCGGTGGACGGGAGCGCGTGCTCGAACAGCGCGCGCAGGGTCGGCGCCGGCTGGTCGGTGCGGATCTCGGGGAGCGGCAGGCGTGCGAGACGGTCGAGCTCCTCGTCGCTCAGCCGGCCGAGGGCGTCGACGAGCGACCGGTGGATGAGCGGGTCGGGGAGGCCGTGCGAGAGGCGGCCGAGCGCCTGCACGACCGCGTCGAAGAGGCGGCTCTCGGCGTCCGAGGCGAGGCGCTCCTCGCTCGACGGCTCGGAGGAGGGCGGCGCTCCCGTCGTCGGTCGGGTCTGGTAGAGCAGGCGGATCAGGTCGTCCCTCGCTCCATCGTCTCCGAGCCGGCCGAGCGCCCAGACCGCCGCGAGCCGGACCTCGGCCGCGGAGTCGAACAGTTCCTCCCGGAGGCGGGGCGCCGCCTCGGCGAGCCCGAGACTGCCGATGGCGTAGATCGCCCCGCGGCGGGCCCAGGGGTGGTTATCGTGGAGCATCTCGACGAGGGGCCGGAGGTCCTCGGCGGTCCCCACGGTCCCGAGCGCCACGGCGGCCGCGCCGCGGACGGACCAGTACGGGTCGTGGAGGTGGCGGAGCGCGACCGCCCGGGCCTCGGGAGGGGCGAGCTCCCCCAGGGCATGGACCGCACAGACCCGGATCCAGTGCGAAGGGTGTTCCGCCCACTCGACGAGCGCGGGGGTCGCGGCGGGGTCGCCGATCCGGCCGAGGGCGACGAGGACGGCCGGTTTTTCCCAGGTCTCGGGGGTGTGGAGGAGCTCTAGGAGCAACGGCACGCTGGCGCGGTCCCGACGGCGTCCCGCGACGACCGCCGCGGCCACGCGGACACGACGGGCGGGGTCCCCGAGATACCGGCGGACGATCGCCCAGTGCTCAGGGTTCTCCGACCGGCCGAGGGCGAGGACCGCTTCGCGACGGACCCGGTCGATCGGGTCGGTCAGCAGGCGAATGAGCGCGGGAGCCGCCGCCCCGGGGTCGATTCGACCGAGCGCGATCGCAATCGCTCGGCGGACCGAGGGAACCTCGTCGTCCACCCGGTGCTCGAGCGCGGGAAGCGACCGACGGTCGCCGAGCTCGATCAGCGCGGTCGCCGCCCTCGTGCGGACCTCGGCGTCGGGGTCGTCGAGTGCCGACTCGATAGCGTCCCGGCCCGCACTTCGCCCGATCGCGCCAAGCGCTTCCACGGCCGCGGCCCGGACGAGGGCGTCCGGGTCGTGGAGCGCGGTCGCGAGCGTCGTGCCGGCCCGCGGGTCCTTGAGGACCCCGAGGGCGACGGCCGCGGTCTCCCGGACCCCGGGCACGGGGTCGCTGAGGGCGAGGAGGAGCGGGCCGATGTCGTCGATCGACCCGTCCCGCACGCTCTCTCGGATCGACGCGGCCCGCTCCGACGCCCGGGAGGAGTCGGGGGCCGGGGGTCGGGCCCGGCGGGTCGGAGCCTTGCGGGTCGGTCGGCGGGGACGGTCGGCCACCGTCGGTTCACCGGTTCCGGGATTAATAGCTCCCGTCGGGCGCGACGGGTTCGAGCCGCGACTGCTGGAGCGATTCCGGGGAGCGGTACTCCTCCCGTTCGGGCGCCGGCGCCATCCCCCAGCGCACGCGCAGCTGCTCCCGGTCGACCCCGAGCGGCGCGAGCAGCGTTTCGGCCGCGCGGGCCAGGAGCTCGAGGTAAGCGCCCGCGTCGTACCGCTCGCTCCCCTTGAGGAGCTCGGCGGGCCGGACGCGCTCGCGGAACGAGCGGTTCCGGCGGTCGAGGAGGACGTACCGGACGACCTCGCCCGGTCCCCGCTTCGCGCCCGCCGCCTCGAGCTGGCGGAGCGCCGCGACCGAGTCGGTGAACGTGACGAACGCCTCGGGCGCCTGACCGATCCGGTGGCTGATCAGAAGCTCGTCGACCGGCCAGGTGCCGGCGCGGACCTCCTCGGCGAACAGATCGGCGCGGGCGAGCGCCCGGGGGACGAGCGCTCGGACGGCGTCCGCGTCCCGGGCCGTGCGGAACAGCGCCAGGACCTCGCCCTCGAACCGCCGCACGAGCACGGTCGTGTCGTGCCGACGGGCCCCGATGCCGCGGAGCTTGAACTCGCCGTGCTCGTAGTAACCGTAGTAGCGGTTCGGGACCCCGAGCCCGTGCGTGACCGCCGGCAAAAAGACGATCCAGCGGTACCGCCCTTCGTACCCGAGCGGCATCCCGACGCGCTCGGTCATCCGACGCGCGAACGCCTCCGGGTCCGGCGGGTGGTCGGGGTCGTTCGGCCGCAGCCAGAGCGAGTCGACGATCCCGTGGACGACCGAGTAGCCGGCGCGCTCCGCCTCCGGGACGAGCCGGGCGAGGAGGTCGCGCGCGTAGGCGTTGATCGCCTCGTGGCACTCGATCCGGCCGAACCGGGCGTTCCGGTACCCCTGGTAGCCGAACGCGGTCACGAGGATCCATTTCAGCATCTTGACCCGCCGCTTCAGCCGGATCGCCTCCTCGGAATCGATCCCGGGCCGTTTCAGCGCCGCCTTGTAGGCGAGGCGACGCGCGAGCAACGGCGCGAGGGTGCGGGGGATGAGGCCGATCCGACGCGTGCACGAGCGGTAGCCGAGGCCGGGCGCGCGGACCGGGCTCTCGGGGCAGCACCGGCACTCGAGCGTCTCCGCGGAGAGGTTCTTCGTGACCATGATGTGCGGGTAGAGGCTTGCGAAGTCGAACTCGTCGACGTGGTCGTGCACCCCGACCGGCGGGAGGAAGATCACCCCGCCGCGGTCGGCCGCGACGAGCTGGTCGGCCCGCCGGAACCCCTCGGGCCGGTTCTTCTTCCAGGGGACGTGCGCCCCGAGCTCGAGCGCGTGCGCCATCTCCATCGCCGTGAAGCAGGTCCCCGGCGACTGGCGGACGACCGTCGTGAGCGAGAGCCGAGAGAGCCGCGCCGCGTCGACGAGCCCGGCGAGCTCGGCGTCGCGGTAGAGGAACGAGTTCTCCCGGTCGACGTGGAACCGCCCGGGGAGCGGGTAGAACGCGTCCCGGTGCAGGATCCGGCCGTACGACTCGAACGAGCGGGCCGGCCGGCTCGGACGGAACCGCACGCGCTCGCGCCCGAGGGGGAACTCCGCGGGCGAGAGCCCGCAGGCCGCCGCACGACGGTACAACCAGGGGAGGTCGAACGAGTCGCCTCCCTCCGTGAGGAGGATGTCCGGGTCGGTGCGCGCGAGCTCGCCGACGAGCGCGCGCAGGAGCTCCTCTTCCGGTCCCTCGAGCGTTACCTCGTCGAGGCGGACCGATCCGATCCGGGCGTCCGGTGGAGGGATGCGACCCCGCCGCTCCCCGGCGAGATGCACCTCAAGCGGCGCGATGCGGAGCGGCGGAGACGCGTAGTAGATCGTCTCCGGCGGCTCGGTCGTCGTGAGCGCCGGGGGCCGCCCGACCACGGGCGCGAACGGGTAGAGGGCGTGGGCGAGGTGGTAGAGCTGCGGCGGCCCGAGGTCGACGTCGTAGAGGGAGAACCGCTCGTACCCGCCGAGCGCGTCGACCTTCCGTGCGAGCGCGCGTCGGGCCGGGTTCCGGGCGGGAACGACCGAGAGGACGGGCCGGTTCCGCCGGTCGTAGAGGGAGGGACGCCCGGAGCCCAGCGCGACCGACTCGACGTCGGGGTGGTCGGTGAGACGCCGTGCAAGGAGGGCAAGATCGCTCCGCGTCCCCACGACGAGGAACGGGGGGCGATACTCGATCGCGGTCCGCCGCACCCGCCCGGCCCGTCGCTCCTTCGTCCAGAGGACGACCGATCGTCCGTCGTCGCTCTCGGTGATGTCGAGGAGCCAGGCGTCCGGCCGCGCCGGGGTGACCTCGGGCGTCGCGGTTGCCGTCGCCATGCCGCTAGCGACGGGCGACCGACGG
>DASPQG010000047.1:0-51602 GCA_035625085.1 Thermoplasmata archaeon
AGGTCGAGCACCGCTCCGGGCCGCCTCGGATCATCCAGGAAATCCGTCTCGAGAAACCACGGTCCCGGCGACCCGGCCACCTCTCGGACGAGGTCCCTCTTCGCGAGATAGGACGGAACGACGCCACCGCACGCCTCCCGAGCGACCCGGTTCCGAGTGTAGTGTTTCACCACCCGTTCCGGCCGCAAGCCCGCCTCCCGCGCCCGCTCGGCGAGCTCGCAGAACCCGGCTTCGGGTAGGTCGGGCGAATGAACCACCGCCGGGCAGTCCGAGTCCCGCGCGACCTCGAGGGCGTGACGGAACGCCGGCTCTACGATGGCCGCCACCTCGGGGGCCACCGGGAAGTGGGGGCGCCCGACCTCCCCGAGCGCGACCGCGCGTTGCTCTCGGATCCAGCGGCCGGCGAGATCAAGAGCGGAGCAGTACAGCTCGAGCGCCTTCGCCGGGCCGATTCGGGACGCGGCACTGACGAGATCAATCGGATACGGTGCGATCACCGGATAGACCCGGACCCCGACGTCGCGCCGTACCTTCTCGGCGAGCCCGATGGTGGTCTCGAACTGCTGGTGGTAGGCGTCGAGCGAGAGGGGTGCGGTGGCCTCGTAGTTCTGGGTGGCTAGGAAAAGATGCGTGCCGCCGGCGGCACGGAACCGCTCGACAGCGTGCACGCCTTCTCCGTTCGGGGAGAGGTGGCAGTGGTGGTCTACGATCGGGAGACCTCTAAGCAGGGGCATCCCGACCTCATCGGGCGGGGGCCGCTAGCGCAGGAGTCCCGCGCCTTGCAGCTCCTTCGTGATCTTCTTGACAGCGACCTCGACGTCCGAGGGCTTGCGAGCCCCGGTGCAGACGAGCTTACCGCTGCCGAAGAGAAGGACCACGACGCGGGGTTCGTCGATGCGGCAGACCAGCCCGGGGAACTGCTCGGGCTCGTACTCCACTCGGTCGAGGCCGAGCGTGACCGCGATCGCGTTGAGATTGATCTCGCTCTCGAGGTCCGAGCTCGCAACGATGTTCTGGACCTCGATCTTGGGGTGCATGTTGATCTTCTGACCGCCCTTCTTGATCTGCTGGGAGACCGTCTGGATCGACTCCTCGACCTCGTGCATGCTCTTCGCGCCGGTGCAGACGACCTTGCCCGAACGGAACAGGAGGATTGCGGTTTTCGGCTGTTTCAATCGGTAGATGAGGCCAGGGAACTGCTCGGGCTCGTACTCTGCGCCGTCCAGACCCAGCGCGATCGACTGGAGGTCGAGCTCATCCCCGAGGGAGGTGGAGGCGACGACGTTCTCGATGCGAATCTTGACCAAAGTAATCCCCGCGGGCGTGAGTATTTAAACCAGTATTTAAAGCATCGCGTTCCGGAAAGACCCAGACTTCGAGGGAAGGGCGGCCGAAACCTTGTCGCGACGACCGACCCGTCGTTTCCGGCGGGTCGAACGACGCCCGAACGGTCGAATCGGGCCGGTCCCTCAGCCGTCCGGCTCGGGAAGGCGGGGCACGAACACCGGACCGATCGCCTGATCCTGGGTTGGGACCCCGAAGAACTGGCAGAGGACCCTCCGGGTGAACCCCCAGAGGATGTGCCCTTCGAAAACGGTCGCCGGCACCTCGGTCGACCCGCGCATCGTCTCCCGCTCGATGGGCCGGGAGGTGGCGAGAGCGGAGCGGGGCAGCCAGAACACATGCGCGACCTCCTCCTCGCTTCGTACGGTGGGCGCCTTCGCATCGGGCGCCAAACGGGCCGCGAACACACCGACCCGGAGGCCGAAGCGAATCGCAAGGATCGTGTCGACGAAGTGGAGCTCTCCACCGATGTCCGCCCGGTTGAGCCCGACCTCCTCTTCCAGCTCGCGCAGCGCCGTGGCCGCAAGCGACCCATCTCGATCGGAAACATGGCCGCCCGGAAATGCTACCTGCCCCGAGGCAGGGTCCGACGGGCGTTCCGCCCTCTCGATCAGCAACGTCTCCACCTCGTCCTCGCCCTCCCGCAGAACGATGACGACGGCCGCTCCCGCGGTGGAGACGGGGGGAGCCAGGATCGGGTGACGCGCGAGAATCTCCGAAAGGCGTTCGGGGGCGGTCCCCGGCACCGACGTCCCGGAGCCGAAGACGCTCATTTCTGCCAGTCGTACGTTACTTTCTTCTGGACGGTCGCCGAATCGGCCGGATGAAGGTCTCCGGCGCCCACTAGTCGCTCGAGGGCCGCCACCCGCACGTAGAGTTCCTTCAGCTCTCGCTCGGCGCGGGATAATCGCGCCGCGAGGTCCGAATCCTCGTCAGGCGACATCGGAACGGAATCCGAGCGCGGGCACATAAGCTCACGGTTCCGCACGGACCCCCGGCGAGCTCGGGCTGCGGCTGGGCGACGCCTCAACCGACCGGAGGAACGATGTCAGTGTGTCGAGCAGCTCCTTCGGCCGCTCGGTCGGGATCACGTGGCCCGTCTCGGTGAGGATCCGGATCTGGGACCCCGGGATCGATTGTCGGAGGATCCGGCCGTGCGACGGATCGATCACGGCGTCGTTCATCGCCTGCACGATCAACGTCGGCCGGGCGACGGAGGCAATGCGCCCCCGCTCGTCGAACTCGCCCATCGCGACCGCCCAGTGCACCGCCGGGGTGTAGTCCTGATGCTTCACCTGCTCCCGCACGGTGTCGGCGAAGTCGAGGTTCGCCTCGACCCAGTCCGGATAGTAGAGGTCCTTCAGCATGCGTAGCGCGAATCGATCCGGCCCCTCCTTGAGGTACGCCTCGGCCCACCGTTCGGCGACCGAACGCGTGTGCGCGTCGGTATACGCCGCTCCGCTCACCATCGTGAGGCTGCGGACCCGGTCCGGGTGATCGAGGGTCAGCCGGAGAGCGAGAAGGGCGCCTCCACTCACTCCGACGAGATGGGCCGAAGAGATCTTCCGGTCATCGAGGAGACGAAGGACGTCACCCGCCATCTCGGCGAACGTGAAGCGGGATTCGGGCGGCGCCCGAGAACGGCCGTGACCACGCAGGTCGGGCGCAAGGACGAGGAACTCCCTGGCGAGGCCGGGGATCACCTCGTTCCAGACGGTGTGGTTACCGCCAATCCCATGAAGCAGGACAATCGGTGCGCCCGAGCCTTCCGTGCGACAGTTGAGCTCGACCGGAGGAGCGGCGGGTTCCTCGGGCATCGCGGGCCCGACCCAGGTGCTCTATTTACCCCTCGCGGAACCGGGCCGGGTAGCGGGGAGGTCGCCGACGAACCCGGCCCCGTCTGCGACCCTTCAAATCCGGAGGTTCCCGCCGACCCACCGCGGGCCCCAGGGCGGTGCCCCAATCCCCCACCGGTCCCTTCGGGCAAACATCCTTGGGGAAGGAATCTCCCATCGTCCCCGTGGACTCGCGAGACGACCTGATCCAGGCGGAGTACGACGCGGATGAGCGGCAGGACGAGATCCTGTTCAAGGGCGGGATCTATCCGATGCCGCTCCACCGGGCGCTGGCCTGGAAGATCCTCGTCGTCGTCGGTGCGGTGATGCTCCTGTTCGGGCTCCTCTTCTGGGCCCAGATCGGGGGACTCCGATTCCCCAACCTGTCGTTCCTTCCGTCTGCCCTGATGCCGCTGATGTCGATCTTCCTCGCCCTTCTCGGCCTCTTCTGCGTCATCGGCGGGGTCGTCATGGCGGCCGCCTACCGCCGGGACCCGTACGAGATGCAGCCGATTCGCTGAGGGGAGAGACGGCCGGTCCCCGGGGAGGGGCACCCCTAAATAGCACGGCACCGTGAAAGTGGCCGATGGCGCGGGGGGTCATGCTGATGAGCGGAGGGATCGACTCCCCGGTCGCCCTTCACTATCTGCTCCGCCAGGGTCACGAGATGCTGGCCGTCCACATGGACAACCGACCGTTCACGGACGATTCCCCTCTCGCGAAGGTGGTCGACCATCTTGCGATCCTGCGCGAGCAGTACCACCAGCCGATTCCGATGTATCTCATCCCGCACGGTCCCACCCAGATCACGCTGATGCGCTCGACCGACCGGCATTTCGGATGCGTCCTCTGTCGGCGGTTCATGTGGCGGTCGGCTGAGAGGATCGCCGTTCAGGAAGGGGCTTCGTTCCTGGCGACAGGTGAGGCCCTCGGCCAGGTGGCCTCCCAAACGCTGCCGAACATGCGCAGCGCCACGGCCTCCGTGCAACTGCCGATCGTGCGGCCCCTGATCGGGTTCGACAAGCAGGAGATCGAGGCGGTGGCGAAGTCGATCGGCACCTACGGGATCTCGACCCGTCCGGGCGTTTGCTGTCAGGCCGTCCCCGATCACCCGGCGACCCGGTCCAACCTGGTTCAGATTCTGAAGGAAGAGGAGCGCGTCGACGTCGACGGGATCATCGACGACTGCGTTCGCAAAGCCGTGATTCTCTAGGACCGATACCCCCGCCGGTGGCGAAGCCTTCCGGTGCTGCGTCGGTTGAAATACTAGTGAGCCCCCTCGCCGGTCCGCATGGGCGCGTCGTCCTATGGTCCCTCCTACCCGAGCTCGGCGTACTGGTTCTCCCTCATCGGCGGGATCCTGATTCTGCTCTACGGTCTCCTCGAGGCCGGGGCGGCCGTCGCGTACCGGTCGCAGTACGAGAGCATCCTGCCGGGACTGTCGTCGATCGCCATTGTGCTGGGAGCGCTCGGCGGGGTGCTCGGGATCGGGATCGTGCTCCTCGCGCTTCGCCTCAAGTCATCGCCGAGCACCGCCCGGACGTCGGGGATTCTGATCGTCGTCCTCTCGCTGCTCAGTTTCGTGGGCGGAGCCGGCCTATTCATCGGACTCCTCCTCGGTTTGATCGGCGGGATTCTCGCCTGGACCTGGCACCCTCCCGCGACCGCTCCCCCGGTCTACGGAGCTGCCGGAACGGTCCCCTGGCAGAGCTCCGCCTCCCCACCGCTCCAGCCGGGAGTGCCCCAGCGATTCTGCCCATCCTGCGGATCACCGAACGTCGCAACGGCCCAGTTCTGCGCAAAGTGCGGCGCCCAGATGGCGCCACCGTGAGCCGCGTCGCAAAGGGCTGAGGCAGCGCGGGGGTCCCCGGGGAACTCGATGTACCGACACCTCAAGCTTTGCTCAAACCGCGGGGGGTACGAGGCGATCGCCGAGCCGCCGCACCCCATCGATCTCGGCGTCGCCAAGGGACGGCTTGAGGCCGCGGGGGTGCCGGTCGTGGACGCCCGGGTGATGTTGATCGTCTCGCTCGAGCCCGAGGTCACGATTAGCCGGGCGGGGCGGTTACTGTTCAAGACACGGGATCTCCGGGAAGCCGAGCAGGCGTTCGGCCGGTTGCGTTCGTTGTTGGGGCTGCCCGGTATGGCGGGCGAGTCTGTCGGTGAGCTTCCGGGCGGTTAGATTATGCGCCCCCTCGCGCTGAGTATCGGTTACGGGCCGGAAGGTCGGAATGCGCGAAACGTGGGTGGTCGGGGCGGTCCAAAACCGCTTCGGCAAGATGAAGGACACCGCCCGAGAGGCGGCGACCCGGGTCTCGATGGAAGCGATCCGCACATCGGGGCTCGAGCCGAAGGACATCGGCTACACATTCGTCTCGAACTGCTTCGGGATGACCGAGCACCAGGGGCACCTCGGGCCGCTCGTCAACAGCGGCCTCGGCATCCCGCACGTACCGTCCGCCACAGTTGAGTCGGCGTGCTCCTCGTCGAGCGCGGCGCTACACGAGGCCTACGTCCACGTCGCCGGCGGATTCGTGGACGCCGCCCTCGTGGTCGGGGTCGAGAAGCTGTCGCACCTCGATACCCTCTCCGCGACGAGCTACTTCGCGGTCGGCGCGGACTACCCGTTTGAGACGAAGAACGGGGCGACCTTCCCGGGCCTGTACGCCACGCTCGCGAGCGCCTACGCGAAGCAGTACTCGACCCGGCCGGAGATGTTCGGCGCCGTGGCCATCAAGAACCACTCGAACGCGGCCCGGAACCCCCACGCGCACTTCCAGAAGGAGATCACCATGGACACCTATCTCTCCTCTCCGATCATCGCCTCGCCCCTCCGTCTCTACGATTGCTGTCCGTTCTCGGATGGGGCCGCGGCGGTGGTTGTCGCCGCCAAGGAGTTCGTGAAGTCGCCGGTGACCGAGCCGCTGGTGTTCCGGGCGTCCGCGCGCGCGGGCTCCGTGACGGATATGCATGACCGCCCGGACCTGCTCGGGCTCCCCTCCGCCCGGATTGCTGCGGAGAAGGCGTTCCACCAGGCCCACCTGGAGCCCAAGGACGTCGACTTCATCGAAGTGCATGACTGCTTCACCATCGCAGAGGTCCTGGCGCTCGAGGACCTCGGGTTCTTCCCGAAGGGGACCGGCACCCGGGGGGCGGTCGAGGGCCTCACCGCGCGGGACGGCAAGATTCCCGTCAATCCCTCGGGTGGGCTCAAGGCGAAGGGGCACCCGGTGGGGGCGACCGGAGCCGCGCAGGTGGTCGAGGTGTTCGAGCAGTTCAACGGGCTCGCGGGGTCGCGTGCGGTGGCCAAGGCCCAGACGGCACTGACCCACAATGTCGGAGCGACCGGGGGCTCGTGCTCGGTCCACATCTTCACGCGCCGATAGGGGGACGACCGATGTCGAGTATGATTGTGGAAGCTCCGCACTCCGTGGAGGAATTCGTCAAGGGGTACGAGGAGTCCTCAAAGCTACGGGGATTCCGCTGCGCGAACTGTGGACTCGTCACCGCGACGTGGGGCCTTGCGTGCTCCCGCTGCGGCCGTTTCCCACTGGACGAGGCGGAACTCTCCCAGAGAGGGAAGGTGGTGGCGTTCACGATCCTCACCGTCCCCGGCGACGAGTTCCTGAACGACGCCCCGTACGCCTACGTCGTGGTCGACCTCGAGGGCGGCGGGCGCGTGACCGGATGGATGCCGAGCGTAAAGGCGGAGAACGAGATCTCGATCGGCGACTCCGTCCACTTCGTCACGAGCTACAAGCCCGGCGTCCAGTTCGCCAAGGACCCACCGGCGTAGGAGGAGGGGACGATGGCTTCCTCGCCCGGCAAGGAACCGGTCTGGGTCCAGTGGTACCCGGCCAAGGTGCCCCACCATCTCACCATCCCGGACGTGACGCTCCCGCAACTCATCGAGGAGAGCGTCCGGCGATGGCCGGACCGGACCGCTCTCATCTACTACGGAGCCCGGTGGAGCTACCGGCGCTTCTGGGAGTTGAGCGAGCGGTTCGCCGCGGCCCTGGCGCGAGAAGGTGTCGGTCCCGGTGACCGCGTTGCGCTCTATCTGCCGAACACGCCGGCGTACCCCATCGCGTTCTTCGCTGCCCTTCGGCTGGGAGCGGTCGTCGTCCAGGTGAGCCCCCTCTACCTCGGGCAAGACCTCGTGCGTCTTCTGAAGGACTCGAATCCGAAGGCGCTCGTCACGCTCGAGATCCTGTATCCGAACCTCGAGAAAGTGCGCACGGATGTCTCCGTGCCCGCCGTGTTCGTCGCCCGGGTGCGCGACTTCTATCCATGGTACGTTCGGCCGTTCGTCAACACCGTGCTCCGCCGTCAGAAGCTCCCGACGGGCTTCCCACATGGGCCTTCCGTGCGTCCGTGGAGGACTGCTGTCGCCACCCCCGGCTCGGTGCCGATGGCCAAATGCGACCCACGGACGACGCCGGCGGTGCTGCAGTACACGGGCGGGACCACCGGTCGACCAAAAGCGGCCGTCCTGACGCACCGCAACCTCGTCGCGAACGTCGTCCAGGGCAACAACTGGAACATCCGACTCGTGCCGGGGGACGAAGTGATCATGGCCGCCATCCCGCTGTTCCACATCTACGGGCTCACCGTGGCCCTCCTGATGGGCCTCGCTGCCGGCGGCACGGTCGTCCTCCAGACCCGCCCCGAGATCCGGGAGTTGCTGAAGCTCATCGACCGCTACCAACCGACGCAATTCCCGGGCGTACCGGCTCTCTACCAGGCGTTCAACCACCAACCGGACCTCGCCAGGTTCCACATTCACTCGATCCGGTACTGCGTGAGCGGCTCGGCCGCCCTCCCGGTCGAGGTCCAGAAGCAGTTCGTCGCGCTCACGGGAGCCATGCTGGTCGAGGGGTACGGTCTCTCCGAGACCTCCCCGATCACGCACGTCAACCCGCTCGAAGGGGAGCAGCGGATCGGCTCGATCGGGGTACCGGTCCCCGAAACGGAGCACCGCATCCTCGACCTCGAGACCGGCACGAAGGTGTTGCCGCCGGGAGAAGTGGGGGAACTGTCGGTGCGGGGCCCGCAGGTGATGCAGGGCTACTACAACCAGAAGGAGGAGACCGACCTCGTGCTGAAGGACGGCTGGTTCTCCACCGGGGACGTGGCACGGGTCGAGCCCGACGGGTTCGCCTACATCGTCGACCGGAAGAAGGACATGGTCAACGTCGGCGGGATGAAGGTCTATCCCCGCGAGGTCGAGGAGGTGCTCTTCCAGCACCCGCAGATCGCCGACGCGGCCGCGGTCGGTGCCCCGGACCCCGAACACGGGGAGGTGGTGGTCGCGTTCGTCGTGAGAAAGCCCGGGACGGACGTCACGGGCGAGGAGTTGATCGCGTTCGTCCGGGAACGGATCGCCCACTACAAGGCGCCGCGTCGCATCGAGTTCCGGGACGCGCTGCCCCGAACCGGGGTCCAGAAAGTGCTGCGGCGAGTGCTCCGCGAGGAGGCTGCGAAGCTGCCCCCTCTTCCGGCCACGAAACGCTGACCGCACCCCGGTCCGGGCCGACTCTAGAGCCCCCGGCCGAGGATGTCGCGCGAGACGACGACGCGCTGGATCTCGTTGGTCCCTTCGAAGATCTCTGAGATCCGCGCGTCCCGGTACGCGCGCTCGATCGGCGTTCCCCGGATATAGCCGATCCCGCCGTGGATCTGGAGCGAGTCGTCGATCACTTCGCTCGCCCACTCCGAACCGAGGCACTTCACGATCGCCGCCTCCCGGGTCTTGTTGTAGCGCTCGAGCCGGCTCCAGGCCTTGGGGTCGGTTCCCATCCGCTCCTGATGGGACGCCGCGTGGTAGACCATCAAGCGCAGCGCGTGGATCTTCATCGCCATGTCGGCGAGCTTGAACTGGATCGCCTCATACTCGCTGATCGGAAGACCGAACTGCGTGCGGTTCTTCGCGAACTCCATCGCCTGGGTGCAGGCCGCCTGCATCCCGCCGAGCGACGCCGCGCCGAGCGAGACCCGTCCGACGTCGAGAGCGGTCATCGCGACGTGGAACCCTTTGCCCACTTCCCCGAGCACACACTCCGGACCGAGCCGGACGTGGTCCAGGATCAGCTCCGCCGTCGACGTGCCATGGAGTCCCATCTTCTTCTCGCAGCGGCCGATCGAGAATCCCGGGAGCTTCGTGTCGATGAGGAACGCCGTCACTCCTCCGCTCGGCCCGAGCTTCACGTCGTTGCCGGCGAGCACCACGATGGTGTCCGCTTCCCGGCCGTTGGTGACGTAGATCTTGTTTCCGTTGACGATCCAGTCGTTCCCTTCCTTGACCGCGGTGGTCTGCACCGCACCGGAATCGCTGCCGGATCCCGGCTCGGTGAGGCTGAAAGCGAGTAGCTTCTCGCCTTTCGCGGCCGGGGCGAGCCAGCGCTGCTTCTGCTCCTCCGTTCCATAGTACAGGATCGGCGAAGCGCCGAGAGAGGTGTGCGCGGCGACGATGGCGCTGTGGGACGCGTCGACCTTGCCGAGCTCCTCGAGGAAGATACAGTAGCCGACCTTTCCGAGGCCGAGACCCCCGTACTCCTCGGGGATCGGGATCCCGAAGTACCCCTCCTCCCGCATCCGCTGGATGGTCTTCTCCGGGAACACCTCCTTGTCGTCCATCTCCTCCGCGACCGGAGCGATCTCCTTCTGGGCGAACGTCCGGGCGGCCGAGCGGAACGCCTCCTGGTCGGCGGTGAACTCGAACTCGATCGCCACGGTCGCTCACTCTCCCTTGAACTTCGGGGGTCGGCGTTCCACGAACGCCATGATCCCTTCGCCCAGGTCCTGACTCGAGAGCACCTCGGCCTCGAACAGCTTCGTCTCCCCCTCGATCCCCTCCGATAGCGGGAGCTGGAGCCCGTCCATGATCGCCCGCTTGGCCGCTTGGACCGCCTTCGGGGCCCGCTGTGCGATGGTGTGGGCAAGGTCCCTCGCCGCGCGGAGCTCCTGCCCCGCGGGGACCGTCTTGTTGACGAGCCCGATCCGGAGCGCCTCGGCCGCCGAGATCATCGAGCCGGTGAAGATGAGCTCCTTCGCCTTGGAGAGCCCGACGAGCCGTGGGAGCCGCTGGGTTCCGCCGTAGGCGGGCATCAACCCGTAGTTCACCTCCGGAGCGCCGAGCTTCGCCGACTCCCCGGCGATCCGAAGATCGCAGGAAAGGGCGAGCTCGAGCCCGCCTCCGAGGGCGAGGCCGTTGATCGCCGCGATCACCGGGGGACGCAGCGACGCGATCCGCTGGAAGATCGCATGGCCCTTGCGAACGACGTCGGGCGCGCTCGCGAGGTCCAATGTCGCCAGCTCCTTGAGGTCGGCTCCGGCGCTGAAGTACTGGCCGTCGCCGGTGATCACCACGGTACGGACCTTCGGGTCCTTCGCGAGGGCCTCGACCTGCTGGGAGAGTCCCTCGAGTAGTGCGGTCGATAGGGCGTTCACGGGCGGGTGTTTCAGGGTAAGGATTTCGACGCCTTCCTCGTCGTTCTTTCGAGCGACCAGCTCGCCTTCGGGCACGGGTTCTCCACCCGCGGGGTGCACCGCGAGCCGCCTCATAATGGGTCGGTTCTCGAGTCGAGCGCGGGGGTGTCCGCGGACGCTCAAGCGTAAGTAAGCGCCGGTGGTGGAGCACCGATGCCCTCACGAGAGCTGCTGTCGCTCTCTCTCTACTCGTTACTCGCCAGCAACCGCGGGGGCCTGTTCATCGTGTTCCTGCCCCTGTACCTGGTGGAAGTCAAGGGAGCTCAGCTCCCGGTCGCGCTCGCGATCCTCACGATTGCGTGGGTGCCGGCGAGCCTGATCGGCCCTTGGATGGGTCGGCTCTCGGACCGCGCGGGCCGGCGAAAGCCGTTCCTCGTCCTCGGCGAAGCCGGTGCGTTCCCGCTCTTCCTCGCGATCATCTTTGCCCCCGGCTGGTTCGTCGCCGGTACCCTCTTCGTCGCCGCGGAGCTCGTGCTCGCGATCGGAAGCCCAGCGTACACAGCCTACGTGGCGGACGTTTCCCCCACGTCCGAACGGGGCGAGGGGTACGGCCTGCTCAACGCGACCTCCAATGCCGGTGCCGTCGTCGGGTTCATCCTCGCCGGGATCGTGACGCTCACGTACGGCCTCTGGGCCCTGTTTCCGTTCGTCGTCGTGATGATGATCGGTACGCTCGCGGTGGTGGTGCTGGTCGTCCCCGATGTCCGAATCCCCGCCTCGACGAAGCGT
This sequence comes from Thermoplasmata archaeon, assembly GCA_035625085.1. Taxonomy (GTDB): domain Archaea; phylum Thermoplasmatota; class Thermoplasmata; order Lutacidiplasmatales; family UBA184; genus Lutacidiplasma. Next base: position 11,397 of record DASPQG010000047.1, read on the forward strand.
CGGCCGCTTCGCGAGATGCGAAGCGTCGTCACGTTCTCCTTCGCGGTCTCGATCCGGGCGATCGGCTCGGGCGCCGTGGCCGCCGTCTACGGGTACCTCGCCGCCTCGCTGGGTGCCAATCCGTTCGAGGTGAGCGTGGTCGCCATCGCCGGCCTCGTCACCGGCGCCGTCACCGGCATCCCGCTCGGACGCGCGATCGACCGGCTGGGCGAGATTCGCGGGATCTGGTATGGCACCGCGCTCACGCTGGCCTCGTACGGGATCTTCATGTTCTCCACGAATTGGAGTGAGGTTGTCCCGGCCCAGGCGGTCCGCAATGCCGGCCTCTCGCTGCTCGGACCGGGGATGAACGCCTGGGTCGCACGGATGGCCCCTCCGGACCAGCGGGCGGAGTACCTCGGCGTGTTCTCGCTGATCAACTCCTCGCTCTGGAGTGTCGGGCCCCTCATCGGCGCGGTCGCCCTCTTCCTCTACGGGTACCTCGGCCTGTTCGCCATGGCGATCGGCACCACCGTGGTTTCGCTCATCGTCATGGAGTTCCTGTACGGCGAGATGGGAATTCGCGACCGATTCCAGCGAGTGCGCTCGGACGCGACGTCCGGCTGAACTCCGCCGAGGCACCGTCTTATAGAGCACCGCCGTCCGACCGGCGTGGCCCATCTCACTACGTTCGCCGACGCGAACGCCTCGTTCGAGGAGGCGGAGTTCGTGCTCGTCGGCGTCCCGTTCGATCGGACCACCTCGTTCCGTCCGGGAGCTCGATTCGGGCCCGACTCGATCCGCCAGCACTCCTGGAACTTCGAATCGTACGACCTCGAGACCGGGGTCGACCTCTCCGAGGTCCCGGTGCACGACTTCGGGAATACGGAGGAGTTCGGAAGTTCCGAGGACATGGCCCAGACGTTGCGCGAGGAGATCCGGCCGATCTACGCCGCCGGGAAGATTCCCATCGTCTTCGGGGGGGACCATGCCTGCTCACCGCCCGTGGTGGAGGCGTACCCGGACTCCGCGCCGAGCGTCGGCGTTCTCTATCTCGATGCGCACATGGACTTTCGATCGAGCTACCTCGGCGACCGACGAAGCCACGGCTGTTCGTCCCGTCGGATCCTCGAAAAGGTCGGCGCGAGGAACATCGTCGTCCTGGGCGTCCGTTCCGTCTCCCGGGAAGAGATGGAGGACAACCGTTCGATCGGGATGTCGTACGTGACCGCGGCGGAGATCGCGCGCAACGGGATCGAGGCGGCGGTGCACCAGGCCCTGAACATGCTGAAGACCGAGCGGCTCTACATCTCGCTCGACATCGATGCGATCGACCCGGCGTACGCGGGCGGCACCGGCACGCCCGAGCCGTTCGGGCTCACGCCGCGGGATGTGAAGTACATCATAGGGGAGGCCGCGCCCCGCCTCGCGGGCCTGGACATCATGGAGGTGAGCCCCCATTACGACACGGGGAACACGAGCCTCCTCGCCGCCCGCCTCGCTCGCGAGGCGATCGTGCACCACGTCGCGTCGCGGAAGGGGCGGTAGGCCCGATCGACCGATGCCGGCCGAACCGACGCCCGAAGGTCCCGAGGTCTCGCGCGGAGCCGAGGCGTCGCTGCGCCGGGTCGACTGGTGGGGGTTTCCGGCCCTCCTCAAGGAGCGGGACCTCAAAACCTACCGACCGAAAGCGCTCGATGAGCGAATCCGCCGCGAGCGGACCCGCAACGAGGTGCGCCTGCTGGTCGATGCTCGGCGACTCGGCGTCCGAACACCGATGATCTACGACGTCGACCTCCAGCGCCATCGACTCACGATCGAAGAGCTCCCCGGACCGACCCTGCGGCAGGTCCTCGAGGATCCGTCCGTGGCGCCCGAGGATGTCCCCGTGGCGGTTCGCGCTTTCGGGCGAGCCCTCGGTGTTCTCCATGCCGGTTCGATCGCGCACGGCGATCTCACGAGCTCGAACGTGCTGTTCCCGGAAGGACCGCGCGGTCCGCCCGCCTTCCTCGACCTCTCGATGGGCACCCGGAGTCCGGGCCTTGAGGAGCTCGGGATCGACCTTCACCTCGTCGAGGAGGACTTGAAGGCGCTGAGCGGGCGCGCGGACGCCCTCGTCCGCGCCTTCCACGAGGGGTATGCCGAAGGGAACCCGGCGGGGGCGCGCGACGTGCGCCAACGGGCCAAGGTGATCCGGGGCCGGGTTCGCTACGCCTGAGGGGTCGCGCGCGGCCCTAGATTGACCGCTCCACCCGTTGGAGGCCGGATACGAGCGCGGCCGGCAGTTCGTCGATCACGTCGGTCGCAAGCGTGCCCAGACCTCGGTGCGCGGCGGCGCGAATCCCCGCCTCTCCCGTCCAGTAGCTCCCGAGACGCGCGGCATGGAGCGGGCGGAGCCCCTGCGCGAGAAGGCTCCCGAGTACTCCGCCGAGCACGTCCCCGACACCTCCCACCGTCATCGCCAGGTGGTGGTGGTGGTTCCCGATCGTGGTCTCGCCGTCCGTGAGGATGTCGGGGGAGCCTTTGACGACGAGCGTGAGGCGTCGCTCCCGAGCGATCTGTTCGGCGGCCCGGGAGCGTTCCTCGAAGTGGCCGCTCGAGGGCCCCTGAAACACCCTCTCGAACTCTCCGGCGTTCGGGGTGGCGATGAGGCCGACGCGAGGCGAGGCATCGCGGTCCTGCTCGGCCGGAGGAAGGGCGGCGAGCGCATCCGCGTCGACGACGAGCGGGAACTCCGGGGCGAGCGCTACGATGATCGCCTGCAATGCCTCGAGCGTCTCTGGGTGGGCTCCCGCTCCCATCCCCAGCACGACAGCCCCCGGAGGGGCCGAGCGGACGGCCTCGAGAACGACCGGCACGTCCGTCGAACGGAACCGGTCCGAGCCGACCGCATGCACGATCAGGTTGGGGCTGTAGGAGCGCACGGCGTTCGCAGCGCCTTCGGGAGTGAGAATGGTCGCTCGCTCCGCGCCCGCCCGGAGCGCGGCCAGTGCGGCGAGCGCGGGCGCGCCCGTGTACGGGCCCCCTCCGATCACCACCAGCCGGCCGTTCCGGCCCCGGGGCTCTCGCGGCAGCGGGAAGAAGTGGAACTCGCCCGGTCCGGTCTGCCGCCACGCGTTCGGGGGCATTCCGATGTCCCGTACCGTGAGCTCTCCTACGAGCATCGGGTCGGTCGACTCCTTCGGGATCGTGAACGTGACGGTCCAGGACGGGCGCAGCCCGTCCGGGTCGCGCACTCCGGTCGGGACGTCGACGGAAAGCACCGGAGCCTTGCTCCCGCGGATCGCGGCCACCGCCTCGCGGGTCGGGGACCGAACACGGCCGGTCTGGCCGGTTCCGAGGAGGGCGTCGACGACGAGGGGCATTGTGGCGAGCTCCTCGGGCCGAGGGATCCCGATGCGCACCGGAACTCGATTCTTGATCCGGTCGAAGCACCGCTGGGCCGCGTGGGAACGAATCTCGACCGGGGGGTGAGTCAGCCAGATCTCGGGAGAGTATCCCCACTGCAGGAGGTAGAACGCCGCACAGGTGCCATCCCCGCCGTTGTTACCGGGGCCGGCCACCACGGCGACACGCGCCGGCGGCGGAGGAAGGTGGCGAGTCGCCTCCTCGGCGGTGGCACGGCCCGCGTTCTCCATGAGGGCGTCCAACGTGACCCCGAGGGCGACGGAGTTCTGCTCGACGACCGCCATCTCGAGGGACGAAAGCGGACGCCGGGAGGAGGCCCACATCCTGCCTTCTACGAGCTCGCCGCTGATTCTGCCGTCTGGAAGATGTTCACCGTTTTCGGGAGGAGGTTCTTGCGAGCAAGGTACTGCGACTGCGTCCGGCTGTAGCGGAACAGGATGTCGGCCTTCCCTTCCTGGAATCCCCACGGCCGGAGGATTAGGAGGTCCCCTTCCCGTATCCACATTTTCTTCTTCATCTTCCCCGTGATCCGCCCCATCCGCGAGACGTTGTCCTCGCACATCACGCGGATCCGAGCGGCCCCGAGCAATTGACTCGCAATACCGAACACCTCTCCTCGGTTACGTCGGGGAAGCGGCAGACGACCGACCTCTTCCCCGCCCTCGACGACCTCGATGGTCGGGGTCGGCTCCTCCTCCGTGGGAGGCGTCGCCTCTTCCTCGGGCGGGTCGGGCGTCTCGGGCACGGCCGTCGGAGCCGGCCCCACTATTTCAAGAGGGCGCTCGCCGGGGAAACACCGCGAGCGGATTCTCCTCGAGGATGCGACGCTGGTCGTCCGGAGGGAGCGGAAGGGCCCGGAACGCCGCCAGGTTCGCGCCGATGTCGCGCACGCCCGGCCCGGGCCAATCCGTGCCGAACAGCACCTTATCGGCGAAGCGCGGGAGCCGGGGAAAATACTCGAGCAGTCGCGCGGGGGGGGTGCCCGAGACGTCGAGCCAGACGTTCGGGAACCGACGGGCGAGGAACATCGCGGTCTCGGTCCAGAGCGGTCGCCCTCCATGAGCGAGGACAATGGTGAGGTCCGGGAAGTCGAGCGCAACGTCCTCCACGAACAGTGGATCGGCGAACCGGTTGCGGGCCCGGGGGAAGATCGAGGTACCGGTGTGGAAGATCACCGGGAGCCGGTGGCGGGAGCAGGCGTCGTAGAGCGCCTTCAGGCCTGGGAGCTCTCCGTCCACATACGCGTTCGGACGGAACAGCTGGTGCGGTGGGTGGAGCTTGATCGCACGAATCCCGAGCTCGTCGGAGAGGCGGACGACCTCCCGCTCGGGGTCCGGGTGGTCCGGCCGGATTCCCCCGACGGCGATCAGGCGCTCGGGATTGGTACGGACGTATTCCGAGACGAACGAATTCGCCGCCTCGGTGTAGCCGATCACCTGCGGGGCAACGTAGTTGATCAGCACCGCCCGCTCGACCCCCGATTGGTCCAGGTACCCCAGGAACTCCTGGGGGGAGGTGACGAACCGCTTCGCCGCGGGGTCGAGCGCCGCGAGGAGCTTCACCGCGTCCGGTCGCATCTCCCAGATCGGATTGATGTGGACGTGGCAGTCGGTGACGCCCATCGCGGCCCCGAGGAGCCGGGCCATATAAGCGGGCGACCGAGCCAACCGCTCCGGCCGAGCCTTTATCTTGCGACTGAGCCCATCCCCCGCGAGTCCGTTCCCATGTCGACGACGACCCCTCGCAAGATGCCGAAGCTCCTGAAGGCGACCTACATGGCCGACCAGGAGGCCCTCCTGGAGGAGACCCGCGCGACGAAGCTGTTCTACTTCCCCGGCCCAATCCTCTGGACGGTCGTCTTCGGGTTCCTGGCCCTCCTCGCGGCCCCCACCCTTACGTCCGCTGTGCCGACGCTCTGGTCGGGGGCGACGACGTGGCTCACGCTGTCGAACTACGTCTCCTCGACCGTTCAGAAGTACTTCGCCTACTTCTGGCTCATCCTGTTCCTGCTCGGCCTGATCTGGCTCGTCATCCGGTACTTCCGCTGGATCACCACCGTTTACGCCGTTACGTCGCGGCGGGTGATCATCCAACGCGGGATCCTCGGCAAGGACTTCGATGAGATTCCCGTCACCCAGGTGCGGGGCGTGGACGTCCGCCAGTCGTTCGGCCAGCGGATTCTCGGGTTCGGGACCGTCCGGGTGAGCTCCGAGGGCGGGAACCGCCTCGGCAACGAGGACTGGAAGGGGATCCCCAAGCCGTTCCGCTTCCAGAAACTGATCGAGAACGCCATGGCCGCCCAGCAGACGGCCTCGAGTCCGGTTCAGTGGGCGGGGCCCGGCCACTAGGTAGCGCGGCTCCGGAGCGGGCACCTTAAATCGGACCGACCTCGTTCGGCCAGCGGCCATGGCCGACGACTTTGACGTCATCGTGGTCGGCGCCGGCATGGCCGGGTGCCCCGCGGCGATTCGCCTCGCCCAGGGCGGAGCCAACGTCCTGCTGGTCGAGCGCGGAGCCGAGCCCGGTACCAAGAACCTTTCCGGCGGCCTCCTCTGGGGAAACGATCTCGCCCGGATCCTGCCGAATTGGTGGCGCGAGATGCCGGTCGAGCGGCATCTCGTCCGAAAGCGGTTCGGCATCCTGACCCCGGAGAGCGCGCTCTCGTTCGACCTCGAGGAGGGCAGCTGGGGATCGGAGCCGTACGCGGCGCACACGGTGCTTCGGTCCCGGACCGACGCCTGGCTCGCTCAGAAGGCGGAGGCCGCGGGGGCGACGGTCGTCGCGTCCGTGCCCGTCGACCGGCTGAACTGGGAAGGTTCCCGCGTGCACGGCATCGTGCAGGGCGGCGAGACGATGACCGCGCCGATCACGATCCTCGCGGACGGCTCGAACTCTCGCCTCTCGCTCGGAACGGCAATTCGACCGAATCCGCATCTGTCGCCCGAGACGACGGAGCTCGGCGTCAAGGAAGTGTTCAAACTCGACCCGTCGGTGATCGAGGATCGCTTCCAGGTGGGGGCGAACGAAGGGCACACCGAGGAGTGGGTCGCCGGGTTCTTCCCGCCGGGCGTGATGGGCGGCGGCTTCCTCTACACCAACCGCGACACCCTCTCCCTCGGGATCATCGTTCAGATCGAATCGCTCTACGGTCGCAACGCCTACTCGCAGGAGCTCATCGAGCGGTTCAAGCTCCACCCGGCGATCGCGCGGCGCCTGAAGGGGGCGGAGCTCGTCGAGTACGGGGCCAAGCTCGTTCCGTCCGGGTGGGCGAGCCGGCCCGCGGCGTTCCACGGGGACGGTTGGATGGTTGCCGGGGACGCCGCTGGCTTCGTCTTCTCGAATGGGATCACCATCCAGGGCATGAACTACGCCGTCCGATCGGGACTCGAAGCGGCCGAGACGGCGCTCGCCGCGAAGGCCGCCGGAGACGCGTCGGCCCGCCGCCTCGTCGAGTACGACCAACGGCTCGAGGCGACCGGGATCCTGCCCGACTTCCGCGACTTTGCCCGACTCGACCGCGTGAAGTGGAACCCGCGGATCTACTCGCTCTACCCCCGGTTCGCGACCGAGCTGCTCCGGTCGATGATGGCCGACGCGGGATCGCCGAAGCGCTCGGCGCGCAAGGTCCTGATGGCGGTGCAGAAGGCCGCGGGGATCAAGACGACGACGCTGCTTCGGGACGGCGTCGAGATGGCCTTCGATCTCTGAGCGTTGCGGTACCGGGACCCACCGGGTTACATCCCGCGCGCGCGCTTGATCTCCTGCGTGAGCGCCGGCACAATCTGGAAGAGATCCCCCACGATCCCGTAGTCCGCGACCTTGAAGATCGGGGCCGACGCGTCCGAGTTGATCGCGACGATCACGCGTGAGCTCACCATCCCGACGAGGTGCTGGATCGCGCCCGAGATCCCCACCGCGACGTAGAGCTGCGGGGAGACCGTCCGCCCGGTCTGACCGACCTGGAGGTTCGCGGGCCGCCACCCCGCGTCGGTCACCGCCCGGGACGCGCCGACCCCCGCACCGAGGGAGGCCGCGAGTTCCTCCACGAGATGGAAGTTCTCGGCGGCCCGGACGCCGCGTCCTCCGGACACCACGATCGTCGCGTCCGCGAGGCTCGGCCCCGCTCCGCGGGGAGTCACCTCGACCTTTGACCGCTTCGGGGTCCAGAGGGGCGCCGGGACTCCATCGAGGGGGATCGGCATGATCGTCGTTTCGGCCGCGGACTCCGGCACCGGTGAGAACGCATGGGGCCGTAGCGCGACCGCCACATGCGACCCCTCGAGCCGTCGAGTCTCGGTCGCGCGACCACCGAACACCGACCTGCGGACCTCGAAACCATCACCAGCCGGCACGAGTCCGGTGACCCCGGTCGCGACCGCCGCGTTCCAACGGATCCCAAGGCGGGCAACGAGGTCGCGGCCAAACGTCGAACCCCCCACGAGAACGATCCCCGCCGAAACCGAGTCCGCAGCGACCGCCACGAGGTGGGCCACGACCGCCGTGACCGCCCCCTCGAGGCGAGGGTCCTCCGCTACGAGCGTCCGACTCGCCCCGAGCTTCCCAAAGCCGGCGGCGGCCGCCCGGGCGTTCGGACCGGCGAGGAATCCCACCACGCTCCCTGCGCCCGAAAGGGCCACGGCGACCCCGACCGCCTCCTTCGTGGCGTCGGAGAGAGCCCCGTCGTGAAGTTCCCCCACGACAAGCGTCGTGCCGGTCATGGGAACACCTTCGCCTCCTCCTTGAGCGCCTTGACGAGCTTCTGCGCCGCTTCGTCGGGCGTCTTGAACTCGATCAGTTTCGCCCCCGTGCGGGGCGGCGGGAGCTCGAACTTCGCGGGCCGGCTCGCGCCCGCCACGGGCGGCGCGGCCTCGGGAGCGATCTTCGCAATCGGGAGCTTCCGCGACTTGAGGATCATCGGCAGCTTGGCGGTCCGTGGGTCGTTCCAGGCCTGCTGGAGCGCGACAACGCACGGAAGCGGGCTCTCCCAGGTCTCGGTACCCGACTCGGTGGACCGCTGGAAGCGGAGGCGAGAGGCGCCGGCGTCCCATCGAAGGTCGACCACTGCACTGAAATCCGGTACCCCCAGGATCTCGCCGAGCGACGCGGCGACTACACCGGCCTCATCGTCCCCGGCCTGCTTCCCGCAGAGGACCAGGTCGTGGGGGACGCTCGCCACACCCCGTGCGAGCGCGCGCGCGCTCGCCACCGGGTCGGGGGCCACCGCCGGCGGGGTCTCGACCCACGTGGCCGAGTCGCAGCCCAGCGCGAGCGAAGCGCGAAGGACCTCCTCCGTGCGGGGAGGGGGACCCGCCGAGACGACATGCACCTTCGAGCCCGGGGTCGCTTCCTTGATCAGGAGCGCCTGCTCCACGGCCGACTCGTCGTAACCGGTCAGCACGAACTTCACGGCCTCGATGTCGAGCGTCTGTCCGTCGGAGGCGGCTCGCAACCGGGTCTCCGGGTCCGGGACCGGTTTCACGCAGACGACGATCTCCACGGGACTGACCCCGAACTAGGCGTAGCCCCGCAGGAGCTCGCGGGCGATCACGGTCCGCTGGATCTCGTTCGCCCCCTCGTAGATCTGGGTCAGCTTCGCGTCTCGCAGCAGCTTCTCCACGGGATACTCCCGCATGTAACCGTACCCTCCAAAGATCTGGATCGCTTGGTCGGCCACGGCGAACGCGGTGTCGGACGCGTAGCACTTCGCGATGGACGACTCGAGCGTCCCCTTCTGGCCCCGGTCGATGGTCCACGCGGCCCTCCAGGTGAGGAGACGGGAAGCATGGATGGCCTGGACCATGTTGGCGAGCTTGATCTGGATCGCCTGGTGCTCGGCGATCGGCTTGCCGAACGTCTCGCGCTTCAGCGAGTAGGAGGCGGCATGGTCGAGGGCGGCCTGCGCGATCCCGGTCGCGAGCGCCCCGATGGGGGTCCGCGTCTGGTCCAGCGTCCGCATCGCGAGCGAGAAACCGTTTCCCTCCGGTCCCAGCCGGTCCGCCGCCGGGACCCGTACCTCATCGAACCGGACGGTCGAGGTGGCGGAGGCCCGGTGCCCCATCTTCTCCTCGTCCGGTCCCACCGACACCCCTTCGGCCGAGCGGGGCACGACGAAGGCGGTGACGCCCTTGTGCCGGAGCTTCGGATCGATGGTCGCGAAGACGGTGAAGAGGGAGGCGTGGGGAGCGTTCGAGATGAAGCACTTGTCGCCGGTCAGGAGGTAGTCGTTCCCCTCCTTGCGCGCGATGGTCCGGACCGCGCCTGCGTCGGATCCACTCGATGGTTCGGTGAGCGCGAACGAGGCCAGGTGGTACTCGGCGCAGAACGGCTTCAGGAACCGCTCCTTCTGTTCCGGCGAACCGTCGAGGAGGATCGGTTCGAGCGCCAGGCAGTTCGCGATCGTCGAGGTCGTCATGCCCCCGCACGCGTACGCCAGCTCCTCGACAATCAGGCACTGGTCGAAGAGCCCGAGGCCGCTCCCGCCGTACTCCGCGGGAACGTTCAGGTTCATCAGCCCGAGCTCGTACGCCTTCCGGTAGATCTCCTCCGGAAACCTCGGCCGTCGATCGCACTCGGCGGCGTGGGGGGCCATCTCGGTCCGGGCGAACTTACGCGCGAGGTCTCGGAGGCTTTCCTGCTCGGGGGTTAGCGAAAAATCCGGCATACTCCGCGAGCCGGGCGTGCCAGCGGAATCCGCTATATCAGCGCTTGGGTGGTCCTCGGCGTGGCGGGGGGACGGAAGCCGAAGGCTCGGCACGTGGACCGACGAGCGCTCCGCATCCGGCATTTCGCTCAGCTCGACCGGGACCGGGCCCGTCGCGTCGGGGTCCCGGAGGTCGTTTTGGGCGAGGGCAAGAGCGTTGAACATCTCCTCGGCATCCTGGACGCGCTCGCTTCCCGGGGCCTCGGAGCGCTCGTCTCCCGTCCGACACCGAGGCAGCTTCGGGCGCTCCGATCGTGGCGGCCCACCTCGCCGAGCTCCGCTCCCGTCCGGGTCCTCGCCGACGGCCGGGTCGTTCGGCTGCCCGGTCCGTTGGGACCTCGGTACCGTCGGGGCTTGGTGGCCGTGGTCACCGCGGGAACCAGCGACGTGCCACTCGCCGAGGAGGCTCGCGCGATCCTCCTTGAGCTCGGGATCCGGGTGGTTCGTCAGTACGATGTCGGCGTCGCGGGCCTGCACCGGCTCCTCGCCGCGATCCACCGGCTGGAGCGCGCTCGACCGGAGGTCTACCTCGTCTTCGCCGGTCGGGAGGGGGCTCTATCGACGGTCGTCGCCGGGCTCGTGCCGGCCCCCGTGGTCGGGGTGCCGACCTCCGTCGGATACGGGCGCGGGGGCCGCGGAGAGGCGGCGTTGAACGCGATGCTCCAATCGTGCGCCCCTCTCGCGGTCGTCAATATCGACGCGGCGGTGCCCGCGGCGCTCTTCGTAGCCCAGCATTTCGTGGAGCGCGAAGAGCGCTCGCCACCGGCCCGTCGGGCCCGGCGTCGTTCCTCCCGGGGGCGCCGGGGCGTGCCGTCTCCGTGAACGGCCCCGAGAGAAGGGCTTTTGAGAAGGGCGATTTCTCCTCGACCCGTGAGCCCGCGGGCCCTGCTCTCCGATGAGGAAGAGCGCGAGGACCGGGAGGACCGGGAGAAGCTTCGCTCGCTCGACACGAAGCTTCGCTCCCTGTTCGACCGCCGGGAAGAGCTGATCGTCGAAGTGCGGCGCCTCGCCTCGGAGCAGAAGGCGATCTACGATCGCCGCGAGGCTCCGCAAGCCGAGGTCGAGAAGCTGTACGACGAGCACCATCAGCTCGGAAAGCGGATCGCCGAGCTTCGCACGGCCCGGGAGTCGGCCCGCAAGAAGGTCGAGGAAGCTATTGTCCACGTGCGGGAAGCACGACTTTCGTTCGCGCCGGGGGAGCGGGTGCGCCCCGAGCAGATGCGCAAGGAGATCCAGCAGCTCGAACTCCGTCAGCAAACCCGAGCCCTCCCGATCGAAGAGGAGAACGCCCTGATTGCCCTCCTGCGCCAGCGGTCGCAGGAACTGAAGCAGGCCGAAGCGCGCAGCGCGGTCGTCGCAGAGCACCAGCAGAAGCTCAAGGAGGCCGAGGCGGCGCTGGTGGCGGCCCGCGAGGAGTTCCTCACTCGCGGCAAGGAACTCACCGGGGCGAAGACGGAGCGCGATTCGAAGATGGTCGCGGTCCGGGCGAAGCTCGAGGTCGCGGGGGGGCTGATCGCCTCGCTGCGCGAGAAGGGACGCGCCCGGTCGGAGCTGATCTCGAAGATCGATGCGATCAGCCGGGAGATGGATGGGCTCGAGCGGGAGGCCCGCCAGCTCCTTGCGCGGTCCCGTTCTCGTCGGGAGCAGGCCCGCCGGATGCTCCGGGTCTACACCCACACGCGCGGCCCGCCCTCCGAGGAAGTGCTGGCCACCGCGGCGGAAGCCCACCTGGAAGAGCTGCTGAAGCGCGGGAAGGTCACGCTCTAGGCCGCCCCGGTGCTCACGCCGGGTAAATGTTGACCACCGTGACGATGAAGTCGAGCGTCTCGCCTTGGACTTCGGGGTTGAAGTTCTCGGTCAGGGTGCCCGCGCTCGGGTCGACGGCCGAAACGATGAACTTCGACTCACTGCAGATCGAGCCGACCCGCAGGTGGCCGAGGACCAGCCCGGCGTTCGCGGGGGTGAGCAGGCTCGAGAGCGTGACGCTGGTAGCGTTGAGGGCCGTGACCTCGAACGGCAGGCCGTCCGGGGAGCTCGTCTGGCCCACCGTCGGTAGCGCCTGGACGCTGACCGAGGTCGCGTTCACCGCGAAGACCTGGTCGGTCCAGCCGTAGTTCGAGTCCGTGAACTCGACTCCCACGTCCGCGGTGACGTTCGGGTAGAGGCTCGCAAACTCGCCGAGCGGCAGGTACGTGAGGACGGGGAGGGTGAACACCAGGGGCGCCGGCCGCAAGCAGCTCGAGTTGAGCGGCCCGTAGCCGAGGCTCGCAGGGACCACGACCGTCTGAGTGTGGTTGCCGGTGAGACCGACGAGCCCTTGCCAGAAGCCGGTCACGACGCCGCTGAAAGTGAGATTCCCGACGGGGTAGCCGCCCGCCGGAGCGTTCGGGCCGACATGCACCGCGAGGGGAGTGTAGGCCGATGCCGACGACCGGGGAGCGTACTCGAGCGACTTCGGGTACGTCACGTTGTTCTGGGCCACCGAGTAGAACGAGGTGTCGAACACCCGGCCGATCTGCGGACCGCTCCCGAACTCACCGATGTAGTTCACGGTCACGTTGTCCCCCTTCTGGACCGTGAGGAGGGTGGGCGCCGCCTTCGGCTTGTTGTACTCGTATACAAACGCCGCGCCGACCCCGGCCGCGATCAGCACGAGCACGACGAGCAGGATGAGCAGAATCAGCGAGGGTCGTTCGGCCGCCATGGAACGCACTACACCGGTAGGAAAGTGGGGGTCAGCTGGTCGCTGGTCTCGTCATCGATTCGGAGAGACAGGTGTTCCTCATTCCCCCGCCCCCCGAAGGAGCCTCCGATATAAACCCTCGGGGAGGGGGTCGTCAGGCGCGTCGTAACTTCCCGACGATCGGCTCTTCGATGACCCCTTCCTCTTCGAGCCGGTTCAGGATCGCCTCGGCCCGCTCAGCGACCAATCCTTGAGCCGACACTCGAGCGAGGACCTCCTTGAGGTCGGCGTATCCGTCGGCCGAGACGTCGGCCACATCGTCGAGCTGGTCGAGGAACAACGACTCCTCGGCCCGCTCGGCGGCGGTGGGGGGAGCGGGCGCCGGGCGCGGCGGAGGAGCGCGGGTGACCGTGACGGTCGTTGGGGTCGGAAGGGTGGCACGGGAAGGGCCGCTTTCGCCCGCGACGCGGCGGACCGCGTTCCCGAGCTCTCGACGGAACGCGATCCGATCGACGTTCGGGTAGCGGGTTCGGGAGGCCTGGGCCGCCCGGAACCAGGCCCGGGGCGTCCCCTCCGTCCGGAGCGATTCCTCCGAAAGCCCGGGCTCCTTCTCCACCCGCTCCAGGAGGTCCAGCCGGTCGAGCGTCTGCCGCACGATGTCGGCGAGGGCGGCGCGCTCCTCCGCCTCCGCCACGGAACGCACCGCCTCCGCGCGCACCGAGACGTAGCCGACTCCGTCCCGTCCGCGGAAGAGATGGGTCTTGCCGACGACGATCGCGGATCGGGGAGCCGAGGTCGACCGAAGTTGGGCCATCGCCCGGGGCTGGAACGATCCGGCGGTGACCGCCACAGCCCCCGTCGGGTCGCTCAGCCGCGCGCGCCAGAACGTCTGGGACGGGTCCCGGCCGATCGACTCCGCGGGCGATAGCGTGCCCGCGAGCAGCACCCGGTTCATGCGGGCGCCGAACGGGGAGATCAGGTACGACGTCGGCCGCTCGCCCTCACCTTTCTCCTCTTCGAGCGAGCTCTCGAGCTCCCGAGCGGTCACCCGCCAAGCCGGTTCCCGCAGCGCCATCAACGGCGCTCCCCGAGGCGGGCAGAGAGCTCCTCCGCCGCCGCGTCCAGATCGATATCAATCCGGTCGATGGACTCGGGGGTCACCGTCACTCCGAAATCGTCGTGGGTACCCACTCCGCGAACGCGTAGCCGCCGACCGAGCAGTGCCTCCAGCAGCTGCTCTTCGATCAGGCTCGGGTCGGGCTGGTTGCGCAGGCGGGCCTGGGCCTCCTCGAGCGTCACGCCCCACAGTCGTTCGGTGTCGGTTCGATTCGTGTTGACCGTGAGTGCGCCCGTGCCGTCGTCGAGCACGAGGCGGGCCCTCAGGTCGGGCTCTCCTTCGACCTGTCCGTGCACTCGGCAGATGCCGCTCCGAACGGACCGGTGGCAGGTAGGACACCGGAAGACGAGCCCGCTCGGGGGGAGCAGGCCCACCACGAGCCCCTCGACCGCGACCGCCTCGCCGCCGCCCTCATCCTCCACCTCGGCGATCGAGCGGGGAGGCGCGGCCAGGAGCTGGGCCGGCTCCGGCAAGTCGCCGGCATCGATGCGGACCACGATCGATCGTTCGTCCAGTACGAGCTGCGGGCGACCCCGGAACGAACGCACGTAGCCCCCCGCGATCCGTACGGCTTCGCCGGCGTGGAGACCGAAGTCGCTCCATGACGAGAGGGCGATCGCCCCGGTCCGATCGGCGAGGAGGCCCTCGTGAACGATCCTCCGCTCCGTGCCCACGGTGACCGTCTTCGGGGCGATGCGCACGACACGGGCCTCGAGCCGGAAACCTTCGTCGGAACTCCGGAGGTCGCGGATCGTCCGGAACGGGATCTCCTCTGCATCGACGCGCGGGAGCTCCGCGGGGCTCGCCGGGCCGACCCGGGTCCTCCAATTGAGCGTGATCTCAGGGCGCCCTCGGAACTCCTGCACCTCCGCGCCGACCGCACGGAGCACGAGTCCGCGTTCGATCTCCTCGCGCGGAGGGTCCCACCAGGTGAAGCGGACGGTCGCCGTCCCGTCGCTCAACAGGCCTGAGAGGACCGGTCGGCGGCTTCCGTCCGACCTCCGTGTGACCTCCCGACGTTCGCAGGTGACCACCCGCGCCACGAACTCGACCGGCGACCTCGCTGGTGTGAGGTCCCGCAGGCGGGTTTCCACGGGCGTTGGAGAGGACGGTTCGGCGGTCATGCGGGGCTGGGCACGCGGCGCCACTTCCCCCGGTGATAAAAGGAGCTTGTGACCGACGAACGATGAACGTAGGAGGGAGCGTACTCGCCGGCCGAGGGGGGAAGTCGGCGCCGGTGCACGCCTCCGGTCATAATCCTTTTCCCCCGACGCCCCTGACTCGCCCAGCGTGACGGCGAAGTTCTTCCAGCGACTCGACCGGATCCTGTCGGCGAGGGACTCGCTCGTCTGCGTCGGTCTCGACCCGGACCCTACGTTGATGCCGAAGGGGCTTCGGCGCCTCCCGCCGCGCGCTCAGCTCGAGCGGTTCTTGAACGGGATCGTCTCGTCGACGTACCCGCACGCCGCGGCCTACAAGATGCAGTTCGGGGCGTACCTTCAGTACGGACCCGCCGGCGTCGACTTCCTCGGGCGGCTCTGCCGGAAGATCGGCCCGACGCGCCTGCGTATCCTCGACCTGAAGGCAAACGACATCCCGAACTCGCTGCGGATGGTGCGGGACGGCGTGTTCGAGGAGTTCGGGTTCGATGCCATCACGTTCACCCCCTGGCTCGGTTGGGAGACCTTGCAGCCTTTCCTCGACGATCCCGCGCACGGGGTCTTCGTGGTGGCGCACTCCTCGAATCCCGGAGCGATCGACTTCCAGGAGATCCCCACTCCCCGCGGACCCCTCTGGCTGGCGGTCGTCGGGGAGGTCCGGCGGCTGGCGCATGCCCACGGGAACGTCGGGGTGGTGCTCGGCGCGACGTTCTCGGAGGCGTTCCACGCGGCCCGGGCGACCCTCGGCAACGGGATCCCGATGTTGGTGCCGGGCATCGGGGCCCAAGGTGGATCGCTCGCGACGGCGGTCCGCGAGGGGGTCGACGCGCACGGCCGGGCCCTTCTGGTGAACGCTTCCCGCAGCATCCTCTATGCCTCGGCCGGTCCCGATTGGAAGAAGGCCGCCCGCGACGAGGCCCAACGCCTCAAGGTTCAGATCAACCAGTTGCGCGCAGGCCTGCGTACAGGCTGAGCAGCTGACGGACCACCACCGGCAGCGAGTAGAGCGCCTCGGCCCGTTCCCGCCCGGCTCGGCCCATCTTTCGGGCCAGCGCCGGGTCGTCGAGCAGGATCCGGACCTTCTCCGCGAGGTCGGTCGCGATGAGCGGCTCGGCCAGCAGGCCGTCCCGACCGGGCTCGATCACTTCTCGGACCCCCGGCATGTCGGCGACCACGACCGGGAGTCCCGCGGCCATCGCCTCGGCGACCACCAGACCGAACCCCTCGAGGCGGTTCTGCGAGGGAAAGACGAAGACGTCCCCGAGCGAAAGGAAGTACGGAAGCTCCTCGTCCGTCACCGCGGGACAGAACCGCACGCGGTCCTCGACGCCGAGCCTCCGGGCGAGCCCCACGAGGCTGGGGAGCCGCGGTCCCGCACCGATAACGACCAGCACGACGTCCTTCGGGAGCTGGGCGAGCGCCTCGAGGATCACGTCGACGCCCTTGTGCGGGACGAGCCGGCCGGTGAAGACCATGACCCGCTTCCCGTCGAGCCGGAGGTCCGAGCGCGTCCGGCTCGCGTCGAGCCCGGGCCGGAACCGGTCCAGGTCGACCGCCGAGGGGATGACGGTGAGGGCCCGCCCCCGAAGCATCGCGGAGGTCCCCCCGTAGCTCCTCGTGTGAACCACGATCCGGCTGGTTCGATCGAGTGTGGCGGGCAGGAAGACGGTCTGATAGATGCCGGCAAGGAGCCGACCCGGTCCGCCGGGCATGTAGAGGTCGCAGTGGTAGGTGAGGCAGATCGGCGCGTGCCGTCGCACGAGCTCGCGCGTGGCGAAGTACGAGGTGAGGGGCGGAGGGTAGTGCAGGTGGAAGACATCGGCGTCCAGGGAGCGCAGAACCCGACCGGTCCCGACATCCAGAGGAGTGTCGAGCACGGTTCCGAAGGTGCGCGTTCGCAGTATCTGGTACCCCTCCGCCTCCTCCTTCCAAGGGAGCCGGCGGTCGTAGCGGGAGGTCACTACGGTGACCTCGTGGCCCTGCCGGGTGAACTCCCGGACGAGGCCACGGACGTGGGACTCCACCCCCCCGGCGTGGGGGTAGTAGAACGGCAGGACCTGAACGATCCGCACGGGGTCGCCTTAGCACCGCCCCCGCTTTACGGGCATCGGCGGAGCGGTCGGTCCGGAGGTCAGTCCTCCGGGATCATGCGCCGGGGGCCCTCCGAGAGGGGAGCCGACTCGCGCGTTTGGAGCATCGCCTCGGGGGCGAGACTGGTGATCTCGAGCCCCTTCATCGCCTCTCCGAGCCCGGTGGAAACGCGGGCGAGTACGTCCGGCTGGTCGTAATGGAGGGAGGCTTCGACGATCGCCCGGGCGACCTTCATCGGGTGCTGGGCCTTGAAGATGCCACTCCCTACGAACACGCCGTCGACGCCCAGGAGGCGGCATAGGGCGGCGTCGGCGGGCGTGGCGATGCCGCCGGCCGCGAAGTTCACGACTGGCAGGCGACCGAGCGAACGGACCTCATTGACGATCCCTTCCGAGACCCTCTCCTTCTTCGCCCACGCGGCTACATCCTTCTTGGGGAGCTTCTGGACCTCGGCGACGTCGTAGAGCATCTGGCGGATGTGGCGGATCGCCTCCACCACGTTGCCCGTGCCGGCCTCGCCTTTCGTTCGGATCATCGCCGCGCCCTCCTCGACCCGGCGCAGCGCCTCCCCGAGGTTCCGGGCGCCGCAGACGAACGGAATCTTGAACGCCTTCTTGTCGACATGCCGGAACGGGTCGGCGGGCGTGAGGACCTCGCTCTCGTCGATCATGTCGACCGCGAGCGCCTGAAGGATCTGGGCCTCGGCGGTGTGGCCGATCCGGCACTTCGCCATGACCGGGATCGAGACCCGCTCCTTGATCTCCCGGATCTTGAGGGGGTCGGCCATCCGGGCCACGCCGCCGGCCGCCCGAATGTCGGCCGGTACCCGTTCGAGCGCCATCACGGCGACCGCCCCCGCCTCCTCGGCGATGGCGGCCTGGTCGGCCGTGGTCACATCCATGATGACCCCGCCCTGCTGCATGCGGGCGAAGCCGCGCTTCACGAGCTCCGAACCGAATCGGAGCTTCTCCAGGGTCTCGCTCATACGGGGATGCCGCACGAGGAAGAACCGGGGTGCGTATAATAGGGACGGACCCCGCGGGCCCGAAATCTTAAGGCAGGCGAGGGCCTCCCTTTTCTCGGCAGGGGGAGCTGGGCACCGGCTGAGAGGACGAGGGGAACCTCGTCGACCCCACGAACCTGCACGGGATAATGCCCGCGAAGGGAACGCGATGCGACACCTGATGGGAATCTCCGCCGGCCCGCGGAGGTTGTGACAGCTCAATCGCCCGTGGCACCGCCGGTTCCGCGGCGTCTGCGTCGACCGGGCCGGCTCGGTCGGGCATTGGTTGCGATCGCGATTGCGCTCGTCGTGGTCGTCGCGAGCTTCGGCGTCTACGAGTACTATGCCTCTGGCGCGGCTTCCAAAGGGACCACGCTCGTTGTCTACACGTACTCGGCCCTGTTCAGCGGAAACTGTGGCGGGGGGGCCCCGGACCTCACGATGTTGCTCGACGAGTTCGAGCAGTCCGAGGGTGTCCACGTGGATCTCGTCTGTCCAACCGGGAACCTCGTGAGCGCCCTCGAGTCTCCCGCGGACTACGGCCTCCCGGCCGCGGATCTCGTGGTAGGGCTCGACGAGATCACCGCGCCGGAGGCGGGGGCGCTCGGACTGCTCACTCCGTACACCCCTCCCGAGATCTCCTCCATCCCGCCCTGGATTGTCTCGGAGCTCGACCCATCGCTCGGGGTCGTCCCGTACGAATACGGGTTCCTTGCCGTGGATTACACCTCGTCGTTCCTCAACCAAACCGGCGGTGCCATCGCCCACGCCACCTTCCCGGAACTGGCCAACAACTCGAGCTGGGCCGCTCAGCTCGTCACCGAGAACCCGATTTACGACATCACGGGCGAGGAGTTCCTCGTCTGGCAGATCGAGTACTACGAGAACGTGACCCGCCAGCCCTGGCAGGGGTTCTGGCGACAGTTCTTCTCGGAGCCGCACCCCAACCCGGCTCCCGACTGGTCGACCGCGTTCGGTGAGTTCGGGAGCCCGGCCGGGCAGAACCAGCTCGTCGTGAGCTACGCCACCGACCCGGCGTACGCGGTCGTCAACGGGGGCGCGGGAGGTTTCAATTCCACCGTGTCGTGGTGGCACGGAACGGCGTATGGGTGGCGGACGATCTACGGCGTCGGAGTGGTGCACGGCTCCCGCCATACTTCGCTCGCGGAGGCGCTCGAGCGCTTCATCCTGGGGGGGACGTTCCAATCGTACATTCCCGAGAACGAGTGGGAATACCCGGCAAACGACACCGTCGCGCTGCCCGCGGCCTTCTCCGCGGCGATTGACCCGGCGAGCGTGGTGGCGCTGAACAACGCGACCACGCCGTCCTCGGTGGCGGAGAACCTCACCGCCTCCGGCGGCTGGCTCGACACCTGGCAATCGCTGGCGGGAGGGTGACGGTGCGGTTCCGAAACGAAGGGGCGGGGTTCCTCGTTCCGATCGTCGCGTTCGTCGTCATCTTCGCCCTCCTTCCCGTCGCGCTCCTCTTCGCGAACGCCTGGGAAGGCGTCGGCGGTGCCGGCGGGTTCGTGTCGACACTCTCTGCCTCGCACAACTTCCGCGCCCTCGAGAACTCGCTCGAGCAGGGTTCGATCTCGGCCGCGCTCGCGGTCGCCCTCGGATACCCTGCCGGCGTGTTCGTCGGTCGGTACTCCTTCCCCGGACGCTCGTTACTGCGGTCGATGTTGCTGGTTCCGTTCCTCCTCCCGAGCCTCGTGGTCGTGCTCGGTGTGCTCGATCTCTTCGGACCCTCGGGCGTGGTGTCGGGCCCGCTCCCGTTCACCGCGTGGTTCGGCAGCGGGATTCCGGCCATCATCGCGGCGAATCTGTTCTTCAACGTCCCGATCGTCCTGCTCCTCACGGCCACCGGATGCGAGACCGCCTCGGTCGAGCTTGAGGAGACGGTCGCGACCCTGGGCGGTTCGCCGTTCCGGGCCTATCGCGAGGTGTGGGCGAGGCCCACATGGGTCGGTGCGGCGGCGGGAGGCCTCCTCACGTTCCTATTCTCGGCCCTTTCCTTCGCACCCCCGCTGTTGCTGTGCGGAGCCAGCTCGCGTTGCTACACGCTCGAAGCGCAGGTGTACGCCCTCGACCAGACGTTCCTCGAACCGAACGCGGCGGCGATCCTGGCGCTCGCGATGGTGCTCCTCCTGCTCGTCCCCACGGGCCTCTACCTCGCGCTGGTGAGCCGACTGCGGGCGAACCCGGGGCGTCGTTCGGCCGGCCCCCGGCCGATCGACTGGCGCGCCCCGTCGTGCTGGGCCCTCGCCGTCGAGGCCGGCCTCGTGCTCGCCGCAGAGGCTATGCTACTCTCTGCGGTCCTCTATCGGACGGTCGCTCCCTCCCGCCCGTACGGAGCCGGGGCGGCCTGGGCGGCGCTGTTCTCCCCGGCGACGACCAACCATCTCGGCGTGTCGGCGGTCGGGGCGATCGGCAACACGCTCTTCTTTGCCGTGGTCGCGGCGCTCTTGGCCCTCCTCCTCAGCGTGACGAGCGGCTACGCCATCGTGCGTCGACCGGACCGAGCCGTGGCTCTCGGACTGCTCCTGTTCATCCCGCTCCTCCTGTCGCCGGTCGTGCTCGCGTTCGCCCTCTCCTCCTTCTGGCGACCGTGGGTTGGCACCGGCTCCAACATCTGGACGCTCGTGGTTGTAAGCCAGGCGGTTCTCGCCCTTCCGTTCGCCCTCCAGAGCCTCGAGATTCCGCTCGCGGGACTGTCGTCCGCGGCGCGGGACACGGCCCGGACACTGGGGGCGACGTCGATGGGCGCGTTCCTGGACGCGGACCTCCCTCGCGTCCGGGACGGTCTCGTGACGGTCGGGCTGTTCGCCTTCGCGTTCGGCCTCGGGGAGTTCACGGCGACGAACTTCCTGGTTCCCCCGCAGCTTACCACGCTGCCGGTCGCTGTCTACGCGCTCTCGGAGGTCCGCCTGTTCCCGGTAGCGGACGCCGCCGCGGGCCTCCTGCTCCTGCTGAGCCTCGCCGTGTTCGTCGTGATCACCCTGGGAGGTCGCCGTGTCGAGCTCTAGTGCCGTGCTCGAGGTCGAGCATCTCTCGGCGGCCTGGGAGGGGGTTCCGGTGTTCCGGGACGTCTCCTTCCGGATCGATGAGGGCGAGTTCTTCGTCTTGCTCGGGCCCAACGGAAGCGGCAAGACGACGCTGCTCCGGTGTCTCGCGGGCCTCGAGCGTCCCGTGGAGGGCTCGGTGCGGCTCGACGGCGTGGACGTCACCCGGAGACCTCCGCATCGGCGGGGCATCGTCCTCATGTTCCAGGACCCGGCGCTCTTCCCGCACCGATCCGTGTTCGAGAACATCGCGTACGCCGCCCTCCTCCAGCGCCGGCCGGCGGACCAGGTGGAGGACGAGGTAGGGCGCCTCATCCACCTCCTGCATCTCGAAGGGTTCGAGGACCGCCGGCCGAACCAGCTGTCCGGGGGCGAGCTCCAACGGGTCGCGCTCGCCCGCACTCTGGCCGCCCGGCCGCGCCTCGTCCTTCTCGACGAGCCGTTCGCCTCGATCGACGTGGAGTTGAAAGCAGAACTCCGCTCGGAGTTCCGGCGCGTGCTCCGGGCCGCGGGGACCACCGCGATCCACGTCACCCACGACCGCGAGGAGGGCCTCTTCCTCGGGGACCGAGTCGGCCTGCTGTTCGATGGAGGCCTCCGGCTCCAGGGGAACCCGATCGAAGTCTTCCGGGACCCTCGAACGGTCCGAGCCGCGCGCTTCCTCGGCTACAATATCGTCGCGGACCGACAGGGGCTCTCGGGAGTGCTCCCGAACGACCTCCGGCTTCTCGCGAATTCCGAAGGGCTCAGCGCCACGGTGCTCGCCTCTGGGCCGGTGGGGCGGGAGAACCAGGCCGTGCTCCGTACGGACTCGGGAGACCGTCTCGAGTTGCGGACCCGAGACGCCGTGCCACCCCCGGGCGCCAAGGTGCAAGTGGGGTGGGAGCGGTCGGTGCCGCTGGTCCCCGACTAGGCGAGTTCTCCGGGCCCGGCCAAAGAACCCAAAAAGGCTCGCTTTCTGCGCCGCGCATGAGCCTGTCCGATCCGCGGGTCGTCACCGACTCCATCGAGTGGGGTTCCGAGCGAGCGACCATCTATCGTCCGGACCGCTTCCCGGGGGTCGACCCGATCCGGCTCGCGCGTCGCCCCCGGACGCTCCGAGTGCTGCTCGAGAACATCGTGCGGCATTTCGACCCGAAAGTGACCGACGCGAGGGCTGTGGTCGCGCTGGCCAACGGCGAGCCGGTGCCGGAAGGCACGGAGTTTGCCTACTACCCTGAACGGGTGCTGCTCCAGGACTTCACGGGAATTCCGGTGATCGTCGACCTGTCGACGCTGCGGGGCGCCGCCGTGCGCCGCGGGGTCGACGCGCGCCGGGTGAACCCGATCGTCCCGGTCGATCTCATCATCGACCATTCCGTGCAGGTCGATAGCTTCGGCTCGCCCCGGTCGATCGTGATCAATCTCGACCGAGAATACGAACGCAACGGCGAGCGATACCGGTTCCTGAGGTGGTCCCGGGGCGCGTACGCGAACGTCCACGTCGTCCCGCCCGGAAACGGGATCTGCCATCAGGTGAACCTCGAGCACCTCTCGACGGTCGTGCAGGTGCGGTCGCACGATGGCGGGCAGCTCGCGTTTCCGGACACGGTCATCGGAACCGACTCGCACACGACGATGGTGAACGGTCTCTCGGTCCTCAGCTGGGGCGTGGGCGGGATCGAGGCCGAGGCGGTCATGCTGGGCGAGCCGTACTTCCTCGCACCACCCGAAGTCGTCGGGGTCGAGCTCACGGGTTCGCTTCCCGAGGGAGCCACTGCGACGGACTTGGTCCTGACGGTCACCCGTCAGCTGCGCGAGAAGGGAGTCGTCGACAAGTTCGTCGAGTTCTTCGGTCCGGGGGTCCGCCACCTCTCCGTGCCCGACCGAGCGACGGTCGCGAACATGTGCCCAGAGTATGGGGCCACCGCCGCGTTCTTCTCGATCGACGAGGCGACGCTCGCCTATCTGCGCGGCACCGGTCGAAGGGCCGAGCTCGTGGGCCGCGTCGAAGCGTATGCACGGGCGCAGGGACTCTGGGGTTCCCCCGAGCCGGGTGCGGTAGACTACGACGATCTCCTGAAGATCGATCTCTCGAGCATCGTGCCGATGCTCTCGGGCCCGAGGAACCCGGAAGAGGCGGTCACCCTCACCTCCGCGCCGGAGTCGTTCCGCACCGCACTGGCAGCCTACCGGAAGTCGCGCCCCGCCGGGAGCGCTGCCGACTCCAGCGGACCCAGCCCGACGGTAAGGGACGGCTCGCTGGTGATCGCGGCGATCACGAGTTGCACGAACACTTCGAACCCGAGCGTGATGGTCGGCTCGGGCCTGATCGCGAAGCGGTCCTGCGAGCTCGGTCTCAAGGTTCCTCCGTACGTGAAAACGTCCCTCGCCCCCGGCTCGAAGGTCGTGACGGCGTACCTCGAGCGAGCGGGTCTCCTGCCGTATCTCGACCGCCTCGGCTTCGAGGTGGTGGGATACGGATGCACGACCTGCATCGGCAATTCCGGTCCCCTTCCGCCGGCGGTGAGCCAGCAGGTCCGGGATCGGGATCTCTTCGTGGCCGCCGTGCTGAGCGGGAACCGAAACTTCGAGGCCCGTATCCACAACGAGGTCCGAGCAAACTATCTCGCGTCGCCGATGCTGGTCGTGGCGTTCGCGCTGGCGGGTCGCATCGACCTCGACCTCACGCGGGAGCCGCTCGGTCACCGCCCGGATGGGACGCCCGTGTTCCTGCGCGATCTCTGGCCCTCCGCCGAAGAGGTCCAGAAGGTCGTCGAGGCGAATCTCGACCCCTCCCTATTCGAGGCCAAGTACCGCACGATCGAAGTCGGGGACCATCACTGGGAGTCGCTGGATCCGCCGACCGGGCTCGAGTACGGCTGGTCCCCGGACTCCACCTATCTCGCGGAGGCTCCCTATCTCGACCTACCGGCGCCGTGGCTTCCCGAGGAGGGTCTCCTGGCCGAGGGCGCCCGCGCGCTCGTCGTGCTCGGCGACCGCGTTTCCACCGACCACATCTCCCCCGCGGGAGAGATCCCGGAAGACTCTCCCGCCGGTCAGTACCTCCTCGCCCACGGTGTCCCGGTGGCCGAATTCAACACCTACGGGTCGCGGCGTGGTCACCACGAGGTGCTCACACGGGGCACGTTCGCGAACGTGCGGCTGAAGAACGAGCTCGCCGGCGGCAAGGAGGGAGGGTACACCCTCCATGTTCCGTCCGGGGCCGTGACCACGATCTTCGAAGCCTCCCGACAGTATCGATCCGAGAAGACCCCGCTCATCGTGCTCGCCGGAAAGAGCTACGGACAGGGAAGTTCGCGGGACTGGGCCGCGAAAGGTCCGCGCCTGCTCGGCGTCGGCGCGGTGATCGCTGAAAGCTACGAACGAATCCACCGCACGAACCTCGTCGAGATGGGGGTCCTCCCGCTCGCGTTTCGTTCGGGGGACGGCTGGAAGCAGCTCGGTCTCACGGGCCGGGAGACGTTCACGCTACGGCTGCCCGCCGGCGGCACGCTCGCGCCCGGGTGTCCCGTGGAGGTCATCGCCCGGTCCGAGAGTGGCGCCACCCGCTCCTTCACCGTGGTCTGCCGCCTCAACTCGGCCACCGAGCTCGACTACTACCGGGCCGGAGGGGTTCTTCCGTACGTGATGGCCCACCGTTTCTCGTCGTAAGGGGCGTCCGAACGGCGCTCCCCGGGTCTAGCCCGGCTCCGGATTCGCCCACCAGACCACGGACTCGCGCCGCCGGTAGGTGGTCGTGCGCGAGCCGACCCGCGCTCGCGCCGCCGCCACCGCCCGGGCCAGGAGGTCCGGCGGCACGTCGAGGACGTGCCGATACCCTCGCTTCTCGATCGTGTCGAGGGGTCTCGAGAGCGGCTCGGTGACCTCGCGGTCGCTCAGAAGATGGATCTCCTTCGGCGGGAACGCTCGAAGGATCTCCCGTTCCTTGAGCCTCGGACTCGGACGAAGGAGGTCGGGATAGCCCAACGCCGCCAGCTCCTTGCGGAGGAGCTCTCGAGGGGACGCTTCTTCGATGGCGTCTCTTCCGGGGTCCTCGGGTCCCCGGTCCATCACGGCCAGGACACCTCCCCGGCTCACGCGCGTCGCCTCGCGGAGGCCGGCCCCGGCGTCATCGAGGATGTGGAGGACATGGACGAAAAGCGCGGTGTCGAAGGTGCGATCCGAAAACGGAAGGCGATAGGCCGTGCCGTGGACAAGGTCCGGCACGCCTTTCGCTCGCGCGCGCGAAAGCATCCCGCGGGAGGCATCGAGACCGACCAGTCGGAAGCCCCCGTCCATGAGGGGCCTCGCGATGCGACCGGTGCCGACTCCGACCTCGAGCACCGAGTTCCAGGCGTGGCGACGAAGGTAGTCGAGCAGCCGCTCGATAGTGCCGTCGTCGAGCGGCTGGCGAGTTTCGTCATACACCGCCGAGATCGTGTCGAAGTCGCGTTGCGCCTTCCTCGTGGACATCGATCTCTGTCGCGCGTCAGCTAGCCCGCGTATATGGGAAGAGTCCCCACCGTAGGGAGGCCCGAAAAGGACGCGCTACGACTTCTCTCCGGGTGTGCCCCTTGACCCGGTCCAGGGAGACCCCTCGGCCAGGGATCGCCCGTACCGGTGCGGGCAGAGAGCCGGAGGTCCGAGACCGCCGTAGGAGCGATGAAAAGAGCGCCGGAAGCGGACCGAAAGCTAGGAATCCCCCCTCTGATATCGGCGCGCGATGACGACGATGCGAGATCTCGACCAGTGGGTACGACAGCGGCATCTTCTCCGCCATCCGTTCTACACGGCATGGTCCAAGGGTGAACTCCCCCTCGGCACCCTTCGGGAGTATGCCCGTCAGTACTACCACTTCGAGGTGAACTTCCCCCGATACGTCGCGGGGGCGTACGCGAGGATCACGAACCCGGCCGACCGGCGCGTCCTTCTCGATAACCTCGTGGACGAAGAGGGGCGATCTCCCACCCACCCGGAGTTGTGGCTCGACTTCGCCCGCGCGATCGGTGCTCGCCCGCCCCCCCGGCGGCCGGCGGGTCCGACCCGGCGCTTACTCTCGGTCTACGAACGACATGCGCTCGGGGGCAGCGCCCCGGCCGCGTTGGGGGCGCTTTATGCGTACGAGTCGCAGTTCCCCGAGGTGGCCGCCGAGAAGTCCCGGGGCCTGCGAACGCACTATGGCGTTCGCTCGAAGGCCGCGCACGAGTTCTTCCGGGTCCATACGTTCGCCGACGTGGAGCATTCGGCCGCGGAACGCCGATTGCTTCGAAGATTCCTTCGAGCGAACCCTCGGGAGAGTGGGGGAGCCGAGCGGGGTCTACGGGACTCCCTCGACGCTTGGTGGGGGTTCCTCGACGGGTTCCCCATCGGGTGATCTCGAAGCCGGCCGTCGCCGCGCCGGGGGCCGCCTCCGTTCGGCGCGGATCCCCGGCCGATGAGGAGCATTTGACCAAGCCTTCTTAGCGCCGCGGAAAGGGTACCCGGGGCGGAGGAGCTCCCTCCGTCGAGGGGGCCGAACCTTGAGGCGGACCAATCGATGAAGCTCTGGGCAGCCCTCTACCTAGCGATCTGGGTGGTCTTTCTCGAGTTCCTGCTCGGCCTCTGGCCGGACCCACCCGTCTACGTGCCGTATCTCCACCTCGTTCTTGGCCTCGGCATCGTCTTCGTGACGTACTACGCGTTCGCTCAGCTCCGGCAGACCCGGGTCCCGGGGCGAGTGAAACGGATCGCGAAGGCGTCGTGGAGCCTTTCGATTCTCATGGCGGTCCTCGGCCTCCTCCTCTGGTTCAACGTCGGCGCCTCCTGGGTGATTCCGGTCGTGAACTTCTCAATCTACCGTGGAATCCTGGTGTTCCACGTGGTGAACGCGATCGCCATCATCACCCAGCTAGCGGCCGTCGCGATCGCTTTCGACATGTGGGAGGACCACGAGTTCGAGAAGGAGACCGCCCCGGGCGAGGTGCCTGCACCCCTGCCCCCGTGAACCGGTGGGACTTGGGTGCCTCCACCGGGGGTCAGGAGTATAGCGGGAGTCTCCTTCCCCAGCGCCATGCGATTTGAGGTCGTTGGGCTCCGGGTGACCCATCTCGAGCGTTCGTTCCGTTTCTACACCCGCGCGCTCGGGTTGAAAGAGGTACGCCGGGGAGACACGCGCAGCTGGGGCGGGGGCATCTGGATACTCCTCGAGGACCCGAAGTCGCGCCACCGCGTCGAGCTCAACTGGTACCCGAAGGGGTCCCTTTTCTCGGGACCATTTCGAACCGGCGATGCCGTGGACCACCTCGATTTCACCCTCGGGGTCGCGAGTCGAAAGGAGCTCGAACGCGTCTATCGGCGGCTCCTGCGTCAGGGAGGGAAGTCCACCGGCTACGAGCCCTCCACCACGGGTGGCTGGATGGCGAGCGTGAAGGACCCCGACGGGATCTGGATCACGGTCGGCCGGCGTCCGACTCCGAGCGAACGGAGTTGACTCGAGTCCGTTGCGGAGGCATCCATGACGCAAGGCCTGCACATGTACCGCGACCTCGCCAAGTTCTACGACCTCCAGTACTCGGGTAAGGACTACCCGGCCGAGGTCCGAAGGCTGGAAGCGATCGCGCGTCGCTACGGCCGCTCGGGCGGAAGGAGCTGGCTTGACGTGGCGTGCGGGACGGGGAAGCACCTCGAGCTCCTTCGGCGCCGCCACGACTGCACAGGGGTCGACGTTAGCGCCGAGATGCTTCGGGTCGCACGACGACGGCTCCCGGGGATTCCCCTCGTGCGCGGCGACATGCGGACGTTTCGTTTGGCCCGGAAGTTCGACGTGGTCTCGTGCCTGTTCAGCGCCATCGGCCACCTCACGACCGAACACGACGTCCAGCGGACGTTCGCGACTCTGGCTCGTCATCTCCAGGAGGGCGGGGTCGCGATTGTGGAACCGTGGATCCTCCCCTCACACGCGAAACCGGGACACCTCCACCTCACGACGATCCAGAACGATACGGTCACGGTGGTGCGTATGGCTCATTCCAAGGTGCGCGGCCACACGACCATCATTCAGTACTGCTATCTGATGGGAAAGCGGGGGCGGGGCATCCGGTACCTCGAGGAGATCGACCGGGGACTGATGATCGGGCCCGCACGGCTCTGCGAGCTGATGCGAGCGAGCGGGCTAGTTCCCCGATTCCTGGCCCGCGGATTCAAGCGCGAACGGGGACTGCTGATCGGGGTGAAGCCCTGCGCCGCTGCTCCCTCCTGACGGCCGGATCACTGCGCGATGAACTCTTCGAGGTCGGTGATGTTTCACGAGCTGACTCCCGAGTGCGACCTCCTTCTCGGTTCGAAGATCTTCGGAGCGCTCGGCCCGTGCCTCGACGGGGACGCCCGTGCTGGGATTCGAACCCAGGTCTGAGGCTCCGCAGGCCTCTAGGATAATCCAATGCAGCGGGACGGGGTATCGGCCCCGGTCCCGTAGCTACCCCACACGGGCATCTCGTGGGCTCTTATGGACCCGGCGCGCCGAGGGGGGCCCTCTATAAAAGCCCGGGGTCGGGCGGCCCGCCCTCAGAACGAGACTTTATACCGGTCACCGCTCCGGCGGCCGTCGGCCGGATCTCGATAGGATGAGCGGTACTCCTTCGTCCGATGTCTGGAAGGAACTGAGCGCCCTCCCCACTGGCCAGCACGTGGAGATCGTCGACCCTTCGGGGAGGACGTGGGCCGGCACGGTGGTGCCTCGGCACGATTTCTCGGGGGAGCGAATTCTCCAACTCAAGCTCGAGAGCGGCTACAACATCGGGGTCCGGATCGGCCCGACGTTCCGCTACCGTCTGTTGAGCGCCCCCCCGGCGCCCGTCACACTTCCCGCCCGGTCCCCCGTTTCGGCCAGCTCGGCCGACTCGGGATCTTGGATCGCCCTCCTTACGACCGGGGGAACGATCGCGTCCCGCGTGGACTACGAAACCGGAGGGGTGCGGCCGGTGAAAGAGGAACGCGAGATCCTCGAGTTCTTCCCCGAGCTCGAGTCCTCCGGACGGGTCCGCATCGTCCCGGTGTTCGACCGCCTGAGCGAGGACCTCGTCCCGGACGACTGGCGAGTCTT
Organism: Thermoplasmata archaeon; assembly: GCA_035625085.1. GTDB lineage: Archaea > Thermoplasmatota > Thermoplasmata > Lutacidiplasmatales > UBA184 > Lutacidiplasma. The sequence continues at coordinate 40,665 of DASPQG010000047.1, forward strand.
GGCCGAGAAAATCGTCGCCACGTTCGCGGCGGGCGCGCGTGGGATCGTTGTCGCGCACGGGACCGACACTCTCGGGTTCACCGCCGCGGCTCTGAGCTTCCTCCTCGTCGATCTGCCCGGACCGGTCGTCCTGGTGGGGGCCCAACGGTCGCCGGACCGGCCGTCTTCGGACGGAGCCTCGAACCTGCGGGCGGCGGTCGAGGTCGCCCACGACCCGCGGATCGGGGAAGTCGTCGTCGTGATGCACGCCGGTCCCTCGGACGACCGGTTCGCGATCCACCGCGGGACCTGGGTGCGCAAGATGCATTCCAGCCGGAGGGACGCGTTCCGGAGCCGCAACGGGCCCCCGGTCGGATTCGTGGATGGCGGCAAGGTGAATCTTCAGTTGCCGGTTCGACCGCCGTCGGCCGGCCCGGCGCGCGTGGATGGGCCGATTGATGCCCGAGCCGCGCTTCTCTGGTTTTACCCGGGCCTCACCCCGGAGCGCGCCAGCCGATTCGCCGAGGGCTGCCGAGGGGTCGTTCTCGCCGGCACGGGACTGGGGCACGTCGGAGCCGACCAACTCCCCTGGATTCGCGCGGCGACCGCTCGGGGAGTGGTCGTGGCGATGACCACGCAGTGCCTCGAGGGGAATGTCGAGCCGTACGTTTACGCGACCGGTCGGGAGCTCCTGCGGTCCGGGGTCCTCTATCTCGGCGACCTTCTCCCCGAAACAGCCTACGCGAAGATGGTCTGGGCGCTCGGACATTCCTCCGACCCGACCGAGGTGGCGAAGCTCCTGATACGCGACCGTGCGGGCGAGTTCCACGGCCGTCACGACTCGAGGGAATCCCCGTGAAGGCGGGGCTCGAGGTCCACCAGCAACTCGCCGTCGGCAAGCTGTTCTGCGCCTGCCCCGCGGAACTCACCGAGGAGGTCACCGACGCGTTCACGCGAAGCCTTCGCGCCGCGGGTGGCGAGAGTCGGTCGGTCGACATCGCGGCAGCCCACCAGGCCGCCCGCGGACTCGTCTACCGGTACGAGGCGGGTCCTTCCTCGTGTCTCGTCGAGATGGACGAGGAGCCCCCCCATCCGCTCAACGAGGCGGCCCTCGACACGGCGCTCACGTTCGCGCTGCTGGTGGGTGCCCGTCCGATGGACGAGATTCAGGTGATGCGCAAGATCGTGGTCGATGGGTCCAACACGACCGGGTTCCAGCGAACAGCTTTGGTGGCCGTGGACGGGATGCTGGAGCTCTCGGGCAAGCGGTACACGATCCCGACGATCTGCCTCGAGGAGGACGCTGCCCGAAAAGTGCGCGAGTCGCCGGGAGAGGTGACGTATCGTCTTGACCGGCTCGGGATCCCGCTCGTCGAGGTGGCGACCGGACCCGAGATCGTCTCGGGGCCAGAGGCCCGCGAGGTCGCCGAGGAGATCGGGGCGCTGCTGAGGGCCACGCGGCGCGTGCGGCGGGGCATCGGGACGATTCGAGAGGACGTCAACGTCTCGACCGAGGGCGGTCACCGGGTCGAGGTGAAGGGCGTCCAGGAGCTGCGCCTCATCCAGGAGTACGTGGAGCGGGAAGTCGCCCGTCAGAAGCTTCTCCTTGAGCTGCGAGAGGCGCTCGTTCGTCGGCGGGCGCGCGTCCCCGACGATCCTCCCCAGGAGGTCACCGACCTCTTCCGCGAGGTCACCTCAGGTCCGTTCTCTGGAGCGGGCCGTGGGGGCCAGGTCGTCCTCGCGATCGCGCTGCCGGGCTTTTCGGGCCTCCTGCGCTCGCCGCCCGGAACCGAGGAGCGTCTGGGTCGGGAGTTCGCGGACCACGCCCGCGCGGTCGGCCTGCGCGGCCTTGTGCATTCCGACGAGCTGCCCGCCTATGGTGTCTCCGAGAAGCTCGTGTCGGAGCTCCGCCGGCGACTCGCGCTCGGAGAGCCGGACGCGTTCGTCCTCGTCACCGACCGCTCCGAGGAGCGGGCCACACTCGCCCTGAAGCGCGTGGCCGAACGAGCCCGGGCGGCGATCCAAGGAGTCCCGGGCGAGACCCGGGACCCGCTTCCCGACGGTCGGACCCGGTTCTCCCGTCCCCTCCCCGGGCGGGATCGAATGTACCCGGAGACCGACATCCCCCCCATCCCCATCACCGCGGACCGGCTCGACCGGCTCCGCGCCACGCTTCCCGAACGGCCAGCCGAGCTCGAGGCGCGGCTCGCGAAGACGCACGGCCTTCCTAGCGAGGTCGTTCGTCAGCTCGTCTACGGCGACCTCGTCGGCCGATTTGAGGCGCTTGCGGCGCGGGGCCACGGCGCTGGGCTCGTGGCCCGACTTCTCATCCAGGATCTCCCCGCCGTGCCGGCGCGTTCCGAAGGGGCGTCGCCCTTCGACCCATCGTTCGAGGTGCTCAACACGCTGCTCACCGCGGCGGAGGCTGGAACGATCGCGAAGGAAGGCGTTCCGCCCGTGTTGGCGGCGCTCGCCGCCGGCGCTCCAACCGTGCAGGCGGCGATCGAGCACGCCGGCCTCGCAGGATTCTCCCGGGAGGACCTGAACGCATTGGTCCGCCGCGTGGTCGAGGCGAATGCCGAGCTCGTGCAGAGCCGTGGAGAGGCCGCCTTCTCCCCGCTGATGGGCGACGTGATGCGCGAGGTCCGGGGGCGTAGAGACGGTCGCGAAGTATCGGAGGCCCTCCATGCGGAGATCGCTCGCGTGCGGGCTTCTTCGGGCGCGTGACGGGGCGCGGAAGAGCGATGCGGCATCGTTCGAGGTCCGGGTCGACCACGCCCGTGAGACGGTTGCGCGTCGTGGTGACGGATGTCGACGGCACCCTCACCGATGCGGATCGTCGTTTGGATCCTCGCGCGGTCGAAGTCGTCCGCGCGCTCGAGGCGCGCGGCATCCCGGTCGCCCTCGCTACCGGGAACGTCCTCCCGATCGCCCTCGCCCTGTGGCGTTCGCTCGGTCTCTCCGGTCCGATCGTCGCGGAGAACGGGGGGATTCTCTACCACCAGAATCAGGACGGGGCCGATGTCGTGGAGCGCCTGACGGACCGAAGGCTCGCACTCGCCGCGTTCCGAAAGCTGAAGGCGGCCGGGTTGCCCGTCCGCCGACTGTTCACCGACCGGTGGCGGGAAAGCGAGGTCGCGCTCGAACCGAATGTCTCGGTCGCAGCGGTGCGACGGGAGCTCGGGGACGGCGGGGTCGAGGTGGAGTCGACCGGGTACGCCCTGCATCTCATGGAGACCGGCGGTGGGAAGCTCCCCGCGTTGGAACGGGCCCTATCGTACCGAGGCCTCACCCCCGCCGACTGCGTGATCCTGGGCGACGGCGACAACGACGTCGCGATGCTTCGGGCCGCCGGGTTCGGGGTCAGCTTCGCCTCGGCGAGCGCTCGGGCCCGCCGGGCGGCCCGGTACGTCACGCGAGCCGAGTTCGCGGCCGGGTTCGTCGAAGGGCTTAAAGCGAGTGGAATCCTCGACTGACCGGTTCCACCGGGAGGGACCGACCGTGCTCGTCGGACAGTGTGCTCGTTGCGGCGCGCCCGCCACACTCGGATGTACCATGTGCGGCCGGACGTTCTGCCGGAACTGCCTCGACTTCGAGGAGCGCACCTGTTCTGACTGCCTCGATTCTCAGAAGCACGCGAAGAACCCGATCGAGAATCGCCCGCCCCCGTCGCGAAGGGTGCACCGGGCACCCGATCCGCCGGCCCGAATTCAGTAGTTGTATCCCGGAAGGACGATCGGCCCTTTCGCCGAAGCTCGCCCGAGGGCCAGCAGGACGACCCCGAACGATCCGGTGAACAGGCCGAAGCCGAAGGCCGCCCAGGCGTACGGACCGAGCGTCGATGTGAACACGTGGCCCGCGACGGTCATCCCGCCGCTCCCGCCGAGGTAGTGAAGAAGTAGGTTGGCACCGACGGCAAGGCCCCAGCCGAGCGCGATCAGGAGGCCGCCTGCGATGAAGTACCCCAACCGCGAGTCACCCCCGGAATCGAACGGGGGCACGGCCGGGGTCTCCTGGATGTCGACCACGACCGGCCAGCTTCACTCCCCGTAAAGCGGTTTTCGCCCTACCCCAACAGACGGCCCGGCGCGTCCCTTGTGCGGGCCGGGGTCAACAGATTCGCGGGAGCTGCTCCCCGCTCGGCAGGTCGAGGATTCGGGTGGTTCCAAGAGCCGTCTCGACACGGACGTAGGGGGGGTCGGGGCCGGACGGGTCGACCACCCCGATGACCGCCGCGTCCTCGCCGAGCGCCTCCCGCGTCACCTCGGCCTGGGCGGAGGGCACGAACGCGACGAAGCGCCCCTCGTTCGCCACGGAGAACGGCTCGAGGCCGAGAATCTCGCAGGCGCCGCGGACCTCCTCGCGCACCGGGACGGATTCCTCCTGGATCCGGAAGGGGAGGTGCGCGCCCTCGCCGATCTCGACGAGCGCGCTCGTCAGCCCTCCGCGAGTGAGGTCCCGTAGGCAGTGGACCTCGATGCCCCCTCGAAGGAGCGCCTGGACCGGAGCGGCCAGCGGAGCGCAGTCGCTCGCGATCTCCGATTCGAACTGGAGCCCCTCGCGCTCGGCCATGACCGCGATCCCATGCCGGCCGATGTCGCCATTGAGGACGATCGCGTCCCCCGGCCGGACGCTCTGCGGCCCGATCGTGAGCGGCGTCTCGATGACGCCGACGCCCGCCGTGTTGATGAAGATCCCATCGCCGTGACCCTTGTCGACGACCTTCGTGTCGCCCGTCACGACGCGGATGCCCGCCACTTTCGCCGCCTCCCCCATCGAACGCACGACCCTCCACAGGTCCTTGATCGGCAGGCCCTCTTCGAGAATGAACCCCGCGCTCAGGTAGAGGGGTCGGGCCCCGCACATCGCGAGATCGTTGACCGTCCCGTTGATCGCGAGGCTTCCGACGTCGCCGCCCCGGAAGAACATCGGACGTACGACGAACGAGTCGGTCGTGAAGGCGAGCCGTCCCCCCACGGGCGGCAGGATCGCGCCGTCGTGGAGGGGGGCGAGCGCCTCGTTCGCGAACACGGGAAGGAAGATCGCCTCGATGAGGTCACGCGTCATCCGTCCCCCGCCCCCGTGGCCCATCTGGATCGTCGGGTCGTTGTCGAGGGGGATCGGGCACTGGAGGGCGAACTCGTCGATCATGCTCCGGTTCCCTCCGTCACCCCCGCGGGACGGGGAGCGGCCGGCTCGTGTCGCCGGTACTTGTAGTAGGCCGCGCAGGCGCCCTCCGAGGAGACCATCGTCGCCCCGAGCGGGTGGAGCGGGGTGCACTTCGTCCCGAACGCAGGGCACTCCTGGGGTTTCTTGATCCCCTGGAGGACAAGCCCCGAGATGCACTCCGGATTCTCCTCGGCGGTGTGGCCGTCCACCTGGAACCTTCGGGCCGCGTCGAACGAGGCGTACGCCGGCGCGAGTCCGAGCCCGCTCTGGGGTATCTCCCCGATCCCCCGCCACTTCCGGGGGACGACGGTGAACACCTCGGAAAGAAGAGCGCGTGCCGGGCCGTTGCCTTCGCGCCGGACCGACCGGACGTACTGGTTCTCCACTTCGGCCCGTCCTTCCTCGAGCTGGAGGACGCACATGTGCACGCCCTGGAGGATGTCGAGCGGCTCGAACCCGGTCACGACGATCGGGACGTGGTACCTGCGGGCCAGCGGTTCGTACTCCGTGTAGCCCATCACGGTGCAGACGTGGCCCGCGGCGAGGAATCCCTGCACCTTGTTCTTGCGGGACCCCAGGATCGCCTCCATGGCGGGGGGCACGAGGACGTGCGAGACGAGGACGGAGAAGTTCGGGAGGCCCTCCTCCTTCGCGCGGTGAACGGCCATCGCGTTCGCGGGGGCGGTCGTCTCGAACCCGACCGCGAGGAACACGACCTCTTTCTTCGGGTTCTCGCGCGCGATTCGGAGGGCATCGATCGGCGAATAGACGATCCGTACGTCGCCGCCGCTCGACTTCACTTGGAAGAGGTCGCGCTCGGACCCGGGGACCCGAAGCATATCCCCGAAGGAACAGAAGATGACGTCCGGCCGGCTCGCGATCGCAACCGCCTGGTCGAGCACCTCGAGCGGAGTCACGCAGACCGGGCAGCCCGGGCCGTGGAGGAGGGTGATCTTCGGGGGAAGCAGCGTGTCGATGCCGAACCGAACGATCGCGTGGGTCTGCCCGCCGCAGACCTCCATGATCGTCCACGGGCGGGTCGTCGCGCGCGCAATCGCCTCCGCCAGCGTGTGGGCAGTGGCGGCGTCTCGGTACTCATCCAGGTACTTCATCGGACGGGAGCGCCCCCGCCGGCCGACGGGTCGGCGAGCTGCTCGAGCTCCCCGATCTGACGGGCATACTCGAAGACCTGCTGCGCTTCCTTCTCATCAAGACGACTGATCGCGAACCCGACGTGCACGATCACGTAGTCGCCGACCTTGGCCTCGGGCGTGTACGCGAGGCTCACCTGCTTGATGATCCCGCCGAACCGAACGCGCGCCATCCGGAGATTCGGGTCGGAAGGGTCGATGCTCTCCACGCGTCCCGGGATCGCTAGACACATAGTTCCCTCACTCCGGCCGGCCCGCGCCGCGGTGGAGGAGAGCCAAGCGGCCGGTGGTCTTAACGCGCGCGGCCGCCATCACTTGACCTACCGAGATGCCCCCGTCGTTCGGCGGGATCCGGGCATGCCAGATCGGCTCGAGACCGACGGCAAGAAGCCCGTCCAGGACCAACTCGGTCAGTCGACGGTTCTGAAAGCAACCCCCCGTGAGCGCGATGCGGGTCTCCCCGGACCGTTTCGCGATGTCCACGATTCCCGCGGCGAGGGTGGCATGGAACCGCGACGCCGCCCGTGCCACCTCCGCGCGGTCTGCGAGGAGAGCCCCGACCATCGGACCCCAATCGAAGACCGCTCTCCCCTCGACCTCCGTGATCCGATACGGGTACGGCGCGGAGTCCACGGACCGATCGGCCGTCGCCCCGGCCGCGAACTCGAGCGACATCGCCGCCTCCCCTTCGAAGTCGCTCTTGTGGACCAGACCGAGCAACGAGGCAACGGCGTCGAACAGCCGTCCGGCACTGCTCGTGCGAACCACGTGGAGCGAGCGCCGTAGCATCTGGGCAATGACCCGGCCCTCCTCGGCATCAAAGGGAAGGAGGGCCGGCTGCCCGGGTTCCAGCGCCCGCGCCCCGTCGAGCTCGTAGAGAAGGCCCGCGGCCGAGCGACGAGGCTCCCGAACCGCCGCGTCCCCTCCGACCAGCGGGAACGTGCGGAGGTGGCCGACCCGCTCGAACCCCCGGGCGTCGACCCGGAGGAACTCGCCGCCCCAGATCGTTCCGTCGGTCCCGTATCCGGTCCCGTCCCAGGAGACCCCGAGGACCGGGGGCTCCGCGCCGGCGTCGGCGAGGCAGGAGAGAACGTGGGCATAGTGGTGCTGCACCGCGAGCACCGGCAGTCCGAGCTCGCGCGCGTAGCGCGTGGAGAGGTAGTCCGGATGGGCGTCGTGGGCCACGAGCTCCGGCGAGAACTCGTAGAAGCGTCGCAGGTCGTCGATCGCTCGTCGGAACGACACGTACGTCTGATCGTTGTCGAGGTCCCCGAGGTGCTGACTCACGACGACCTGGTCGCCGAGTCCGACCGCGACCGTGTTCTTCAGCTGCGGGCCGACTGCGAGCACGGGCGGCAGCGAGCTCCCCGCTCCGATCGAGAGCGGTGCGTAGCCGCGCGCGCGCCGGAGGATCTGGAGCCGCCCCCGGAGCACGCGCGTGACCGAGTCGTCGACCGGACGAACCACCGCGCGGTCGTGGACGAGGAAGACGTCCGCAAGACCGCCGAGCCGGCGGCGGGCCTCTTCGTCTCCGATGCAAATCGGCTCGTCCGATAGATTGCCGCTGGTCGCCACCAGCGGGAGCCCGATCTCCCTGAGGAGGAGGTGGTGGAGCGGCGAATACGGGATCATCGCACCGACCATCGGGTTCCCCGGCGCGACGGACGCTGCGAGGGAAGGCTCTCCTTCCCGGAGGGTCACGAGCACGATCGGGCTCGCGGGCGACTCGAAGACGCTTCGAGTGACGTCGTCCACCTCCGCGGCTTCCTCGATCTGTGCGAGGTCCGGGTACATGACCGCGAACGGCTTGCGCCCCCTCTGCTTCCGCCGCCGGAGGCCGGCGACCGCATCCTCGTTCGATGCGTCGACGAGCAGCTGGAACCCGCCCACGCCTTTGAGCGCGACGACCTTTCCTTCCCGGAGCCAACCAGTGGCTTCGACGAGCGCCCGGTCTCCGCCGGCGAGCGCCGAGGAGTCGGGGGCGACGAGCGATAAGGTCGGACCGCACGCCGGACAGGCCGTGGGCTGGGCGTGGAAGCGACGGTTATCGGGGTCGTGGTACTCCTCACCGCAGTCGGGGCACATCGCGAACCGCTTCATCGAGGTCCGCGGCCGATCGTACGGAAGGCTCTCGATGATCGAGTAGCGGGGGCCGCAATTCGTACAGTTCAGGAACGGGTAGCGGTATCGGCGGTCGGAGGGGCTTCCCATCTCGGCGAGGCAATCCGGGCAGGTGGCGACATCCGGCGGAACGATGGTCCTCCGGGAACCGCTCGGGGGGCTGGCGAGGATGCGAAAGTCCGGTTCCCCGCCGAGAGGGACCGGCGTGGATTCCACGCGGTCGACGACCGCAAGTCGCGGAGCGTCGTCGCGCACGCGGCGAGCGAATTCATCGAGCGCCTTTGGAGCACCCTCCACTTGAATGAGGACGCCTCGAGTGTCGTTCAGGACCCAACCCACGAGGCCGAGCTCGCGGGCGAGCCGGTACACGAACGGCCGGAAGCCGACCCCCTGAACCGTTCCACGGACCCGGATCTCGCGCCGATCGGGGTCCGGGTCCTCTCGTTGCGAGCCCACCGAACCCTCCTTCTCCCACACCGGACGACGGCGGCCGGCGCGAGCGCCGCTCCGGGAAGTCGATTACACACGGAAATCCCTTAAAGCGTCTCTTCGGGAGAATTGACCGACGCCGTCGAGAACCGATCGGCACCCCGGCGGGCCGAGGGGTCCCGCGCGGCTCGCGGCCCTCACCGGGTCGGCAGGCTCGGGTCGATGTCGAGGGAGCGGAGCAGGATGGACTCCGCATTGGGGTCGGAGCGGTCTTCGGAGAGCTCCACCTCGATCGGCGCCCCCGAAAGCACGGTGCCGCTCACGGCGTGCGCCCAGCGGGCCTCGAACTCGGGGCCGGCGAGGTGGGAACGTGCTCCCACCCACAGCCGCACCCGGGTCACTCGACCCGGGCCTTCGCGGCGGACGACCTCCTCCGCTTTCCGGACGACGTCGTGGAGGAGCGCCTCTTCATGCATGAGGGGGACTCGTGGGACGCGTCGGGAACGGCTCGGTCGCCTGAAGCTCGGCGAGGATGCGCTCGGTCGCCTCTCGCACCGCCTGGGCGACTGGGGGGCTGAGACCCGAGCCGATCGCGAGATTCCCGACCTCGATCCCGTACACCACGAGGCGACGCGGGAGGCACCCGAGGCCGCGTCCGAGCGCCACGGCCTCCGCGAGCGAGAGGCCGTGGGTCGATGTCGCGCTCCGGACTCCGGGCGAGAAACCGTCTCCCGCCTCGAACCGGTGCACCGTCCCCGGGATGCCTCCCGAGACGACCGCGTCGACGACGAGCACGTGGTCCGCGTCGCGCCACAGGTCGAGGAGTGCGATCCCCTCAGAGGTGCATTCCTCGACGCGGGCCATGCCTCCCAGACGGGGTCGGAGCGCCCGGGCGACCTCGAGGCCGGATCCATCGTCGCCGCGCTGATCGTTCCCTAGGCCGATCACGAGCGGAAGCCGCTCGGCGCGGTGGGACTCGGTAGGGGGTGGGGCGTTCATCCTCCGCCTCCCGGCTCAGTTCCTCCCGTCGATCGATCGATCGCCTAGCTCCGCTCGAGATCGAGCTTCAGGAAGTGCGTCGCGCAGGAGATGCACGGATCGTAGTTGCGGACGGCGCGCTCGCAGGCGTCCGTGAGCGCCGCCTCGTCCAGGGACATCGACCGCTCCACGAGGTGCCGGAGGTCGTCCTCGATCCGCTTCTGGTTCTGCGAGGTCGGCGCGACGATCCGAGCGTCCTCGATGAGCCCTCCGGGCCCGACCCGGTATCGGTGGTAGAGGATCCCGCGCGGCGCCTCGGTGACGGCCCCGCCCGTGACCGTCTGGGTCACCGGGGGCGGCTCGATCCAGGAGGGTTGGGGGCGTTCGTAGGCGTCGATGATCCGCAGCGCCTCCTCGACCGCGTAGACGGTCTCCACGGCGCGCACGATGATGCTCTTGTACGGGTTCCGGACGACGTTCTCGAGACCGACCGCCCGGGCCATCGCGTCGGCGCGGCCGGTGAGATGGTCCCGGTTGTTCGCGTAGCGTGCGAGCGGGCCGACGTGGTACGAGGCTCCCGTGCCCTTGCGGATCGATTGGAGCGCGTTCGCGTAGGGCATGTGCACCTCCTCGAACACCTCCTCCCAGTGGTCCTGCGGCACGTGGAGGCCCTTGTTCGAGACGAGGTCCCCCTCGTTGAACGGATACTCGTGCTCGTGGCGGAGGGAGACGAACTCGTAGTCCTCCTCGACCGCGGGGAAGTCGAGCCCGGCCGCGAACCGGACGGTCTCCTCGGCGATCTTGAGCGCGGTCTCGAGCTGGGGGCGGAACTCCTTGAGCTCTCCGACCGTCGGCGCCCGGTAGAAGCCGCCCACGCGGACGTTGATCGGGTGGATCTCCCGCCCGCCGAGCAACGTCATCAGGGCGTTGCCCACTTTCTTGAGGGCGAGCCCGTTCTTCACCGCGTCCGGATAGTCCTTCGCCATCCGGATCGCGTCCTCGTAGCCGAGGAAATCCGGGGCGTGCAGGAGGTAGATGTGGAGCGGGTGGCTCTCGATCCACTCGCCGCAGTAGAGCAGGCGACGCAGCGCGCGGATCTGGCCGCCGACCT
>DASPQG010000048.1:0-4444 GCA_035625085.1 Thermoplasmata archaeon
AACCCCTCCATCTCGGGAAGGGACGGGGGATGGCCCGGACCGATGCGAAGGAGCTTCCAGACCTCCGGGTCTCGACCGGCCTCGGCGAGCCCGGCCGCGTGCGACCGGTCCAGGGATTGGAGCTCGAGGTATCGCCCCCGCAGGGTGAGAGGAGGGCGGAATCCGTTGCCGGTCACCGCGACCCTTCCGGGCCCGTCGAAGCCGCACGAGCCAGCGGTCCGGGTTTCGGAGCACCCTGCCAATCGCGAGCGAGCGAACGCTCGAGTGCGTCCTTCACCCGCGGCCACTCCGAGACAAGAATCCCGTAGATGACGGAGGAGCGGAACGAGCCGTCGGGCCGTATCTTGTCGTCCCGGAACAGCGCTTCTCGCACGACACCGAGCCGGGCGATCGCCCGCTGCGAGCGCTCGTTCAGGACATCGGTCTGCAGCATAACCCGGTGGACCTTCTCGGTCTCGAAGGCGTGCCGGAGCAGCAGGAACTTCGACTCGGTGTTCACCGGGGTCCGCCAGAACGCGGAATCGAGCCACGTACCGCCGACCTCCACGGAGTGGTTCGGCCGGTCGATCTGCCGGTAGCCGGTCATCCCGATCGGTCGATCGTCGGCCCGGAGCAGCGTCGCGAAGGGGAGCTCTACCCCATCCCCCTGGAGCGCGAGTCGCATCGCAATGAGCGAACGCATCTCCTCGAGCGTTTCGCCGGGGCTGTGCAGCAAGAAGCGGCGGACCTCCGGGTCGCGGGCGGCGGCTCTCAGACCGGGCGCGTGACTCTCCTCGAGCGGGACGAGGCGGACCCAGCGTCCGGTGAGGGTGATCGGCGTGCGGAAGCTCTCCAACACGGGTCCGCGGCCTCGAGCCGCTGGACCCCTTAACCCCGGCGCTTCCCCGGCCGCCCGGAGCAGTTGAAAGCGTTGTCGCCGCCGTCAGCCGGTTGAGGTTAAATAACGTCAGAGGGTCGGATGTCAGCCGAGCGCAGCGGGGGGTGGTACCGATGGACGCCGGGGTCACGACATTCCTGGTTTTCGCCATCATCGCCGCGGCGTTCGCCGTCGGTTCGCTCGTCGCGAACAAGATGATCGGCGCGCGACGCCGGAGCTCGTACCTGCAGCTCACCACGTATGAGTGCGGCGAGGAGCCGGAGGGCGAAGCGCAGATCGACTTCCCGACGCAGCACTACACCTTCGCGATCGTGTTCGTCGCGGTCGACGTGCTTGGCTTCATACTGGCGCTCTGGGGCCTCACCTTCCGCGGCGCGAACTCCGCCTGGCTCCCCGTGTTCATCGCGGTCGCCTTCACCGGCCTCGCCGTGACGGGGATCTATTACGCGCTCAGCGGCGAGAAGAGGTGGTTCGTCTGACGACCCCGTCCGCTCAGGCGGCGACGCCGCCGAAGACCTCCCCGGGGGCCGGCGACCTCCCGCTCGGGAGCGACCTTCCGATGGCGACCCAGCCGGCGGTTCCGTTCTTCGAAATCGAGACGCTTCGGGTGAAGGAGTTCATCCCGGCCGCGAAGGAAGCCCTGGGCTCCCTCATCGCGGAGCAGGGCCAGGCGAAGGTCATCCGTCCGGTGTTCAACTGGGCGGGCCGGAACTCCCTCTTTCCGCTCCACTGGGGACTCGCCTGTTGCGCGATCGAGTTCGCGGCCGGTTTCGGGGCTCGCTGGGACGCCGAACGGTTCGGCGTCGTGGCGCGGTCGTCCCCGCGACAGGCCGACCTCATGATCGTCAACGGGACGGTCACGTGGAAGGTCGCACACAAGCTGATCACCCTGTACGAGCAGATGGCGGAGCCGAAGTGGGTCATTGCGATGGGGAACTGCGCCACCGGGGGCGGGCCGTTCCGCACGGCCTACTCGGTGGTCCCGGGGGTCGACAAGCTGGTTCCCGTCGACGTCTACATCGCCGGGTGCCCTCCGCGGCCCGAGGCGATGCTGGACGGGATTCTGAAGCTGGAACAGCTCATTCGGGAGCGCAAGGAATAGGCGGGTCGTCCGCCACGGCATCGAGGAGCGGGTTCGGATGCAACCGGACGACCTCACGCGCACCCTCGGCCCGAAGCTGGGGGAGAAACTCCTCGGCGTCGAGCCGTTCGAAGGGATGGCGGGTCGCGTACGGTTCCGGCGGGAGGCCGCCCTCGACCTGTTCCGCGCGGTGCGGGACGACCTCTCCTTCGCCCATCTATCGATGGTCGGAGGAATCGACTGGGTCGACCACCGCGAGGTGTTCTACGTCGCGTGGTCCGACTCGCTCCGCCAGTACCTGCTCCTCTCCGCGGACCTTCCCGCGGAGGACCCGCGGATCGAGACCGCTTCCGGCATCTGGCCGAGTGCCAACTGGCACGAGCGGGAGACCTGGGAGCTGGTGGGCATCACGTTCGACCACCACCCGGACCTCCGGCACCTCCTGACGCCGGAGGGGTACGTGTTCCACCCGCTGCTGCGCTCGTTCAAGATCCACGAGCCCGAGGAGCTGGAGGTGAAGAGTCGGCATGTCTGAGATGTGGATCAACATGGGGCCCCAGCACCCCATGACGCACGGCCTCTGGAACCTGCGGGTCCGGATCGACGGGGAACGCATCCTCGATGTCGACCCGGAGATGGGGTACCTCCACCGGGGGATCGAGAAGATCAGCGAGGACCGCCACTACAACGAGGTGGTCACCCTCATGGACCGGACCTGTTACGTGGCCGGCCTGAACTGGGAGCATCTCTACATCATCGCCTCCGAACAGGCCCTCCACCTCACGCCTCCCGAGCGGGCCGAGTACATCCGGATGTTGTGTGCCGAGTTCCAGCGGATCGGTTCGCACATCATGTGGTACGCCGCGTTCGTCGCGGACATCGGACTTCTGACACCGTACCTCTACGGGATGCGGGACCGGGACCTGGTCCTCGACCTGTTCCAGAGCTTCACCGGGGCGCGCATGACCTACGAGTACATGCGCGTCGGCGGCGTCCGCAACGACCTTCCCCCGGCGTTCGCCGACCAGGCCCGGAAGGTGCTCGATTGGCTCACCGATCGCTTCCGCGAGTACGACCAGCTCTGCCTCGGGTCGGACATCTTCCACAAGCGGTGCGACCATCTCGGCGTACTGAAGGGGAACGATGCGATCGCCCACGGCGTCACCGGGCCGGTGCTCCGCGCGTCCGGGGTCAAGCGCGATCTGCGGAAGGACCGACCCTACTCCCGATACGACCAAGTCGACTTCGACGTCGCCCTTGCCGATGGCGCCGATGTCACGGCCCGCTACCTCGTCCGGATGGAGGAGATGCGCCAGTCGGTGCGGATCCTTCGGCAGGTGATCGACTGGCTCGAGCATCACCCGGGTCCGGTGATGGCGGAGCACCTCCCCCGATGGCTCGGCGCGCCGTACGCCCCGGTGGGGCGCGAGGGATACCTTCTGAAGCGAAACTACGAGAAGGGCCTTGGGTTCTCCGCGGTCGAGGAGCCGCACGGCGAGGCCCAGGCGTACGTCGTCAACGAGGGCTCGGAGCACCCGTACCGGGTGAAGTTCCGGTCGCCCGTCTTCGCGAACCTCAGCGCCGCCCGACAATACCTCGTGGGGTACCGCGTCGCCGACATCCCTCCGATCATGGGGAGTATCGACCCCTGCATCGGAGAGGTCGATCGATAGAGGGGGAGGACGATGTCGCAGGCCACCCTCTATTCGGTCTCCTACGACATCTCGAGCCTCATCGCCAACGCGATCGGCACCATCCTGCCCGGAGGGGCGCGGGCGGTCGTCACGAGCTCGGGCGTCGAGACCGGGTTTGCCGTGCTGATCTTCGGGGTGATCATCCTCGCCGCCACGATGATCAACACGATCATGCTGATCTGGTGGGAACGCAAGCTCCTCGGTCGGTTCATGGACCGGCGGGCCGCCATGCACGTCGGCTTCGCCGGTCTCCTCCAGAACTTCGCCGACGGGTTCAAGCTGTTCCGCAAGGACACGGTGAAACCGCGGGACGCCGATGCCCTCGGCTTCTACTTCGGCCCGACCGCCTACATGGCGACCTCCCTCATGATCTTCGGCATCCTGCCGATCTCCTCGGGGTGGGACACCGGGGCCCTCCCGCTCACGCTCCTCCTCGCGCTCGCGATCTTCGCCTTCGCGCCGCTCTTCATCTTCGTGAGCGCGTGGTCGAGCAACAACAAGTACTCCCTGATGGGCGGGATGCGGTCGGCCGCCCAGATGATCGCCTACGAGGTTCCGCTCCTCCTCGCGGTCGTGGCCGTGGTGATCGTTGCGGGCAGCTTCGACCTCAACACGATCGTCTACGAGCAGCAGAACTACTGGTTCTGGGGGCCGCTCTTCCTCGCCCTCGTCGTCTTCGTCGCCGCGATGCTCGCCGAGATGGAGCGGATCCCCTTCGACCTTCCCGAGGCGGAAGCCGAGCTGGTCGAGGGATGGAACACCGAGTACGGCGGGATGTTCTTCGCGTTCTTC
>DASPQG010000049.1:0-6744 GCA_035625085.1 Thermoplasmata archaeon
GCCCGGGAGCTCGGGATCCGTCTCGCGGTCCCCGGTGCCCGGCTCACGGACATCGCCGACGCCGTCGAAGGGTACATCCGCTCGGAGGGCGCCCAGCCCGCGTTCCCGGCGAACCTCTCCCGGAACGACGAGGCGGCCCACTTCACGCCGGCGCCCGGGGCGACGATCACGCTCGTCGAGGGGGACCTCCTCAAGGTCGACGTCGGCGCCCACCTAGACGGCGCGATCGCCGACACCGCCGACACGGTGGAGGTCGGCGGGACGCACCGGTTCGATCACCTCATCCGGGCGGCCCGCGAGGGCCGGGCCGCGGGGATCGCGAAGG
This sequence comes from Thermoplasmata archaeon, assembly GCA_035625085.1. Taxonomy (GTDB): domain Archaea; phylum Thermoplasmatota; class Thermoplasmata; order Lutacidiplasmatales; family UBA184; genus Lutacidiplasma. Next base: position 326 of record DASPQG010000049.1, read on the forward strand.
TGCGGGCCGGCGGCCGGGTCGACGAGGTGAGCCGCGCGATCGCCGAGGCGATCCGGGCCCGAGGGGTGAAACCGATCGTCGACCTCACCGGCCACTCGATCGAGCGGTACCTCCTGCACGGCGGAAAGTCGGTCCCGAACGTGCCGGGGATGAGCGGAGAAACGTTCGAGGAGGGCGAGGTGATCGCCATCGAGCCGTTCGCGACCAACGGGATGGGTTCGATCGGGAACGGTCCGTTCGGGAACATCCTTCGCTTCCGCCGCGACCCGGGCGCTTCCGATCCTGCCCTCGCGGCGATGTTCGGCCGGTTCCGCACGCTGCCGTTCACGGCCCGCTGGGTCGTAGGCCCTGAGGAGCAGCGGGCGCTCGAGAAAGCCCGCCGCTCGTTCCAGACGTACCCCGTCTTCGTCGAACGGGGTCATGGGTTCGTCGCGCAGGCGGAGCACACGGTCCTCGTCGGACCGTCCGGCGCCGAGCTGCTCTCCGGCCCGTGACGGGGCGGAGCGCCTAGCGTCGCGGGTTCTCGAACTCGGCGCGGGCGATCGCCGCCCCGTGGACGACCGACTCGAGCTTGGCGCGCGCGACGGGGAGGCTCCGGGTGCGCAGCCCGCAGTCCGGGTTCACCCAGATCCGGCTCGGGTCGCCGAGGTACTTCGCCGCCCGGCGAATCCGGTCCGCAACCGTTTCGGGGGGCTCCACCGTGTCGCGGTGGACGTCGACGGCGCCGAGGCCCACCTCCCGAGTGTCCCCGTACTCGGCGAGCTTCTTCAGGACGGCGTAGCCGTCGTGCGCGGGGGAGTCGCGGTTCGCGAACTCCCACGCCCACTGCCGGCACTTCTTCGCCTCGAGCAGCGTCGGCAGGAGGTCCGCGTAGTTCGAGTAGCAGATGTGCATCGAGAACTCGGCGTCGAGCCCCTCCGTCGCGGCGTTGAAGCCGTCGACCACGACCGCCGCCTCGTCCGGGTGGGTGCCGGCCGCCGGCTCATCGATCTGGATCACTCGACAGCCGCGGTCGATGAGCGCCGCGAGGGTCGGACGGATCGCCCGGCGGGCGAGGTCGACCACGAACTCGTGCTGCGCCGCCCGGCGGGCGGCGCGGCCCTTCCATCCGGGCTGGCGCGCGAGGTAGTACTCGTTGTACGACCAGTCGGCGAGGGTGTACGGGCCGGTGATCGGGAGTTTCGGCTCGGCGTGCGCATGCTGCTTCACAAAGTCAAACTCGTCGACATGGTACGGGTGGTCGAGCCGGACCTCGTCCGTGACGGACGCCTTGAGGTAGTACTTGTTGTCGAACGAGCGGACGTGGCCCCCGAACCGGAATCCGCGCATCTGCCGGATCGGGTACTCGTACATCTCGATGCGACGCGCCTCGCCGTCGTAGACCCGGTCGAGGCCGGCGGTCTCGAGGAACCGGAGGGCGAACAGCGCACCGAGATCTCGCACCCGGTCGGCACTCGTCTCCCGCGCCCGGCCGGCGAGGAGCGCGTCGCGCACCTCGGCGGCCTCCCGCCCGAAGCCGACCTTCTCGTCCCAGTCGCGGAGCTCCTCCTTGGCGCCCTCGTCGAGCGGCTCCGCCCGCTGTCCGAGGAGCTGCCAGCGCGGTTTCGCGAGGCTACCGATCTCCTGCGTCGGGAAGAGGGTCCGACTCATGCCGACCCCTCCGAGAGCGCCTGGCGGACTGCCGGGAGGACGTGGAGCTTGCGCGTCGCGGGCTCCCACGGCAGAAGGTCGAGCGGCGCCCCCGGCCCGAGCCAGACGGCGTTCGGGCGCCGGCGGGCGCAGGCGGCCCGGACGACGCGGGCCACCTCCGCCGGGTCCTCCTCAAGCGTCGTGTGCGGGTCGACGACTCCGAGCCCAAGCCCCTTTCCCGATGGTCCCGTGGGGATCTGGTCAACCTCCGTCTCGGCGAGATCGACCCCGACCACCGACACGGGAAGGCGGTCGAGGAGGGGGAACGCCGGGCGCGCGTCCGCGCCGTACGTCCAGACGATCGACGTGCCCCCGTCGAGCGCCCCCTCGATGGCGCGGTAGCCGGCGACGACCGCCTCCGCGCGCGGCCCCTCGGGCGGACGGACGACGAGCTGGGGCTCGGAGAACAGGAACGAAGCGAACCCCTGGGCTCGAAGCTCCCGTACCTCGTCCCCGAGGAGCCGCCCCAGTCGGTGGATCAGCGCCGGTTCGGTCTCCCCCGAACGGTTGTCGAGCATGACGGTGAACGAGTACGGGCCGGGGAGCAGCACGCGGGCGCCCTTCGGGGAATGCTGGAGCGAGGTGGGGAGCCGCGCGGCGATCGCTCCCGGGGTCCGCCCGGGAGGGGCGAGCAGGACCGGCTGGCGGTAGAACGTGTTGGTCTCGAGCCACCGGGTGAGCGGGCCGACGGTGAACCCCTCCCATGTCTCGGCGAACGGCCGGAAGAGGTCGGCCCAGCGCAGGTAGCCCGCGGTCACTTCGTCGAAGCCGAGGCGGCGCTCGAGCGCCACGACCTCGTGCTCGGTCTTCGCGTACAGTTCCTCGACCGTGTCGGCGGTGGTCCGGCCCCGATCGAGGTCCCGGGTGGCGGTGACCAGGGCCTCGGAGCGCGGAAATGCCGCGGTGAGGCCGGTGCGGACGAGCATCACGCTCGGGACCCCGGGCGGGTCTTAAGGATGACGAGATTTCGGAAAGGTACGGCGGAAGAAACACGCTTGCGCGGGAAACAATCCCACGGTCCGGCCCACCGGTACTCGTGCCTTACTCGTCGAGGTTCGTCCGGACGATCCGGTCAAAGTCCGCCGGCTTCGGAGGCCAGCCTTCCGTCATGTACCGGACGAACGCCTCGAGCGATCCCTGAGTGAGCGCCTCGTTGCGGACCCGCTCGAATCCGATGGTCGAGACGTGGCGCTCGGGAAGCGCGTGGTGGGCGCCGAAGTGCGCCGGGTAGACCTCGGTCTCTGGCGGAAGGGGGAGGAGCTTCTCGGTGAGCGATTGGTAGAGTTGCTGGGGAGAGCCGGCGCCGAGGTCGGTCCGGCCGCAGCTCCCGAGCAAGAGCGTGTCCCCGGTGAAGACCTTGTCGCGGACGTGGAGGGTCACATGGTCCGGCGTGTGTCCCGGGGTCTCGAGCACCACGGCCTCCTCCTCCCCGAACCTCACGGCCTCCCCTTCGGAAAAGACCCGGTGCGGGTAGTGCGCCTCCGATCGGTGGCTCAGATAGATCGGCGCGTCTGTCGCGGCATGCAGGGCCGAGTGGCCGGCAAGATGGTCGGCGTGGGTATGAGTCTCGACGATGGCGGCGAGGTGCCAGCCCGACTCCGCGAGCAGGGCCCGGTAAGGGTCGATGTCGCGTCCCGGGTCGACGATGATCCCCTCGCGGGCATCCCAGTCGCCGAGGAAGTAGGTGAGGCAGCCGGTCTCGAGCCGGGGGATCTGTCGAAGGAAGAGGTGGGCCCCCGGTGTATCGTCGGGGTAGCGGGCAAGGTCCGGGTCGGCCACCCGGGAGTACTCCTCGAGCCCTCCCTCGAGGGCGGCGGCCAGGGAGAAGCCGCGGTCCTGTAGGAACCGGGCCGCCCGCCGGGCCTGGGCGCCGAAGTGATCGTAGGCCACGATCGGTCGGTCGTGCGGGAGGGAGCCGAGCGCGCCGCCCAGGGAAGAGAGCGGGATATGCTGGTCGCCGGGGAGATGGACGATCCGGCGCTCCGCCGCGGAGCGGATGTCGAGGAGGAGCGGTGGGATCGAGGACTCGATCTGCCGTCGCAGCTCCGCCGGCGAGATCAGCGGGGCCGCCCCGCTTCTCGGGGGCCGCACGAACGGGTGAGGGAGGGCATCGGGGGCGGCGCTCACGGTGCGAGCGGGAGCAGGCCTTGGAGTATTTGAAGCCGGGGCTTGCGCGCAGATCTTTCTTCGGCGAGGCCCCGTCTGCGGCGGCCGTCAATTGCCGAACTACCCGCACGACTGCGCCACAGGTCTAATAAACCGAGTCCGGGTCCACGCCGGCGGATGGCCCGAAGCGCGTCCCCGCCGGTCGACCCCGACCGCCCGGGCCGGCGCAAGGCCGGAACCCCCCCCACCGCGGCGGAGCGGAGCGAGGACCAGACCGACCAGCTCGGGGAGCGGTCGGTCGAGCTCTCCCGCTTCTACGCGGGGAAGATCGAGACGGTACCGAAGGTGCCGGTGCGCTCCCTCGGGGACTTCGCGCTCTGGTACACTCCGGGGGTCGCCGCGGTGTCGCGGGCGATTCAGGCGGACCCCAACCGCGCCTTCGAGCTCACGGGCCGATGGAACACGATCGCGATCGTCACGGACGGCTCCCGCGTGCTCGGACTGGGCGAGATTGGACCGGAGGCCGCCCTCCCGGTCATGGAGGGGAAGGCGCTCCTGTTCAAGATCCTCGGCGGGGTGGACGCGATTCCGGTGCCGATCCGGGCCCGATCGCCGGACGAATTCATCGCCACCGTCGAGGCGATGGCCCCGGCCTTCGGCGGCATCAACCTCGAGGACATCGCGTCCCCGAAATGCTTCGGGATCCTGGAGAAGCTGGCGAACCGGCTCCCGATCCCCGTCTGGCACGACGACCAGCTGGGCACCGCCGCCGCCACGGTGGCGGGAGTCCTCAACGCGCTCGCGCTCACGCACCGCTCGATGCCCGAGGTGCGTACCGTGCTGCTCGGCGCCGGGGCCGCGAACCTTGTCACCGCCCGTCTCCTGCTCGAACTCGGCCACTCTCCGCACACGCTCACGCTCGTGGATCAGAAGGGGATCCTGCACGCGGACCGGGAGGACCTCGACGAGCTCGAGCTGCGGAATCCGTGGAAGTACCGGATTGCGCTCGCCACGGACGGCGGTGGCCGGTCCGGCGACCTGGCCGCCGCCGTCGCGGACGCGGACGTGCTGTTGGCCGCGTCGACGCCGAAACCGGACACGGTCCGGCCCGAGCATATCCGGGCGATGGCGAAAGGGCCGATCGTTTTCGCGCTCGCGAATCCGGTTCCCGAGATCTGGCCCGAGGTAGCGGAGGGCGCCGGCGCAGCGATCGTCGCGACGGGACGCAGCGACTTCCCGAACCAGGTGAACAACTCCCTCATCTTCCCGGCGGTGTTCCGCGGCGTCCTCGACGCGCGGGCCCGCTCGATCCCGGACGAGGTGGTACTTGCCGCGGCGAAGGAGCTCGCCCGCGGCGCCGCCCGCAAGGGGCTCTCGAAGAATCACCTCCTCCCCACGATGGAAGAACCCGAGGTGTTCCCCGAGATCGCCGCTGCGGTCGGCGACACCGCGGTTCGGCTCGGCATCGCCCGTCGGAAGCTCTCGCACGACGAGTTCCTGGAGCGAGCCCGGACCCTCATGGGCCGGCCCGCGCAGCTCGTCCGGGCGCTCGCCCGCGCCCGTCTTACGCCCCCGATGCCTCGGGCGGCGGCCCAAAAACGGAGGAAGACCGGATGAGCAGCGAAGGTGGCGGGAAGAGCCGAACGAGCGGGTCCACGGAGTCGTCGTCGCCCCCCATCCACCTGCGGCCCGCCCGCGACGCGGATGTCGCCGCGCTCATTCCGCTGCTCCTCCGGCTCAAGCGGTTGAACGAGGAGTTCGACCCCCTCCTCAAGGTCCGGGAGGACGCGGAGCAGCAGGCCCGACAGATCCTGAAGTCGGACATCTCGAACCCGAAAGCGGTCGTCCTCGCCGCGGAAGGCGTCGGGGCCGAGCGGGAGAAGGTCGTCGGGTTCGTCCGGGCTCATGTGCGCGAGCGTCCGTTCTACGCCCCCGAGCAGGAGGGTGTGATCCTCGACATCTACCTCCTGCCGATCTACCGGCGTCGGGGGGTCGGGGAGTTCGTCCTGCACGAGGTGGCGAACGCCCTCAAGGCGAAGGGCGCGGCGATCGTCACCGCGGAGTTCCCGGCGCAGAACGAGATCGCGGCGCGCTTCTACACGAAGCGCGGGTTCCGGCCCATCACGGCCGTGCAGGCCCGGTCGCTGTAACGACACGGGCCTCGACCTCTCGGGGGCCTCCGAGGGACGAGGCCTTTGAAAGCCCCCGATCCGTACCGGTACCATGCCTTCGCCAGCTAGGAAGAAGGGCGGGTCCTCCCGGCGCAAACCGACGGCGAGCCCTATCGAAACCGTCCGAGCGTACGTCCGCCGGATTAACGCGAGCGACCCCGACGGCCTCGCGAAACTCTCCACCTCGAAGACGCGGTTCGTCGACGCGACGGGGGGCCAGTACGTGCTCCGCCGGGAGGCGTGGGCAGCGTATTTCGCCGACTTTCCCGACTACCGTATCCGCGTGGAACGGATCTTCTCCCAGGGGCCGCAGGTGGCGGTCTTCGGTCTCGCAAGCGGTTCCTACCGGGGTCGGGGGACGTCCACACCGGGCGCCGCGTGGCGGTTCCCCGCGGCGTGGAGCGCGATCGTCCGCGCGGGGAAGGTCACCGAGTGGCGGGTCTACGGTGACAT
>DASPQG010000050.1:0-8761 GCA_035625085.1 Thermoplasmata archaeon
TGCGACCGGCAACAACATCGCCGCGGCCCGGGCCGTGGCGGACACCGTCCGAACGACGTTGGGTCCGCGCGGCATGGACAAGATGCTCGTGGACGGGATGGGCGACATCACGATCACGAACGACGGCGTCACGATCCTGAAAGAGGTCGACGTCGAGCACCCCGCCGCGAAGATGCTGGTTGAGGTGGCAAAGACCCAGGACCAGCAGTGCGGGGACGGGACGACCAGCGCGGTCGTCCTCGCCGGTGAGCTCCTGAAGCGCTCCGAGTACCTCCTCGAGCAGAACGTTCACCCCACGGTCATCACCCGCGGCTTCCAGCTCGCGCTCCAGCAGGCGAAGCACCTGCTCGAAAGCGAGATCGGAACGCCGGTCAAGGTCGGCGACGAGAGCGTGCTCATCGACTGCGCCACGACCGCGATGGGGTCGAAGGGCGTCTTCGGCTCGCGCGGAGAACTCGCAAAGATCGCCGTCCACGCGGTGGAGAAGATCACGGAGACCCGAGGCGGCAAGAACGTGGCCGACGTCGACCAGATCAAGGTCGAGAAGCGCCACGGCGGCACGATCTCCGACACCGAGCTCATCGAGGGAATCCTCCTCGACAAGGAGCGCGGCCACCCGAGGATGCCGGGGGAGGTCACGAACGCGAAGATCGCGCTCCTGAACTCGGCGCTCGAGATCAAGAAGACCGAGATCGAGAGCAAGATCAACATCAAGAACCCGAACCAGATCCAGAGCTTCCTCGAGGAAGAGGACAAGACGTTCCACAAGATGGTGGACGCCGTCAAGGCGGTCGGCGCGAACGTCGTCGTCTGCCAGAAGGGGATCGACGACGTCGTGCTCCACTACCTCGCGAAGCAGGGCATCTACGCAGTGAAGCAGGTCAAGGAGTCGGACCTCCAGAAGCTCGCCCGGGCGACCGGCGGCAAGATCGTGACCGGGATCAAGGAGCTCACGCCCGCCGACCTCGGTTCGGCGGCGAAGGTCGACGAGCGCAAGGTCGGCGACGACAAGATGACGTTCGTCACCGGCTGTGCGAACCCGCGTTCCGTCTCAATCCTCGTCCGTGGCGGCAGCGAGCACGTGACCCAGGAGGTCGAGCGCTCGCTCCACGACGCGCTCAAGGTCGTCGCGAGCGTCATCGAAGACGGGGTCGTCTGCCCGGGCGGCGGCGCCTCGGAGATCGACCTCGCGGTGAAGCTGCGCAAGTGGGCGGGCACCGTCGGCGGCCGCGAGCAGCTCGCGGTCGAGGCGTTCGCCCAGTCGCTCGAAGCGATCCCGTGGGCTCTCGCCGAGAACGGCGGGTACGACTCGATCAACACCCTGATCGAGCTGCGGAGCGCCCATGACGGACCCACCGCGAACAAGAACAGCGGGATCAACCTTCAGGACGGGAAGGCGGCCGACATGTGGAAGCTCCACGTCATCGAGCCGCTCCGTGTGAAGAGCCAGGCGTTGACGTCGGCGACGGAGGTCGCGAGCATGATCCTCCGGATCGACGACATCATCGCCTCGAAGAAGTCGGGCCCCGCCCCGGCGGGCGGCCCCGGCGGCCACGAGCACTGAGCTCCGCCGCGGTGCGAGGGCCGGCGCTCGGGAAACCCGTTCCCCCGGGCGGTCTCCCGATACCGGTTCGGCCCGAAGCCTTCTTAACGCGAGGGCGGTAGGGCGCTCGCCATGCGGACGAAGCCGGTCGAGGGAGTGCTCCGCCTCGACGTCGTTGCGCTCGACCCCCGTCCCGCGGTCTACCTCTCGTATGACGGCCTCGCCGGCGTGAGTCAGCGGCCGATCCTGCGGGACCTTGTCGAGGAGCTGGAGCGCAAAGGCCCCGAGGAGCTGGGACGGTTCCTCGAAGCGCTGCGCAAGCGCCGCTCCGGGCAGGTCCATGTGTACTTCTCCGACTACGTGAGCTACGGGATCGGTGGCGGCGACGCCGCGGCTGAGTTCTTCCTCGGCACGTTCCTCCTGCTCCACGAACCGGCCCGAGCGGCCGGGAAGGACCCCGCGATTCCCGAGCACCTGGCGCTCTTCCGTCCGGGCGGGGTCGAACGCCTCGCGATTGAGCCTACCGCCCGATAACCGGGCCCCGCGGCGACAGTTCCCCCTCAGGCACGAGCCATTTTCTACTCGACCACGTCTCGCCCGGTCGAATGGTCGAAGAGAACCGCCTCGAGCGGGACCGCCGGGAGAAGGTCGCCCGGTGGCGGGCCGGGGGGAAGGAGCCGTACCCCTGGGCGTTTCCGGACCGCTTCCCAACGGAAACCGTCCGTTCGGCCTGCTCTGCCTTGAACCCCGGAGAGACCGCCTCGGGGGCCACGATCCGGATCGCCGGTCGCCTGATGGCGATCCGACAGCACGGTCGGACCGCGTTCGCCGACCTCGAGGACCTCTCGGGGTCCGTTCAGCTCCTGCTGCGCGTGGACGAGCTCGGGGAGGCCGCGTACCAGAGCTGGCTTGCCGATCTCGACCCCGGCGATATCGTCGGGGCGGAGGGTAACCCCACGGTCTCGCGCCGGGGCGAGCCATCGCTCTTGGTTCGTTCGCTCACGCTGTTGGCCAAGGCGATCCGGCCACCCCCCGAGAAGTACCATGGTCTCCAGGACGTGGAGGAGCGGCTCCGTCGACGGTACGTCGACCTCCTCTCTTCGGCGGAGGCCCGCACGCGGTTCCGACTTCGCAGCCTCCTCGTCCGAGAGATCCGTCGCTACTTTGACGACCACGGATTCCTCGAGGTCGAAACCCCGGTGCTTACCTCGGTGGCGAGCGGGGCCGCGGCCGCGCCGTTCGTCACCCATTCGAAGTACCTCAGCGAGGACATCCGCCTCCGGATCTCGATCGAGCTGCCCCTGAAGCGGCTCCTGGTCGGTGGCCTCGAACGGGTCTACGAACTCGGGAAGGCGTTCCGGAACGAGGACCTCGACTCGATCCACTCCCCCGAGTTCACCGAGTTCGAGGCGTACTGGGCGTACGCCGATTACAACGACATGCGGCAGCTCATGGAGGGCCTCTACGAGCGGCTCGCCCTCCGGACGATCGAGCTCTGCCCCGGGGATGCGGTAGTGGAGGCGGCGGCGAGGAAGTTCCTGCCGCCGTTCCCCACCATCGACTTCGTCGAGGCGCTCGAGGCGCGCAGCGGCATCAAGGACATCGCGGCGAAGAGCCGCGAGGAGCTCCGGGAGCTCGTGCGCGCGACCGGGTCCACCGTCCCCGACAACTCGTCCACGGGGACGTTCCTCGACAAGCTGTTCGAGCACTACGTGGAGCCGACGTTCGAGCGGGTCACCTTCGTGGTCGACTACCCGGCGGCCACGACGCCCCTCGCGAAGCGGCACCGTACGAAGCCCGGGCGGGTGGAGCGGTTCGAAGTGTTCCATCCGGGCTACGAGCTCGCGAACGCGTACACCGAGCTCAACGACCCCGACGAGCAAGCGGCCCGCTTCCAGGCCCAGCTCGGGGAGCGCGGGGATGACCGGTACGCCTACGACGAGGACTACGTGAACGCGCTCGGCTACGGACTGCCCCCGAACACGGGGATCGGCTTCGGCATCGACCGGCTCGTGATGGGTCTCCTCGGGATCCCGTCGATCAAGGAGGTCATCCTCTTCCCGCTGATCCGGTCGCGCTAGTCGCGCCGTCCCATTGGCGTTATACCATCGGCGAGCGGAGGGGATAGGGATGGACGCGACCGGCCCCGGCAGCGATTCCGTCCCGCTGTCCCTCGACCGGCTCTCGGTTGCGTACGGCGAGCGGACCGCGGTCCAGTCGCTCTCCCTGGTCGTGAAGCCCGGGGAGATCTACGGCCTTCTGGGGTCGAACGGAGCCGGCAAGACGAGCACGATCAAGGCGATCGTCGGGCTTGTTCGCCCGGTGGCAGGGGAGATCCGGGTCTTCGGGCTCGACGCGCTCGAGGACAGCCTCTCCGTGAAGGCGCGGATCGGCTACGTCCCCGAGACCTCGATGCTGTACGAGGCGCTCACGCCCCGGGAGTTCCTCGAGTTCGTCGCGAGCGTTCGACGGATCGATGCCGCGACCGCGACCCGGCGCCTCCAGAGCTACGCCGAGGCGTTCCGGCTCGAACCGGAGCTCGAGGAGCCGATCGCGACGCTCTCGAACGGAACGCGCCAGAAAGTACTGATCATCGGAGCGCTGCTCCACGCCCCGCCCCTCCTCGTGCTCGACGAGCCGCTCAACAGCCTTGACCCGCGCTCGGTACGGATCATGAAGGAGGTGCTCGTCCGCTACGTCGGGAGCGGTGGCCGCGGAGTGCTGTTCTCGACCCACACGATGGAGGTCGCCGAACAGCTCTGCCACCGCGTTGGCATCCTCGATCGGGGGGTGCTCCGCGGGGAAGGGACCCTCGCCGCGCTGCGTGCCCGGGTTGCGGCGGGGGACGCCTCGCTCGAGGAGATCTTCCTGCGGCTCACCGAGGAGGACGTGGGGGTGCGGGCCGCGGTCGATTCGCTCGGCGACCCCTCGGTATGAATTGGCGCGAGACGATCCGGATCAGCCACGTCGCGTTCGCCGAACTCTCGCTGCAGGCGGTCTACGCGTTCCGTCAAGGGAACATCCTCCCCGCGGGGCGGTCGAAGCTGCTCGTGGAACGAGCTCGCCGGCGGGTCCTCCAGAGCAAGACGGTGATCAGCGCCGTGCTCGCGCTGCTCGCTCTCGGCGCGGGGGCGATCATCCGGCAGAAAAGCCTCAACCCCGAGATCCTCCCCACGGTCCCCACCGGCCTGTTCCAGAGCGCAGTCCTGACGGGGCTCTACAGCCTCGACATCGCGCTCCTCTGGTGGACCGGGGTCCAGGTGATCCCGACCCTCATCTCGTCCGGGGTGCTCACCGTCCTCGAACCGCTGCCGATCGACTCGCGGTCGCTGCACCGCATCGCGGGGATCCTGTACCTGCGCCTCTTTGACCTCCCTGCGGGCACGATCCTCGTCGTGACGCCGGTCGCGATCGGCCTAGCGCTCGGCCCGCTCGCGGGCCTCGCGTCCTTGCCTGGCGTGCTCGTCGCGGTCGTGTTCGCGCTCGCGCTGTCGCTCCTCACCGGCCGGTTCTTCCTCCGGCGGGTGCAGGGTTCGCGCGGCGGCGGAGGCCGGGCCTTCGTCCGCTGGGCCTACCTGATCCTCTGGCTCGTCCCTGCGTTCGCGATGTTCGCGTTCATCACGGCCGCCCCGGCGTTCTTCCGGGCGCTGGGCGAACTCGCGACCCAGGGGCCGTCCACCTCCGGCGCCCTGCTCGCCGCCGCGTTCCCCTTCACGTTCGCCCTGCTTCCCACCATCGTCTCGGGGGGAACGGCGGCGGCCGTGATTCTGTCCTCGACGGGCGAGCTCGCCCTCGGGTTGGCCGTCGCCGTGTACGTCTCGCTCGCGCTCTGGGCAGCGGTCTGGCTCTCCCGCTCGGTACGGAGCCTCCTGTTCCTGCCGGTGCAGCGCCCGGCCGATCTCGCGACCGCCTCGTCGACGCTCCGGCCGATGGGAAGCGCCCGGGCCGTCCTCACGAAGGACCTGCGGATCGCGAGCCGTACCCCCGGCTACGCCTTCCTGATCCTGCTTCCTATTCTGGACGCCGGAGCCCTCGGTCTGCTCACGTACGTGACGCCGACGCAGAACCCGATTGCCGCTTCGCTGGCGCTGGGCGCCGTGACCACGGCGGCACTCCTCGCAACCTTCTTCGGGCCCGCCTTCTTCGCTATCGAGGTGCTCGCCTACTCGTACGGCCGGTCCCTGCCACTATCGAACCGGTCGATCCTCCTCGGCAAGGTCGCGCTGATTGCGATGATGTACCTGGTCGGCGCGGCGCTCATCCTCGGCTTCACGCTGCTCCGCTTCTTCGACCCGGCCACGTTCGGCGCGTTCATCGTGGCGGAGCTCCCCGCCGTCGTCGCCGCCGCCTTCCTCGAACTGGGCCTCCTGTTCCGATGGGCCCGTCGGAAGGGCCTCGCCATCTCGAACCTCTACACCGGGGCGTGGTTCGCCGTCCTGGTGTCGATCCCGGGACTCATCTTTGCCGGCATCCCCCCGATCGTGTTCGACCTCCTGCAATCGGCCGGTCTCGGGCTCGCTCTCGCGGCGATGGCCGCCGCCGCGGCGATCGAACTCGGGCTCGCGGTTCCCATCGCCTTTGGGAGGGGAGCCTCCTGAGCGCCCCGGCCCTTCCGACGCGCTTCGACCCCCGGACGGTCGAGGCACGCTGGCAAAAGGAGTGGGACGCCCGCGCGGTGGGCCGGGGCCCCGACCGCCCGAAGGGGCCGACGTACTGCGTCATCCTGCCGCCCCCTAACGTGACCGGGCTCCTCACCATGGGACACATGCTCGGCGACACGGTGATGGACATCCTCGTCCGGCACCACCGGATGCACGGGGATGCCACCGTCTGGGTGCCCGGCCTCGATCACGCCGGCCTCGCGACCCAGGTCGAGGTCCGGCGGCGCCTCGCGAAGCAGGGCGTGCGGTTCGAGAAACTCCCCCGCGAGCAGGCCCTGCACGAGATCGAGCGGTGGAAGGAGGAGCACGAGCGCCGCATCTTGGAACAGACCCGGGCCGGCGGCTTCACGGTCGACTGGTCCCGGTACCGGTACACGATGGATCCGGGGAGCACCCGCGCCACGCGCGAGGTGTTCGTCCGCCTCCACGCCGATGGTCTCGTCTACCGCGGCGAACGGATGGTGAACTGGGACCCGCGTCTCCAGACCGCGATCAGCGACCTCGAGGTCGTGCACACCGAGGAGGACGGGGAGCTCTACTACCTGCGCTACCCGTGGGCCGACGGAACCCCCGGGGGCCTCGAGGTCGCCACGGTGCGGCCCGAGACGATCTTCGGCGACGTCGCGGTCGCCGTCCACCCGTCCGACGAGCGGTACCGGTCCTGGTTGGGCCGCGAGGTGATCGTCCCGCTCACGGACCGCACAGTGCCGATCATCGAGGACGCTGCGATCGACCCGGGGTTCGGCGCCGGAGCGCTCAAGGTCACCCCGCGCAACGACCTGGTCGACCACGAGGTGTTCCAGCGGCACCCGACGCTGCCGATGCCGCCCGACATCCTCGACGACTCCGGGCACCTGACGGGCGATTGGGTACCGCCGGCCTACCGGGGCCTCGACCGGGACGAGGCCCGCACGAAATCCCTCGAGGACCTCGAGAAGGCCGGTCTTCTCCTGCGCCGGGAACCGTATCGGCACTCCGTCGCCCGGTCCGAGCGCTCGGACGCGGTGATCGAGCCTCGGCTCTCCACCCAGTGGTTCGTGCGCATGCGCAGTCTCGCCGAACCGGTGCTCGAGGCAGTCCGGCGCGGAGAGATCCGGATCCACCCGGCCCGCTGGGAACGCGAGTTCTTCCGCTGGCTCGAGGGGATCCAGGACTGGTGCATCTCGCGCCAGGTCCTCTGGGGTCACACGATCCCGGTCTACCACTGCCGCGTCTGTCGTCGGGAGATCGTGGCGGTCGAGCCGCCGAAGCTCTGCGATCAGTGCAGCTCGCCGGACCTCGAGGAGGATCCGGAGGTGCTCGACACCTGGTTCACGTCCTGGCTCTGGCCGTTCCTGACGCTCGGGTGGCCCGAGCGGACGGCCGACCTCGAACACTACTACCCGACGAGCGTCCTCGTCACCGGCCGCGACATCATGTTCTTCTGGGTCGCCCGGATGATGATGGCCGGCTACTACTTCCGGAACGCCCGGCCGTTCTCGGATGTCTACTTCACCGGCATGATCCGGGACGAGCAGGGCCGCCGGATGTCGAAGCATCTCGGGAACTCCCCGGATCCGCTCGACGTGATCCGGGAGCGGGGGGCCGACGCGATGCGCTTTGCGCTCGTCTTCCCGAACCCTTCGGACGAGGACGGGCCGTTCGGCTCGGCCGCCCTCGACGGAGGGCGGAACTTCCTCACCAAGGTCTGGAATCTCGGACGGTTCACGCTCTCGTTCGTGCCGCCGGGGACCGCCCCCCCCGCGGGACCGCCCGCCCTCCCCGCCGGAGGCGCGCTCGAGAACCGGTGGATCCTCTCTCGGTATCGGCACGCGGCGGAGGAGGTCGACCGGGCGCTTGCGGAGTTCCGGATCACCCAAGCGGCCACGACGCTCTACGACTTCCTCTGGCACGACCTCGCGGACCGGTACGTTGAGATCGCGAAGGAGGCGCTCACCGGCCGTCGCGGCGAACCCGCGCAGCGAGAGGCTCGGGAGACCCTCCTCTTCGTCGTCGAGCGGTCGCTCCGGCTCCTCCATCCGTTCGTCCCCCACGTGACCGAGGAGCTCTGGCACGCGCTGCCGCACCCCGACACGCTGCTCGCCCTCTCCGCATGGCCCCGCCCGGACGAGGCGCCCGCCGACCCGGTCGCCGAGGTGGAGATGGAACCCGTCCTCGAGACGGTTCGGCTGCTGCGCAACCTCCGTTCCGAGGAGAAGGTCCCGTTGGAGGCGAGGCCGAAGGCGTGGGTTCGCCCGACGGGCTCCGAGGCGGCGCGCGTCCTCAGGGCCGAGCGGGAGACCGTGGTACGCCTGGTGCGCCTCGGATCGCTCGATTTCCTGGGCGAACGCGACGAGGTTCCGCCCTCCACTGGCCGCCGGGTGGCGGTCTTCGGGGAGTGCTTCATCGAGCGGCCCGTCGCCTCGGGAGCCACGGCGGAAGCGCTCGCCCGGGAGCGGGAGAAGCTCGTTGCGCTTCTCGAGAAGACCCGGGCCCGCCTCGCCGACCCCGGCTTCCGGGACCGGGCCCCGCGGGACGTGGTCCGGGAGGCCGAGGAGAAGGCGACCGAGCTCGCGGA